>JADGNQ010000029.1 GCA_017883385.1 Candidatus Sulfotelmatobacter sp.
ATAACACTCAAAACCCCAGTTTCTCGGCTCTCACTGGTTTGTCTTTTAACCACCGGGCGCGTATATTAGAGAACTGAGAACTGCTGTGTAACCGGCTTTTGGCGAAGCACACCAGTGGGCGCAAGCCCACTTTTTAGTTTGGCCCTTCGGTGGTAGCTGCCATCGCCTGTAAGCTACTGGATTCATGGCGCTTGACGTTGATCGTGTGCGGGAAATCGCGGACCGCGTAGCCGCCTCCAGCGGGCTCGAAGTGGTGGAAGTCGAGTTCCTCGGCGGAGGCAAGGCGCGCATGCTGCGGGTGTTTCTCGACAAGGTCGCGGCCGGGACTGATCCGCTGGCCGGGGTCACGCACGAAGACTGTGCGAACTTCAGCCGCGAGTTTGGCACGATTCTGGAAGTTGAAGACGTGATGCCGGGCTCGTACACGCTGGAAGTTTCTTCGCCCGGGTTGGATCGAAGGTTGATCAAGGCGGCGGATTTCAGCCGCTTCACCGGCAGCCGCTTGAAGTTGAAGACACGGCAGCCGGTGAATAATAACCAGTACTTTGAAGGGCGGCTGGAGAGCTTCACGGATGGCCGCCTGACACTGGATTTGAGCGTGGCCAGCCACAAGTCGCGCAAAAAGATGGGCACGGCCGCCGGCGAGAAGATAGAGATTGAGTTCGCCAACGTGGAGAGGGCGAATTTGGTGCCGGAGATCTAGAGAGATTGAGCAATTGGGAAATTTAGTAATTCAGAAATTGAAAATCAGTGCGTTCGGCCAAATGGGGTTCAATTTCCCAATTACTAAATTACTCAATTTCTAAATTGGTTTCTTATGGCTAGCGAGCTCTACAACACGATCGACGCACTCAGCCGGGAAAAAGGGATTGATCCGCAGATTGTGGTCAGCGCGGTGGAAGATGCCATAGTCATGGCCACGCGCAAGTACTACAAGTCGCAGGAGAATCTTCGCGCGAAGCTGGACAAGGAAACCGGCAAGATCAATGCCTTTGCGGTGAAGGCCGTAGTGGAGACCCCGGAGCAGGTGGAAGATCCCAATCTGCAGATTACGCTCGAGGACGCGCGCAAGGTCGATCCGAATCTGGAGGTCGGCGGCGAGCTCCAGATTCCCAAGGTCACCGAAGGAATCCTGGGACGCATCGCGGCACAACTGGCGAAGCAGGTGATTTTCCAGAAAGTTCGCGAAGCGGAACGCGACACGGTTTACAACGAATACATCGGACGTGTCGGTGAAATCGTCAACGCCACAGTGAAGCGCGTTGAAGGCCCCGATGTGATCTTTGACATCGGCAAGGCGGAAGCGCGCATGCCGCGCAAGGAACAATCGCGGCTGGAATCGTTTGCCATTAGCGAACGAGTCCGGGTGGTGATTGCCCGCGTCGAAAGAGCTGCCAAGGGCCCCGGCGTGGTGGTTTCGCGTGCGGCGCCGGACTTGGTCCAGCATTTGTTCCAGACGGAAGTTCCCGAGATCTACGACGGAACCGTCGTAATCCGTGCTATCGCCCGTGAAGCTGGCGAGCGGACGAAGATCGCGGTCATGTCCAAAGACAAGGATGTGGACGCGGTGGGCGCTTGCGTTGGCATGAAGGGCATGCGGGTACAGTCGATCATCCGCGAGTTGCGCGGGGAGAAGATCGACATCATCGAGTATCACGAAGATGCGGTCACCTTTGCGGAGAAAGCATTGCAGCCGGCGAAAGTCAGCCGCGTGACTGTGGTCGACAGCGCGGACAAGCACCTCGAAGTCGTCGTCGATGACAGCCAGCTTTCTCTTGCCATCGGCAAGAAGGGGCAGAACGTCCGTCTGGCGGCGAAGCTGCTCGGCTGGAAGATCGACATCAAGAGCGAGGAAGAGAAGCGCCAGGAAGTCGAACTGCAGATGGCGGCAATGGCGCCACCGGCTACGACTCCGCTCGAAAGCGTTACCGGCCTAGGCGAAGGGCTGGTAGAGAAGCTCAGCGCCGCTGGCGTGACCACGGTCGAAGCCTTGGCCGATATGACGCCGGAACAGCTTGAGGCCATCGAGGGGATCGGGCCCAAGACGGTGGAAAAAATCAGCCTCGCGGTGAATAATTACTTTGCGAGCCTGGAGGCCGGCGTTGTCGAAGGTGAAGTCGCGGCCGAAGGCGTGATCGCAGAGGGCGAAGCTGTACCCGAAGATGCTGCGCCGGAAGCTGCCGCTGATGTGGCGGCCGGCGAAGTTGCCGCGGAAGGCGAACAGGCGGCGGCTCCTGAGGCGACGGTGCAAGCCGAAGCCGCCTCAGACGAAAACGACGAGCACGGGCCAGAAGACGGCCCCGCTCCGGAAACAACTGAATAGTCACGTTGTGACAAAGATGGCACGCGCCGACATCTGCGATGGCGTGCGAGTGCAGGACGCTGACTCCGTGAGGCTGCAATGAAGACCTAGGCGCAACTCGGAGTACAAGAAAGGCCGGATGAGCAAGGTTCGAATCAACGATCTCGCCAGGGAGCTGGAAGTTAAAAGCAAAGCCATTCTCGACGCGCTACCGCTCGTCGGGGTGACGGAGAAGAAGACCCATTCCAGTTCGCTCGAGGAGCATGAAGCGGAAAAAGTACGAGTACATCTTCGCGGCTCGTCCGAAACGCAGACGACGTCCGCCCGCTCTGCGCGCCCGCTACGCGGCGAAGAAGAAATCAAAACCAAGATCGACTTGTCGCACATCTCGCGGCCAGGAGATGTGCTGAAGGCCATCACGCAACAGAAAGAAGCGGTCGCGCCCCCGCCGCGGCCCGTAGCGCCTCCCGTGGTGGCTCGAACCGTGATTGCGCCTCCGATAGCAAGACCTGCGCCACCTCCGGCTGCGATTCCAACAGTGGTCGCACCGGCGGCGCCTGCGCCTCCAGTGCACGCCGCAGTGGTGGCTCCTCCCGCGATCGAGAAACCTGCTGCTCCGGTGACCGTCGCAGTGCCTCCCGTGGTAGCTCCGCCGCGCCCGGCGACGCCGACCACGGCGGCAGTGGTTGCGCCACCCGCGCCGACTGCACCGCCGATGACTGCATCGGCCGCGCCGCAGCCGCCTGCGCCCGCGCCGCGTCCAGTTCCACCTGTGGTTACGGGTCCGCCGCCGCCTCCCGCTCCGCGCATGATTGTTCCGCAGACGGGACCGCGTCCGGTGTACAAAGCTCCGCCGCCACGGATCGTTGCGCCGGTAGCGCAGACTGGTGCTCCCGCCGCAGGAACCATGCGTCCCGCGCCCGGGCGTCCGGTGCCGGGGCAGCCAATTTTTCAGCGTCCGCGTCCGCAGGTGCCCGGCGGAGGTCCGCCGCGACCATTGCGGCCGGGCGAGCGCCGTCCCATGCATCCCACGCGCACGGCGCCCGCAGGGGCCCGTCCCCTCGGCGTTGGTCCAGGACTGCCGCCTCCGGGACCAGCTCGTCCCGGTGCTCGCCCGGGCGCTCCAGCTCGCCGGCCCGGCCAGCGCTATGTTCCGCGTGGCATAAAAGAAGGCCCCATGAAGGGCTACACGCCACCGCCGCGCATGGTGGTGTCGAATGAGCCGATGCCGATCACGCGCAATATCACCATCACGGAAGGCATCAGCGTTAAGGATCTGGCGGAGAAACTCGATATCCGTGTGAAGGATGTGATCTCACGCCTGCTCGGGCGCGGTGTTTTCGCCACGGTGAACCAGACCCTTGATGCGGAACTGGCCAGCGAAATGGCGCGGTTCTTCGGCGCTGAAACGAATGTGATCACGTTCGAAGAGCAGGCCTCGAAAGACATTGACGCTGCCGCGGGGAGCGGGGAAGATTCCGCCGTCGAAGTCACGCCGCGTCCGCCCGTGGTTACGATCATGGGTCACGTCGACCACGGCAAGACCACGCTGCTGGATGCCATCCGACTCACCGACGTAGCTGGAGGCGAAGCTGGAGGCATCACCCAGCACATCGGTGCTTACAAAGTTCGAATTACCGACAAAGAGTCTCCAGCATTCGGGCGCGAAATCGTGTTCCTGGATACGCCGGGTCACGAAGCGTTCACCCGCATGCGGTCGCGCGGAGCCAAGGCAACCGACATCGTGGTGCTCGTTGTGGCCGCGGATGACGGCGTCATGCCGCAGACGGTGGAGGCCATCGATCACGCGCACGCCGCCGAGGTTCCGATCATCGTCGCCGTGAACAAGATCGATAAGCCGGACGCATTGCCGGACCGCGTGAAGAAACAACTCGCGGATCGCGGCCTGGTGCCGGAAGAGTGGGGCGGCAAGACGGTGTTCGTCGACGTATCTGCGAAGAAGAAAACCAACCTCAACCTGCTCATGGAAATGATCTGCCTGGTGGCAGATTTGGCAGAGTTGAAGGCGACTCCGGAGCGCGCTGCGACTGGCGTGGTCCTTGAGGCGAAACTCGACCGCGGTCGCGGACCTGTGGCCACGGTGCTGGTGCAAAACGGCACACTTATTGCCGGCGACAACTTCGTGGTGGGCAATGTTTATGGCAAGATTCGCGCCATGTTCGACGATCGCGGGGCGGTATTGACATCCGCGCCACCGTCCACTCCAGTTGAAATTCTGGGCATGGAGGGTCTGCCGCAGGCCGGGGATCAGTTCGTTGTCGTCGCGGATCGCGATAAGGCCCGCGGCATCTCCGAATATCGCGAGCAAAAAGCCCGCGAAGCTGCGCTCGCCAAGAGTTCCCGCGTATCGCTGGAAGGATTGGCCGAGCAGATCAAGACCGCGGGCACCAAGGAACTGAACATCATCCTCAAGGGCGATGTGCAGGGCTCGGTGGAAGTGCTCAGCGATTTACTTTCGCGACTCTCGAACGACAAGGTTCGCCTGAGACTGCTGCGTTCCGGCGTGGGTGCCATCACCGAAACCGACGTGCTGCTGGCCTCGGCGTCGAACGCCATCATCATCGGCTTCAACGTGCGTCCGGAACGCAAGGCGCAGGAACTGGCCGAACAGGAAGAAGTCGATATTCGCTTGCACTCGATCATTTACGAACTGCAAGACGAGATCAAGCGTGCCATGACCGGCTTACTCGAACCGACGATCAAGGAAACCTACCAGGGCCGCGCCGAGGTTCTCGAAACCTTCCGCATTCCGAAAGTGGGAACCATCGCCGGTTGCCGAGTGCTGGATGGCGTGATCAAGCGCGATTCGGAAGTCCGTCTGCTGCGCGACAGCGTGGTCGTGTTCAAAGGCAAGGTCGGATCGCTGCGGCGCTTTAAGGACGACGCCAAAGAAGTCACCAACGGCATGGAGTGCGGCATCTCGATCGCAAACTACGGCGACATCAAAGCGCGCGATGTGATCGAGGCCTTTGCCACGGAGCGGATCGCGGCCGAAGTGATTGCGTAAAGCAGGGATTAGGGGTCAGAGGCCAGGGGTCAGGTTTCTAACCCCTGAACCCTAGCCTCTTATCCCGGATGATCGCTTTTCTCACCCTCGAACTCCACATCGAAGCGGCGCAGTCGATCAAGGATCGGCGCCAGGTCGTGCGCAGTTTAAAAGACCGGCTGCGTACGAGCTTCAACGTTTCCGTCGCCGAACTCGATGCCGCTGAACTCTGGAACCGCGCTACGATTGGCGTGGTCAGCGTCTCCAGTTCACGTGACTACTTGGATGGGCTGATGAAGAACGTGGAGCGCGCGGCCACGCGCATCGCTAACAATCACGGCGCAGATGTGGCCGATTCGTTTGTCGAATACTTCTAGGTGTTCTTCGAGCACCGCTGAAGATCGCAACAGCGTCTAACACATTGTTACCTCCGTACTTAACCCTCTTCCACCAAAGCGCGCGACAATAGCGCTGCACGCGCGAGCCAACAGGCCAACACTTGCACCGGTTTTTCTGATATTCTCATGCGTTTTACCTGAGGTGCCGATCTTGGAGAAGCGCGGGCTGAAGTACCATCGCGGGCGGGTCGGCGAGGCTCTGCGCGAGGAGATTGAGACGCTGGTCGAAGGCGAACTGGCCGATCCGCGGATTGGCCTGGTGAGCGTGACTGCGGTCCATATAGCCGATGATGGCCGGTCGGCGCAGGTCTGGGTCAATGTAGAGGGTGACGACGCGGATGCGGACCAGAGCCTCGAGGGTCTGGAAGCGGCGCGCGAATACATCCGGCATGAACTGGTCGAGCGCCTACACCTGAGGCGCGCTCCGGAATTGTACTTTCGGCTCGATCGTGCGGAGCGGGAGAAGGCGCGTGTCGAGGAATTGTTAGCTCGCGCGAAGAAGAGAAGTAAGGTTCGCAAGCTACCGGGTGCAAAGAAGGCATAGTGCAAAGAAGCCATAGCGACATGCTCGAGGATGTACTGCGGCAGATCGGACAGCACGATCGTTTCGTGCTGACCTCGCACGCGCGGCCCGACGGCGACGCTGTCGGATCGGCGCTGGCCTGTTGCCAGGTTCTCCGCGCCATGGGCAAGAAAGCGGATGTCGTGCTGCACGATGGCGTTCCCCGCATCTACCGCTCGCTTCCATTCGCCGATCAGGTGGTGCAATCGTGCCGCGTCGTGGGGAGTTACGAAGCCGCGATCATTCTGGAGTGTGACAGCATTCATCGCACCCGGCTGGAAGGACTGGAAGATCATTTTCTCATCAGCATTGACCATCATGTCAGCGGACGTCCTTTCGCCCACGTCAATTGGATCGATCCCCATGCCGTGGCCACGGCCGAAATGGTGTTCCGCTTGGCGCGGGAAGCGGGCGTGAAGTTTTCTCCCGAGATGGCGACTTGTCTTTATACCGCGCTGATGACCGACACGGGATCGTTCATGTTTCAGGGGACGAATGAGAACACGTTCGCCCTGGCACGTGAACTCGTTCTGGCCGGCGCCGATCCAGCGCTCTGCGCGCGCGGCATCTATTTTGCTCACTCCATCGCGAAGATCCGGTTGCTCGGCGAAGCGCTGCGGAGTCTGAATGTAGAAGGCCGCATCGGCTACGCATGGGTGACGCAAAAACAGATGGAACGCTGTGGCGCGATCGAAGAAGACTGCGAAGGATTGGTGAACTACGTTCTTTCGATCGGTGGTGTCGAGGTAGCGGCGTTCTTTCGGGAGATGCCGGAAGGGCGATACCGTGTGAGCCTGCGCAGCAAGGGCAAACTCGACGTTGCCCACGTGGCCGAAAGCTTCGGCGGCGGAGGCCACGAGTGTGCCAGCGGATGCTCGGTCGACGGCCCGCTTGCCGAAGCGGTGCGCCAGGTTCTTTTCCAGCTCCGCCGCGGACCTTCCGTACAATAGAAAAGCAATTGTTGATTGATGATTCTTGATTGTTGATTGAGGCGCCCGAACTCCGGGCTGATGGGGTTTTCAATCAACAAGCAGCAATCAACAATCAACAGTTTCCTCATGACCAACCGTGCCCGCACAGACGCGTTGCTGATGGCCGGCTTCTGTGCGTTCTTGTTTTTCTACGGTGTTGGGCAGTTCGGGCTGATCGGCGCTGACGAGCCCCGCTACGCGCAAGTCGCGCGCGAAATGCTCGATCGCCACGACTGGATCACGCCTACTCTCGGTGGGCACGCCTGGCTGGAAAAGCCGCCGCTGTATTACTGGCAGGCGATGTTGGCCTACTCCGTGCTTGGTGTCAGCGATGTGGCAGCTCGCGTGCCGGCGGCGATTGACGCCACTCTCCTCGTGCTCGCCGTCTATTTTTTCTTCCGCCGTTTTCGTCGTGGCGTGGAAGTCGATGCCGCACTCATCGCAGCTTCTTGTGCTGGAGTGATTGGCTACGCCCATGCCGCTTCGATGGACATGGCGCTGGCCGCCGCCTTCGCTATTGGGATGCTCGCGTGGTGGACCTGGCGCGAGACGGATAAGCGGACCTATCTTGCCCTGTTCTACGTTTTCATGGCGCTGGGCATGCTGGCGAAGGGGCCAGTAGCGCCGTTTCTCGCGGGAGCCGTTATTGTGATGTTCGCACTCGCTGCGCGCGAACCGCGCCTCGTCGTCAGAACTCTCTGGTGGCCGGGCATCTTGTTGTTCTGTGCAGTCGCCTTGCCGTGGTATTTCGCGGTGCAGGTGCGGAATCCTCAATTCTTCCGCGAGTTTATCCTTCAACACAATCTGGCCCGCTTCTCCAGCGATCTCTACCATCATCGCCAGCCGTTCTGGTATTACCTGCCGGTGACTGCGCTCGCACTTGTGCCCTGGACGGTATTCGTAGTCGCAGCTTTCGTCCAGACTCTGCGCGTCTGGTGGGCGGAGCGCAAATCAGTCCCTGCCGAGCCCGATCTCGAACTGCAGCTAAGCCTGTTTGCCTGCTGCTGGCTCATTGTGCCGGTGGTGTTCTTCTCCCTCTCGCGGTCAAAGCTCCCCGGCTACATTCTTCCCGCAATTCCCGCGGGAGCAGTATTGCTCGCAGAGTACCTGCGCCAGAGTTTTGAGGACGAGGAAGGTCGAGCCGTTTCGAAGTGGCTGGCAGTGCTGCATGCGCTCGTGGCTGCCGCACCGATCACTCCGTCTGTGCTGATTGCCTATCTCATAACTCAGCACCGGCTGCCTGCTGGTCGGCCGATGCTTGTCGCGCTAGCTGTTGCCTTCGTGCTCTGTGCCGCTATCGCGATGACGCTCGCGAGCCGACTGGGGCTGCGCATGCTGCGCTTTGTGACGTTAATTCCGGTGCTGCTGTCGGTATGGGCGGTGGTGAAGCTCGGAGCAACCTCGGTGGATCAGACGTTGTCTGCACGTCCACTGTCCCAGACAATTGCCAAAGCAGAAATGCACCAGCTTCCGCTCGCGGTCTGCGGCGTTCCCCGCGAGATGGAGTACGGGCTGGCGTTTTATCGCAACCAGACGATCGCGCGTTACGAGTCGGGCAACGTCCCGGCCGAGGAACATCTGCTGGTGGCTCCAGCGACATGGAAGAGGGATGTCGCCGGGCGAACTGAGGGACGGCGCGTGTTGTTCCTCGGCCACTTCGCGCCTCAGAACGTGGATTATTACTGGGTCTCCGCGACTGCTCCCAAACCGTAGCTGCTGCGGCCCCGCCGCCATTTAGCCGGCCTCTGGGCTACAAACTTCCGAGTGAAGTGGCGGGCCCGACATCGATTTCAGTCCCACGGAGGAGCGAACTACTCCGGCTTGGGTGCGGGTGGCGGAGGAGCAGGCGGACCGCCCATATCGTCGTGGTGCATAGTGCCATGACCCTTCATCCCCATTCCCGGACCCATGGCCTCCATGTGCTTCATCATCTGTTCCATGTGGCCGACCATCACAGTCCACAGGTCTACGTTAGCTTGCCAGCGCTCCTTCTCCGCGGCGTCGCTGATTTGAGCCACGTTGGCTTTGAGTTGATCGAGGGATGCCTTCATCTTGTCCACGTCGGCCTTCATGGCCTCCATATGTTTATGCATCTCCATCATCTGCCCATGGTGCTCAGGGCCCATATGGTCATGGGGGCCAGGAGCGCTCTTAGGGGGATTGGGTGGAGCTGGAGATGCTTGCGTCGGTGTGCTCTGTGCCAACGCCAGAGAGGCCAAAGTCAATATCACCGCGAACAGAAGACCTTTACGATTCATACGGCTCTTCCTTTCCAACTATCGGTCCAAGTATATGCCTGGCAGTAGTTGTGGGCATGCAGCCGCAAGAGCACAGTTTCACCTGCAGTTTCTCAGTATTGAGATGGTCACGGTTTCGTAAACTACGAGCCGTGCAAGAATGTTACTGCTGGGTCACTCTTAAGGCGACTAGTGGCAGACGGCAGAGGAGAGTTGACGGTATGAAGAATCCCGTTAGGTTCCTGATGCATCTGCCAGTTCCTTGGGTATTCGTTCTGGCATATCTCCTTGGTGTAGCCCTGGAACGTGTGCATCATGGCACCATCTCTCCACGGGCGGCCCAGGTGAGTACGATAGTCGGCGGCGTGTTGTTTGTTGTGGGTGCGGGAATTGCAGGATGGGGCCTAGTACTTTTCCGTAAGGCTAAAACTACAACGGTTCCGGGCAAGTCATCGGCGAAGCTGGTGACATGCGGACCGTACCGCTTCACTCGAAATCCCATGTATGTCGGCCTGACCATCGCTTACCTCGGCGAGGCGGCATTGCTGAAACAGATCTGGCCAGTCGTTGTTCTGCCTTTCATGATTGCCTACCTCAACTGGACGGTGATCCCTGTCGAAGAAGGAAAGCTGGTAGAGGCCTTCCAAGACGAGTACGAACAGTACCGCGCGCGCGTGCGACGTTGGTTCTAGAAAGGAATGGCTGGTCGCATAGTGTGGACCGGGCAGCCGAATAGATCTGAAGAGAGGTCGACCCGCTTTCACCTTACGTGGCTGTTCTCGATCGCTAATCTACTCTTTCGAATATGCCAACTCTTCGACGTCCGGTTTCGGCAGGGCTCCGGCCAGCGCGCTGTTGCCGTATTCGTATCCCTTTTCAAACGCCTTCAGATTCACCTCGCGAAAACTCGGCGGCACCGAGTCGGCCACAGCTTTGCGTACTGCGTCGGCAGTCAGAAGCTTCGTGACCGCGGTGAAGAATCCCACCATCACGGAATTCAGCACCATGCGCTTGCCCAGTTCTTCGGCGATGCGTGTTGCCGGAATGCTGTAGACCTTGGGATCTCCCTTGAGATCGGAGACGCGCACCAGATCTTCTTCCACGATCAGAAGGCCTTGCGGTTTCAGTTCTGGCGCGAAGCGGTTGTACGCCTCCTGTGACATGACGACCATGATGTCGGGCTGGGTTAGGTAGGGATACAGCACCGGTTCATCGGAGAGAATAAGCTGGGCGCTGCACGCGCCGCCGCGCGCCTCCGGACCGAAGTTCTGCGTCATGGTCGCGAACCCATTTTCGTAAATGGACGCCGCCTTGCCCAGCACTATGGCCGAGAGGATGACCCCCTGGCCGCCAAACCCTGCAACACGAATCTCGGTTAGCCGCATACGCACTCCGTTTCTGGTTCTTCGATGTAGCGCTCGCCCAGCGATTCCACATATTGCGCGCGCATCATCGTCTGATAGTCGGGACGGTCGCGGTCCACGAATTTGCCGACCACGATCTCTCCGTTCAGGGTGAGCCCGACTTCGCTGGTAGGCGCGCCGTGCCGGACTTTGCTCTTTTCCTTGTAGTACTTCATCGTGTCCAGGCCGTCGCCCATCTTGTTGCGGCGCTGGTAGAGCGTGGGGCAGGGTGAGATGACTTCGATGAAAGAGAATCCCTTCTTTTGAAAGGCTTCGCTGATCGAACGCGCAAGTTGCCGCACGTGAAAGGTCGTCCAGCGCGCGACGTACACCGCGCCGGCTGCCTCGACCAGGTGAGGCAGATTGAATGACGGCTCAAACGTTCCGTACGGATTGGTCGACGTGGTCGCGTGACCCGGAGTGGTGGGCGCAGTCTGCCCACCCGTCATCGCGTAGATCAGATTGTTGACGCAAATGACCTTCAGATCGATGTTGCGCCTCGCCGCATGGATGAGGTGATTTCCGCCGATCGCCGACAGGTCGCCGTCGCCTGAGTAGACCACAACATTGAGCTTGGGGTTTGCCAACTTCAGCCCAGTGGCGAACGGGATGGCGCGCCCGTGCGTGGTATGAAATGAATCGAGCTTCACATACCCAGCCACGCGCCCAGTGCAGCCAATGCCGGACACAAGCGCCAGCGACTCAAGGTCAATCTTCGATTCAATCAAAGCGTGTGCAAACGAGTTCACCGTGGTGCCGATGCCGCAGCCCGGGCACCAGATGTGCGGCATGCGATCGCTACGCAGAAATTGCTCTACAGGATTGACCGTGTTGTCCAGAATGTTCAGCATCGGCTAGCCTCCACGATGGTGTTCAGGATCTCGTCAGGATTGTGTACTCCGCCGCCAGCATGCGATACGGCGAAAGTCTTTGCTTTACCGTCGGCGGCGCGTTGGACCTCGTGAACCATCTGCCCGAGATTGAGTTCGGGCACGACGAACGCTTTGACGTGCGCTGCCAACTCCGCAATCTTCTTCTCGGGGAAAGGCCATGCGGTGATGAGTCGTAACTTTCCGACTCGCAATCCGCGGTCGCGGGCCGCGTCGATTGCACGTTGCGCGACGCGAGACGTAATGCCGTAAGAAACCACGACCACGTCGGCGTCATCGAGTCGGTCTTCCTCAAACAGGCAGATACGATCGGCGGCGGAACGAATCTTGTTCTGCAGCCGGCGCACCAGCTTGTCCTGCGTCTGCGGCGTCATGTTGGGATAGCCGTGTTCGTCGTGGGTCAGTCCCGTGATGTGGAACTTGTAACCGTCGCCGGCATGCGCCATCTCCGGGACCATGTCGCCGTTGGTCGCGTAGGGCAGGTACTCTTCGACGGACTTATGGGTATGCTTGCGCGGAGTGACTTCGATCTGGTCAGCGGGAGGAATCACAACCTTCTCCGTCATGTGCCCGACCACTTCGTCCATCATGAACATCACCGGCACGCGAAATTCTTCCGCGAAGTTGAAAGCCTTGATGGTCAGGTCGAAGCATTCCTGCGGCGAGTTCGGACACAGCGCGATGATTTCGTAATCGCCGTGCGATCCCCATCGCGCCTGCATCATGTCAGCCTGGGCGGGAAGAGTGGGGAGTCCCGTCGACGGCCCTCCGCGCTGCACGTCGACGAACACGCAGGGCGTCTCGGTCATAGCGGCGTAGCCGATGTGCTCCATCATCAGAGAGAAGCCCGGGCCGGATGTGACCGTGAACGCCTTGGCTCCGCCCCATACTCCGCCTTGCAGCGCGATGGAGGCGGCGAGTTCGTCTTCCATCTGGATGAAAGTTCCGCCCACCGTCGGCACGCGCGCCGCAAAGCGCTCCACAATTTCAGTCGAGGGCGTAATGGGATATCCGGCCGCAAATCTCGCGCCGGCCGCCAATGCGCCTTCACAGCAGGCGTGGTCGCCGTCGAGAAAGTGTGTTCCCGTCAAAACACCATGTGGATCAGCTTTCATTTCTCACCTCCACTCGCCTGCGGGACCTTGTCTTGCGAAATCTTGGTTCCATTGATGGCGAAGTCCGGGCAATACATGCCGCACAGATCGCAGCCACTGCATTTTTCCGGATGCACCACGTGCGGTGGATGGTAGCCCTTCGAATTGAAGGCGGAAGAGAGCGCCAGCACGTGCGTGGGACAGAACTCCACGCAAAAGCCACAGGCCTTGCAGCGCTCAACAACTATCGAAACACGTCCTTTTGCCACGAGATCCCCCAGCTAAGGAGCAACAATCACTCCGGGTGTTCAACTAAGCAGGATTTGATTATGCGATGGAAGGAGGCCGACTTGGTGTGACCGGCATCACAGAACATGGTGAGGCCAAGCACGACCCGCTCTGGGGGCGAAGCCAGCGTAAAGACAGGCAGGCGTGAGAGTTAGGGGTCGAGGGCGGGGGGAATGAGGGGGTTGCGAATTGCGGAGTTCGCCCCCCTCCCAAGTGATGTAGATCACGGGGGAGCGTGAGGCCTGACACAGGCGCTGTTGCCACTGCATCCGACATCGGGGCTCGCCCCGACTATCGCTTTTGAGGTGGCGTGTCGGTTGCGTCATCCCACCGGCACCTGCAGCTATTCCGCCAATGACCTGTACTTCGACCTCGAGTCGTTCGAGAGATTCTCTGAGGAACTTCAAAGGTTGCAGCAGGGTCTAAGGCAAGAGGCGGAACTGAAGGATGTGGGCCAGATGGTGGCCTTGCGGCTCGCAGGGGACTCCCGCAAACTGCTCGCCACGCTCGACGTTCGTGAGTATCTCGCCCCGTCAATGGCGACGCTGAACGCGACCTTTGAAGTCGACTACGATTTGTTTGTGAACAAGCTGCGCCGAGAGATTGACCGCTTCGTCGAAGACATTCGTCAGGCAGAACTGCCGAACCCCGAGCGGGCGGGACACTGAGTGGCTGTTGCCGCTCGATGTTCGCCGGGTTTGCCTCTGCTGTGCGAACCCACTACACTCGGAATTTTGCCGCGAGATTTGCCGCTGTGCCTTTGCGGCTGCCGCTTGCAGGAGCCCCTTGGAGATCCTCGACCTCAGGCATTTTTCTTCCGTTGACTTGCGTCCCTTGCTCGACGACGAGACGCAGGTCTGGTCGCGACTGCTCTCGTGGGATTACTCCGGCTCGGCGGATATGATTCTCCGCTATGTCGATGCCAAAATTCTGCCCGGTTATGCGGCTGTAGATCGCGGCCGCGTCTTCGGTTATTCGTTTTTCGTGTACGAGGGCAGCAAGGGAGTGATTGGGGATCTGTACGTCACCAACGGCAACCGTCTGCCCGACGCGCGCCAGGTCGAGCTTCGGCTCCTGACCCATGTCATCGAGACGTTGCAGCAGTCTCCCGGAATCCATCGGGTGGAGGCGCAACTGCTGGCACACGAAGCCAACGCGGTGTCGCGGCCGTTTCTCGATACGGGATTCCAGCGGCACCCACGCCTGTTCATGCTGCTGGCGCTGGGGGGCAGGTCGCCAGAGAGAGTTTCCATGCATCCAGACGTGGAAATCCGCCCTTGGGCCGAGGGCGACTACCAACCGTCTGCCGCAGTCATTACGGCCGCCTATCGCGGCCACGTCGATGCCCAGATCAACGACCAATACAACACCCTCAGCGGATCTCTGCGCTTCCTGAACAACATCGTGCGCTTTCCCGGATGCGGAGTGTTCGATGCCGATTCGTCGTTTGTTGCGCTCGATCGCAAGGCTAAGGGCCTGATCGGATTGATCCTGTGTTCGCGCGTGCGCAACGACGTCGGCCACGTCACTCAGGTCTGCGTGCTGCCGGAATACCGCTCCCGGCGAATCGGCGAGTCGCTAATGGCGGCGACGGTCGGAAGTCTGCGGAGAAGAAACTTTTCCCTGCTCTCGCTGACGGTGACAGAAGCCAACGCGCGCGCGGTCGCGCTCTACCGCCGGCTGAGTTTCGATACGAAGAGGATCTTTGACGCTTTTGTGTGGTTAGGGTGAAGTCGTAGAGACGTTGCTTGCAACGTCTTCTAACCATCGTTTGGCGTGCCGCCAGCAGAGACGTAGCAAGCTACGTTTCTACGAACAGAGTGTCGCTATCTTCGCAACACCCACATTGCCCAGCCCGCCACGAGCACTCCTCCGAGAAACATGGCGAAGCAGTACAGGCCGTAGCGCACCATATCGCGTGTGGTCTCGCGGTGAGTGATGCCGAATACGATGGAGGCGAACAGGGCAAACACCACCGCGGCGCTGAAATGATTGAGCGTAATGGTCACTGTGCGCGTCTCCGCGAAGCGCCCTTAACTGAGAACTGAGAACCGAGAACTGAGAACTGGTTCATTGTTTCTTCCCGATGGCGATGTGATACGCGTCGGCGACGGCGATAAAATTCAGCAATCCCGCGACGATCATGAATTTCGTTCCGTAGTCGGCGGTGGCGAAGGCGATCGCGCCCTGGCCCCAATCCATGGCTAATGTCACAATGTAAAGACCCCCCGCACCGACGTCGCCGATGAAGCCGAGAATGTCGAGAATATCGCCGCCGTTCGCTTTGTAGATGCGGCCTTGCATGGCAAGCCCGAGCAGAAACAGGGTCGCAATCGACACAAACAACAGGCCGCCGCGAATCCAGCGCTTCTGGATCATGTGCCCTGCGCCCGGAATCAGCCAACCCACCGCCGGTGCGACCACAGCCATCACGCTCACCGGCTCTGCAGGCAATGCTTTCGTCTTGTCTGTCGTGGAATTAGCCATTCAGATGATCACAATCTCACGCTGGATTTTCCCGGTCACTTCCGCCGACTTGGCGCGCACCAGCACGTTCACTTCGCTGCGCACGCCGAACTCCGGCAGGTAGATGCCGGGCTCGATCGAGAAGCAGGAGTTGGGAAGAATCCGCCGCTCGTCGTGGATCTCGAGGTCGTCCATGTTAGCCCCGTTGGAATGGACGTCGGTCCCGATGGAATGTCCCGTCCGGTGGATGAAATAATCGCCGTAGCCGGCTTTCTGGATATGCCCGCGTGTGGCGCGGTCGACTTCCCAGCCGGCGATGCTCCGGCCAGCATGGATGCCGTCGAGCACAGTCTTCACCCCTGCATCACGCGCGTCGCGCACAATCTCGAAAATCTCCTGCATTCTCCCTGACGGAGTCCCGCCCACGAAACCCATCCACGTGATGTCGTAGTAGACCGCCGCGGGCGTGTTCTTCTTGCCCCACACGTCGAGCAACACAAGATCGCCCTCGCGAATGGGCGTGGGATGACTGGCGTGAGGCTCATAATGCGGGTTGCCGGCATTGGCGTTGACCGCCACAATCGGCGGATCGTCAGTCGCTAGATTCTCCCGGCTGAACGCTTCCATGAACCACTGCTGGATTTCGTGTTCCTTGGTGCCGCCATTGCGCACGCGCTTGCCAATCTCCTGGAACGCCGCCGCCACAATGGAATCGATGCTGTCGCGCGCCGCGAAGTGCGACTGGATCTGCTCTTCGCTCCACGTGGCTTCGAACTGCGCCACCAGATCCGCCGAACTGACCACGTTCTTGCCCAGGCCGCGCAGCAGGTCGATGGTTCCACCATCGACCAGCGAAATCGTGAAGACAATGTTATTCGGCGAGTACTGCATGGCGAGGTCGAGATGATTCGCCAGGATGGACTTAAGCTTGTCGAACAACTCCTGCCAGCCGGAGTACTGGTGCTTCTTGCCAGGCAGAGAATCGAGGTGTCCGGCTTCGATCTTGTGCACCAGTTTCACCGGTTCGCCTTCGGCAGGGATCAGGTAGAACCAGCGCCGCGTCACCATCAGGCTGGTGGGTAGGCCTAAAACGCGATAAGCGATGGGATCGCGATGATGGTGATCGTAGAAAAGCCACGCGTCAATGTTGCGTTCGCGCAGTGCAGCTTGGATGGCAGCAAGGTCCATGGGCAAACGTCTATTGTAAACAAGAGCAGGGATTTGGGCGAATCCGGGAGCCGTGAGCGCCCATCTCGTGCGGCTGCCAGAAAAGGCAAAAGCCCCGGCAAGCCGGGGCTTTTTGAATGACCGTGGTGTAACCTAGCACTCTGCCACTACAAGTATTAGTTGGCGGGAACCTGTTGTCAAGGTAGTACCAGCCGCGGTAGCGGCGGCATGTGATAGCCCAGGGCGCAAGCCCTGGGTAGCGTCGCGAGAAGGGCAGCGAGTCCCGCAGGGACGATACACGAGGCTAGGCCCTGACCAGAATCTTTTTCCTCGTCGTCGCCGACAGCGTCTCGCATGCCGTTCGCAACACCAGGCGCGGAGCCCGCGCGCGAATCTTCGTCAGATACGGTACCGTACGCTTCGGATCGTACTTCGCTGTTTCTCGCAGCAGCCAGCCCAGGCCCTTTTGCACCATGTCATCCTGGTCGGCGAGCAACGAGTTGGACAGCGTCTTGATTTGGGGCAAGAACCTCTTCTTTCGGGTCCCCTGAATCAGCGCCACGCAGGCGGCGCGCCGGTGCCAGCGGTTCGGCGACTTCGCCCAGCCAAACACATCTTTGACCCGCGCCGGCTTCGCTGCCACCATCGGCGCGATAAGGTAGTGCACCAGTCCGTCGTGATCGGCCCAGCTGCTAATGCGGTCCAGCCACGCCTCGAACATGCGGAACTCACGATCGCCGAACTGCGCGTCCAGCTTCTCCAAGAGAAACACGGCAGCAATTTTCTCTTCCAGCATGCTGCCGGAGAACAACTCGTCAGCGACTCTCACCAGAAAGTCGAGATCGAACTCCCGCAAAATCTCCCGCCGGCATTGTCTCACTGCTCTCCGCAAATCAGCTGTATACCAGCCGTGCGACTTGACCTCTTCTTTGAAGAACCATTGCACTCCGGTGGCATGCTCGGCCGAGCCCCCGTGTCTGAGGGCTCTTCGGATCTGGGCTGCGACCGTGAACGGATTGTTCTTGCGTTCCGGCATCTCGTTACGTGGCGTTGGCAGCGGTTCTCATAAATCTGTCATATACCCACAGCCCGGCTGCGGTCGCCAGCCCAATCCCTGTTATCCAAAACCACATCATCGCGGGCCGGTGTTGCACTTCTCCAAAATGATGCAACAGGAATCCGCCAAACGGCCCTCCGATGAGCGATCCGATGCCGATCGGCACGAAGGCAAATCCCATGTACGTGCCCTGCTGGCCCGGAGGCGCCAGACGCGAGATGTATTCGTAGTAGCGCGGCGCCTGGATGATCTCGCCCAGCGCCAGGAAGAACAGCGAGAACACCGCGCCCCAGATCGTTGGCCAGAACGCGAGGATCAGCCACGAGAGCGACGTAATCACGGTCCCCAAAATAACCGCGGCAAACGCCGGCACTTTGCGGGTGAGGAAATTCACCACCAGAGTCAGACAGATGACAGTCAGCCCATCGACTACCAGGATGATTTCGACGTCGGCATGAGAGTTGATGTACCCGTGGATGAATCCGGGTAAACTGATGTACTGCTGCCAGAACACGATCCAGTATCCGGTGAAAATCACGAGGAACCACATAAACCGGCTGATGCCCGCGAGCATAACCACTAGGAAGCCGATCCATATCCACCACGGGACCGCCCACTCCGGCTTGACCCACAGCGCGATGCGCAGAACCAACGCAACCAACAATACGGGAAGGACCAGTCGGTAATTTCCCAACACAACGCAGAAGTTGCGCGCGACCGTCGCGATGGAAGGCGGGGGTGCGTCGTCGGCTTTACGCGGCTCGCGGAAGAAGAGCAGGACGACAAAGAACATCGCGAATACGCTCAGCGCTGCAACCCGGTAGACATTCTCGACGCCGAGATGGCGATGGGCCCACGACGCAAAATAGGGCCCAGCGGCGCCGCCGATGTTGACCATCGTGTAATAAATCGAATAGCCAATCGAGCGAACATTTTCTTTGGAAGCCCGGGCCGTGGTGCCGACCACGCACGGCTTGACCAGCGAAACTCCGAGCGCCGGAAGTATGAGGATGAATCCGACAAACAGCCCAAGCGGCACCGCGTTGCGCATGGGAGCCAGCCAAGACGCTCCAATCGAACCAATCAGGAAATACGAAGCGCCGAGAATGAGATAGGCCACCGAAAGGGCGCGGCGGAATCCCAGTCGGTCGGCCGCGGCCCCGCCGAAAATCGCAAGAAACCATACCATGCCGCCGAAGATGCCCGTCAGAGTGCCGGTTTGCTCGGTGGAGAAATTCAGTTGCTCCTGCAGGTACAAAGCCAGCGAAGCGAATGCCCCGTAGTAGGCCAGCCGCTCGAAAATCTCGGTGATATTCGCAATCCAGAACGGCCGCTCAAACCCGGTGCGGATTTCTTCGAAGCGTTGAGAGAAGGTCAAAGTGGCTCCTGTGGTTGTGTGGCGCGGGCACTCTTGCCCGCGGCTGCCGGCACGACCTGGCGTCATACGCTCATTCGCTCAATCGATCGCGAACGTACTGCCCGGTTACTCCCGCCACGCGGATGACTTTATTCCGGCTGGTCTGACCGGAGGCAATGGTAACGGAAGATCGCGGCACCTTCAAAAGCCTTGCGAAGAATTCGATGCAGGCTTCGTTAGCCCGGCCTTCGACGGGAGGCGTGGTCAACGAGAGTTTGAGCGCGTCGCCGAGTTCGCCAGTGATGGCGTTTTTCTTCGCCCGCGGATGGACTTTAACGGAAAACGTAACTCCGCCGCCCCACTCCTGAAGAGGGATCATCCGTGTTCCCCTGTGTCCCCTGTGTGCTCTGTGGTTAAGGTTTTGCTCTTGCTCCGAAAATCGCGGTGCCCACCCGAACGCAAGTCGACCCTTCCTCGATCGCCACCTCGAAGTCGTGCGACATGCCCATCGAAAGCACGCCCATATCGATGCCCGGAAGCTTGCGCGCGGCGATCGCATCGCGCAACGTGCGCAGCTTGCGGAAGTAGGGCCGTGCCTCTTCGGGATCGTCGGTGAAGGGAGGCACGGTCATCAGCCCGCGAATTTCTAATGCCTCGAAGCTCGTCGCGCCCAGCAGCAAGGCTTCCAGTTCTCTAGAATTCGGTGCAACTCCGCTCTTGGCCGCCTCGCCACCGACATTGATTTCGATCAGCACAGACAGCTTCTTGCCCAGTGCGCGAGCAGCCGCGTCCAGTTTCTCCGCGAGCTTCACAGAGTCGACCGAGTCCACAGCGCCGAACAGTTCTGCGGCCTTGCCCGCCTTGTTCGTCTGCAAGTGCCCGATCATATGCCACTCAGAGCCAGCCAAATCGGCCAGCGCGCCCGCCTTCCCGGCAAACTCCTGCACACGGTTTTCTCCGAACAGACGCAGTCCGGCGGCATGGGCCTCGCGAATGCTCTCTGGAGGGTGAGTCTTCGTCACTGCCATCAGCGTAATGTCTGCGGCTGAGCGTCGAGCCCGCTGGGCGGCAACATCGATGCGTTCGCGGATCGCCGCAATGTTTTCAGAAATCGACATAAGAGCACTAAACCACGAAGGACACGAAGTTGCACGAAGGTTCCCAAGATTTCCTTCGTGCTCCCTCGTGTCCTTCGTGGTCAAAAATCTACATGATTGCTGTCGGCGGCGCCGGATCTTCCGGACGTCCGCAACTGGCCAGCGGCAAACGGATCATGACGATCGCCAGCACGGCAAGCGCACCCAGCGCGAGCAAAAACGGCGGCGTCCACTTGAAAAGCGCGACATCGTGGCCCGACCCCACCAGTCCCGCGATGACCAACCCGCAAAGGGCTTCGCCAGCGATCATGCCGGAGGCCGTCAGTACACCCGCGTTGTCCACGCGTGCTTTCTGCGCATCGTTGAAGCCGCGGCGGTCGCGCAATGTGTCAGTGATCCACCGGATCACGCCGCCCACGAAGATTGCGAACGTTGTCCCCAGCGGCAGGTACATGCCTACAGCGAACAGCATCACGCTCTTCACTTCGATCATGATCATCCCCAGGCCCAGCAGGATGCCGACAATCACCAGCGGCCACGCCATATCCCCGCCGACAATTCCTTTCGACAGCATGGCCATCAAACCTGCTTGTGGAGCCGGGAGTGCTGGGCTTCCGAAGTGGTACGCCTTGGCCAGAATTGCGATCGGGAAGAAAAGAACAAGCGACGCTACAACGATGCCAAAGAGGTCACCAATCTGCATTTTCGCGGGCGTGCCGCCGAGGATGTGTCCGACTTTCAAATCCTGCAACATCTCACCTGCTACAGCGGACGAGACGCACACCACTGCGGCGACTCCAAGCACCGCTGCCACTCCACCCGTTCCCTTCACGCCCATCGCAACCATGAGCAGCGCGGCGATCACCAGCGTGCACAACGTGAGTCCAGAGACTGGATTGTTCGATGATCCGATCATTCCAACCAGGTTGCCGGAAACCGCGGCGAAGAAGAATCCGACGATGATCATCACGCCCGCTGCCACGAGCGAACCAGAGAGTACTTGCGAACTCGTGAGAGTTCCGGCTCCGCTGATGAAATAGTGATAGAGCAGAATCATGGCGATGAAAACGACGCCGATACCGGCAAAGATTACCTTGGCGGGCAAATCCCGTTCAGTGCGGTTGGTCGCGACTTGCGCTGCCGCGGACTTTTTCAAATCAGAAACGGCACGGCCCATGCCCAGCGCCAACTGCTTGCGCATCTTGAACAGAGTGTAAGAAGCGCCGACCAACATGCCGCCCACGGCGATGGGGCGTACGACTGAGAAATAAATCGCTCCGGCCAGCAAAGTCCACGAAATCGTCTGACCGGCCGGTTGCGCCGCCTGGATGTAAGGACCGATCGTAAAGGTTAGGAGCGGAACCAGCAGTCCCCAGGCCAGCACGCCGCCCGCGAAGTTCAAAGCAGCCAGTCTTGGTCCAATGATGTAGCCCACTCCGAGGTATGCGGGGCTGACGTCGGGTGCCGTGAAAAGCGTTGTACCCCCGGTGATAGTCGTCGCCACATTGGGATTCGTGCTGGTGCGCAGCAGCAACTTCTTGCCGAGATTGCCAATCATCACGGGAAAAGTGTTATTAGGATTGAACACGTTCACTGCACCCAGCAGATACATGAAGCTGCCGAATCCCATGTTCGCGAACAAAATCTTGGCCGCCGTCGATCCCTGCTGGCCAGCCTTGTGAATCTCCGACGCAGCCACGGACTCGGGGTAGGGAAGGTCGGGATCCTCGACCATCACGCGGCGCAGCAGCGTGACGAACAGGATGCCCAGCGTGCCGCCAATCATCATCAGGGCTACCGACTTCCAGTATTCGGGTGTCCTGAAATCCGGCGTCAGCGCTGGCCACAGGTCTGCCATCACAAACGCAGGGATGGTGAAAATCGCGCCTGCCGCCACCGACTCGCCAATCGAACCCACGGTTCGCGCGATGTTCTCTTCGAGCAGCGAGCCTTTCATCAGCCGCAGCAACGCCATTCCAATCACCGCCGCGGGATACGTCGCAGCAATCGTCATCCCCGCCTTGAGGCCAAGATAGGCGTTTGCAGACCCAAGCAATGCCGTTAGGAACAAGCCGATCAGCACGGCGCGGAAGGTAAACTCCTTCATCTCCATGGTTTCGGGAACATACGGCGCGTGCTTCTTCTTGCCAGGAAGGTCGACTGCTGGAGTGTTCATAGGTGGAGTCCTTGTATGACGTGGGATGGAGGCAAGTTCGTGGGCGTTGCCTTGTCGAACGGATTCAAAAGACCGGAACGGCGCACGTTAGCACGCGGCGAGCCCGCATGACAAGTGCAGTAAGGAATGAAAACACTTGTGTGGGGACAGCCGCCCCCGGCTGTCCGGTCGAGCGCAGCTCGACGGTTCGGCTCGAGGTGTTACCCATGTCCGCCCCGTTCGGCAATCAGCCGCATCGCAGGCTTGCTGACCCACGTGTGACAGTGCGAGCCCGGGTTGTAGAAGCGCTCGCCCCAGGCCAGGGGCGTGACGTCGCGATATTCGTGCATGGACTCGTCCGGGACGAAGCGCAGCCGCTTACGCAACGAAGCCCGAGCATTGGGATCAGCGCCGTGGTCCAGGAGCAGACGGGCTAAGGAAGCGTCCCCCTGCAGACCGCAGCTGTAAGCCTGCGACACCACGCACCCGAACAGGGGCGTGTGCCCGCCGAAGCCGTCGGCGTCGACCTCTGCTTTCGCGTTGACGTCGGCGCCATGCTCGATCAACCAGCGGGCAATCTCGGTCTCGTCGAAATCGATGCAAATGTGTAGCAGAGTCGTGCCCGCCAGCGGCGTGCCGTGCAGCGCGAGAGAGTGGTCGGCATGGCACCCCAGTTCGGGTGGATAAATCTCTTCGTGCGAAAAGGTTCGACTCAGGAGTTGAGGGTCGCGACGCAGATGTGCTTCGAGCAAATCAATCCGGCCGCGATGCACCGCCATCGGTGGAGTATCGGGCAGTTCGATGCCTCGTCTCGCGACCAGGTCGAGGCAGCCATGTTTCCCCTTCGGACCGCGACAATAAGTTTGAAGAATCAAGGCCACGGGCGCCAGGCGGTCGCCGTGTTCGTCTGCAAGATCAGCGCCAAGTTCGAACAAGAGCGCGAGCCCGGCATCGTTAAGCGTCTCGCATGGGCCCATCACCAGGCCCGGCGCGACACGGGCTCCCATGGCGTGAAGCCGGCGCGCCGTTTCGATCTGGCCCTGCAGGCAGGCCCGGTCGAAGGCATGCTGCAAATCAAGAGCCCCCATCTCGCGCAGCATCGCGATGATCCCATCCTGTCCGACGTTCGCTGCGTACGACATGGGCGGGCCCCAGTTGCTGTCGGGCAGTCCTCGCGCGGCTTCGTGCAGAAGCTGCGGATTCTTCATTACCAGCTTGCGTACCGCCTCAACATCGCCGCGCCAAATCGCGTCAGTCATGCGGCAGGCGCTGACCAGCCGCGACCAATTGGGCAACCCATAACTGCGGGCCAGCGCCAGTTGCGCGTCGGCGAGTTTCGCGACTGCGGGCTCGACTCGTTTCGGGTGGTGTTTATGCAAATCGGCAACCGCCGCCGCATCGCCCTGCCGGACGGCGCGCAACAAATCTTTAGCCTGGTGCTTCAGTTGATCGAGGTTGGGGCGAACAGGAAAGTGACGATCGTGAAACTGCTTGGCCATAACGGACCTCCTTCGTGGTCGTGCCCGGGGTCCGCTGCACGGGCGAAAAGGAGGTTCGTAAAGAACCCTGAATTAGAGACTTCCCTCAGGTGGACTCGGTCCTCTCCGCGGACGGGCGGCGTCCTGTACGCCGGGGCCAGTATATCGCGTGGGTCAAGACCTCCGCTGCCCCTCAGACCGCGGACGTCCGACGCCTGGCGGTCCACCGCCCCCCCAACCACCCCGCCTGGGTGTAGAATGGACCCAATTGGTCGACCCGCCCCTTCGTAGTCCAGCTTTCCGAGGTGCAGTGTGATGAGCGACTCCCCTGATCGTCCTTTGATTCCGCCGTATCGTTGCCAGGATTGTGGTAGCGAAACCGGCTTCCGCTCGCGGCGCCGTACGTTGACCGAACGCTTCATTCTCCCCCTGTTATTCCTGCAGCCCGTGCGCTGCGGAGAATGCTTCCGGCGGGACTATCGGCTGATTTTCACCCCGGTGCGCGACCGGTTGTCCGACACATCCAGGATCTTTCCGGGAAAACCACCGGCTACGTCCAACCGCAACGTTGCCTAGCGGCGGTGATCGCCGTTATACTGCGATAGTAGTGAGTAAAGATGGCCCGCGGCTGCGTCCGGGCGCGGGAGTACCGAGGAGGCTGTCTTCAGCAGTAGTGAGGACCGAATCCGGGCTAACCGAGCCAGTGTTGCAGTAGTAGGGACTTCTATTGTTCCTCAGAAGACCTTACCTGCCGTTGCAGGAGCTTGGGCGAGCCGGGCTGCCGAGAGTCTCTTCTCTGTTCTGTTTCCCTCCGACTGTCGCATTTGCAGCACACACCTGCTGAACATTTCCCGGCTTCCGGTGTGTCCCGCCTGCCTGGCTCAGATCCACCCCATTCTCGGAAAGGTGTGCTCGGTGTGCGGAGAGCGCGTTCTGTCTTCCTACGCACTCAGCGATCCTGACGGCCTGACCCGTTGTCCGGTTTGCCGCCGCGTCGAGCGCCCGTTTGGCCGCGCGGTCGCGTATGGCAGCTATGACGGCGGACTGCGCGAACTGGTTCATCTGCTGAAGTACAACGGCGTGCGCCCAGCGGCCAATGTTCTGGGACGCATGCCGGCCGAAGCGACTGGAACGCTGGAGTCTGCATTTGAACAGGCCCATATCGTGGTGATTCCCGTGCCGCTCTTCAAGACCCGGCGCCGGCAGCGCGGCTTCAACCAGGCGGAACTGATTGCGCGAGCGGCGCTGAAGTTTCATCCTGCGGGTGAACGCCTGCAGCTTCGCGCCGACACTCTATTGCGCACGCGCGACACGCATTCGCAGATCGGCCTGACCAGCCACCAGCGGCGCGAGAATATGCGGGGAGCCTTTGCCGTCACGCGTGCCGCGGAAGTCACTGGCCGCGAAGTGCTCCTCGTGGATGATGTCTACACCACAGGCACCACCGTGTCGGAATGCGCGCGTGTGCTGCTCCGCGCCGGAGCCGCGCGGGTATGGGTCGCAACTGTAGCGCGCACCCTGAAACTGGCATCTAAGTACGCTGAAATTGCGCCGGATGAAGGTGTGCTCGACGAAGCGGCTGGGGAGCGGGAAATTCCGATGGCGAAAGCTGTGGGAAGCTGAGAGAACGCAGGTTTCAAAGTTTCAGTGTTTCAAGGTTTCGAGGTGGAACCGGACCGGCGAGACATTGAAACCTTGAAGCTTTGAAACATTGAAACGTACACTTTATGTCACCCAGGATGGAACACGATGCAGGACCAACATCCCGGCTTGCCGCCGGTTTGTTCTTGCCGGCGGCTGCGCACCGCGCCGGTGATGGCCATGCTCTGCTCGCGCCCGTCCTCGTCCTGAACGCGTCCTACGAACCGATCAACGTCTGCGCCGCGCGCCGCGCGCTCGTTTTGGTGCTCAAGGGCGTGGCCATGACGGAAGAGGAAAACGGACACTTCCTGCACTCGGCCCGCGTCGCCATGCGCGTTCCGTCAGTGATCCGGTTGCTGGAGTACCGCCGCATCCCGCACCAGAGCCGCGCGCTTTCGCGCAAGAACATCCTGCTGCGCGACCGCAACACCTGCCAGTACTGCGCCACGGTGCTGCCTTCGAGCGAGTTGACGCTCGACCATGTGATCCCGCGCTCCCGCGGAGGCTCGTCCACCTGGGAGAATCTGGTCGCCTGCTGCCACTCTTGCAACCGCCGCAAGGGCAATCAGACGCCGATCGAAGCCGGCATGAAGCTGATGCGCGAGCCCCGCGCCTTCAACCTGCACACCAGCCGACACATCATGCGGCTAATGGGACGCAGCGACGATAAGTGGCGCAAGTATTTGTTCTATTAAGGTTTCAGAGTTTCAAAGTGGAACCCCGTTCTGAAGTTTCTTGCCTTGAAACCTTGAAACTTTGCAACGCTGAAACCTAGACTCGAGTGTGGCTCGTTCCTATCGCGAACTGATCGTCTGGCAAAAAGCCAAAGGTCTCGCAGTCCAGACTTACCGGGCAACCGAGCAATTCCCTAGGCCAGAAACCTACGGCCTGACCTCTCAGATAAGACGGGCCGCCATCTCAATAGCCTCGAACATCGCAGAAGGCCAAGGAAGGCTAACTTCCGGTGAGTTTAAGCACTTTCTCGGACAAGCTCGGGGTTCTCTGCTGGAACTCGATACGCAACTGGCCATTGCGCTAGATCTGAATTACCTCACGCCGGACCGATACAGCACACTGGACCACGACGCCTATCAGGTACTAGGTCTCCTAAACCGCCTGATCGAGTCCTTGGGCAAGAAGCCCTTGAAACCTTGAAACCCTGAAACCTTGAAACTCTGAAACCTGAAACTTTACCTCGCTACTTCTGCGGGCTCTGATCCTTCTCGTCTGGCTTCTTCTGCTCCGGCTTCTTCTCGGCGTTAGGCAATTCTTTGCCTTCGAATAGAATCTTCGTGTTAGTGCCGAAGCGCTTGTAGTCTTCGTACTTCACGATTTCCTTGATGTGCACGTCTTCCATCTTGAAATGGAGTTCGTCGTCGGCCTTGGTATAAACCGGGAACCAGTACAGGCCGTCGATCTGCTGCCGCCAAGTCGTAAACTTGGGGAACAGATTCTCTTCGTCGCCGTGCTTCTTGCGAATGTCGGGCACAGTTTTGCCGTAGGTTTTTACGATCTGAAAATCGCGGCCGTCAACCCAGACGCGTCCCTGGAAGTAGCGCTTCTTGCCTTCGATCTGCCTCGGCGCGATGTCGAAAACATAGCAGCGCAGTTCGTCTTCCTGCTGCTGGCCAACGTAAAGGATGTTGTATTCCGGGAGATCCGCGGTGGTGAGCACAAACGGCAGCCGGTGCCGGATGTCCTCGAAGTCTTCCTGCGACATGTAGATCTTGGTCAGGTTCGACTGCGGCGCGAAGACCACGTTTTCGATCCGCTGGCCTTTGTCATTGAACATCACGTCGAAGACTTCGCGGTATTCGCCCTCGACGGTGTCTCCGTCGACCGTCTGGACTTTTACGTCCTGCCGGTAGGTGTACTGGTCGCGTGCCTTGGAAAATTCCGTCTCCTTCGCCGCAAACTTCTTGATAATCTCCTCCGCCGTCGTGTCTTTCGGGGGAGCCGGGTCGAGCGGCCCTTCCTGGGCGCAAGCGGGCAGCGATAAAGATGTCAGGGCAAAAAGTGACAGGGAAAACACAATACTGCGGAACGCCAGTTTCATAGTGTCTAGTTTAGCGGATCAGAGTAAAGCTGTCGTAGAGACGTTGCTTGCAACGTCTTTTCACCATAGGTATGGGGCGCGATCGGCTGGGACGCAACCAAGCTGTTCCCCACAGAGCTGACCGCGGCGACCCACCCCTCCAACCCCTCTCCGCTCAGTGAGGCCGAAGGGGAGGGCGCTGCAGTTCTGCCATTTACTTGGATGCGAGAAGTGATACGAGGTTGCCGTAAACCGATAACTTTGCACAACCCAAGCGTTGTCATCCTGAGGCGGGCGTACTTTGCCCGCCGAAGGATCTATGCACTTGCTTGCAGCGCCGGTGTTGCCGGCGAGTGTACACATAGGTCCTTCGGCCTCCAAAGAACGCAGGCCTCAGGATGACAATGCGTGTATGTATCGAGAGATTGGCTAGAAGCCGCCCGCTCTCCCCTGCTAAACTCATCCGTTTGCCGCAGGAGGTTCTCATGCGCCGTATTCTTCTCTCCCTTCTTGTTCTTGCATTCACACTTCCCGCCATCACCCAGGCCAAGCATCCTTTCACGTTCGAAGACATGATGAAGCTGAAGCGCGTGGGCGACCCGCAGGTTTCGCCCGACGGCAAGTGGGTGATCTTCAGCGTGGTCGATGTCGATCTCGAATCTAACACCAAGACGCCGCACATCTGGATCGTGCCATTAGATGCTCATGTGGGGACGGCCGCCCCCGGCCGTCCGGCCGAGCAAAGCTCGGCAAGCTCTTCGCCCGCAGAACGCATCCTCATCCCCGATCAAGACGGAGACCGCCCGCGCTGGGCGCCGGACGGGAAGCGCTTCGCGTTCCTCTCGACGAAGGAGGGTGGCTCGCAGGTTTGGATCGCGCAGTTCGATGCCGCGAGTGGCACAGTGACCGCGACTAAGAGGGTGACTTCGATCGCCACGGAAGCGGGAGGAGAACTGTGGTCTCCTGACGGTTGGAACATTCTCTTTACATCAGATGTCTATCCCGAATGCGACAGTTCTCCTGTGCCGGAGCAAAGGTGCAATGCACAAAGGGTTAAGCAAACCGAGGAATCCAAAGTCAAGGCCCAAATCTTCACGCACCTGTTGTACAGGCATTGGAACGCCTATAAGGAAGGCAAACGCACCCACATCTTTGTCGCGGGGGTCGACTGGGAGGCTCTGTCGAAGCCTTCTCCGTCGACTGGTGGGATGAGCGGCACCTTGCCTGTGGAGCGTGATCTCACGCCTGGCGACTACGACGCGCCGGTGTTCTCGCTTGGCGGGCAGGATGACTACGCATTTTCGCCCGACGGGCAGGAGATTTGCTACGCGTCGAATCACGACAAGAATCCGGCGGCTTCCACCAACAACGATCTGTGGATCGTCCCGGTCACTGGTGGCATCGCGAAGAACATCACCGCCGACAATCCCGCCAGCGACTCGTCGCCGCTCTATTCGCCCGATGGCCGCTACATCGCCTACCGCGCCCAGCAGCGTCCGGGATACGAGAGCGACCGCTTCCGCCTCATGCTCTACGACCGCAAGACGGGCGAGAAGAAGAATCTGACAGAGGGGCTTGACTTTTGGGTAGGGACGCTCGCTTGGTGGAAGGCCGACTCAGCTTCGCACGGATACATCCTGTTCACAGCAGAAAATAAGGGAGAGCAACAGATCCACGCGGTCCTCCCCGAGCACCTTGATCCTCGGACTGTCGTTGACGGATTCAATGATGACATCGCTGTCAGCGGTGACGGCAAGTGGCTTCTGTTTACCCGAATGTCGATCGGAGCGCCCATCGAACTGTACAAGCGCAGCCTTCTGGAAGATGCAAAGGAACAGCAGTTGACTCACCTCAATGATAGTGTGTTATCCCAAATCGCCATGTCCCCGCTCGAGTCCTTCTGGTTCTCGGGCGCGAACGGCGACAAGGTCCAAGGCTTCCTCGTCAAGCCGCCGAACTTCGATGCCTCGAAGAAATATCCCGTGAAGTTCCTCATCCATGGCGGGCCGCAGGGGGCTTGGGGAGACGACTGGAGCTATCGCTGGAATCCCGAGTTGTTTGCGGCCAACGGGTATGTCGTGATCATGATCAACTTCCACGGCTCGACCGGATACGGACAGAAGTTCATCGACGCCATCAACGGCGACTGGGGCGGCGCTCCGTTTGAAGACTTGATGAAGGGCCTCGACTACGCTGAGAAGACTTACCCGTTCATCGACAAAGCCCGCGAGTGCGCGCTGGGCGCCAGCTATGGCGGATACATGGCCAACTGGATCCTCGGCCACACCGACCGCTTCAAGTGCATTGTGTCGCACGACGGCATGTTCAACGCCGAGTCGGCGTGGGGCACGACCGAAGAACTCTGGTTCAACAACTGGGAGTTCAGAGGCACTCCCTACGACAACCGCGCCGGCTACCAGAAGTGGTCGCCGCACCAGTACGCCAAGAATTTCAAGACGCCAACTCTCGTTATTCATGGCCAGCGCGACTACCGCCTCGACGTGAGCGAAGGCGTCCAGCTTTTCACCACGCTGCAGATGGAAGGCGTGCCCTCGAAGATGCTCTACTTCCCCGACGAAGGCCACTGGGTGCAGAAGCCGCAGAACGCGCGGCTCTGGTACAAAACGGTGAACGACTGGGTAGATCAGTGGACGAAGTGAAGTGGGCGTCGGACCTCGGACCTCTGGCTTCGCCGCGGTTCATGCGGGGACAGCCGCCTTCGGCTGTCCGCCGAGCGAAGCTCGGCAGTTCGTTGGACGACCGCACGCGTTCAGCGCAGCATTCTCGGTCCCGCACGGATCATTGAGAATAGCCCGCCAGTTCTACTGGCGGATTGCGACGGCGTAGTCGGAACCTCGTGCCGCAGGCACGATTGAAATTGCGTCGACATCCACGTCGATGTTTCAGGCGTCCCGTCCGGGACGCGATCCTCTTCACTGCAATGGAACCCGGCGTTGGAAACGCCGGGCTATCGTCAGCGGTCCCTCCGGACCTGTGTCATAGCTTGATCGCGCCTGAAAGACTGCCGGCAAAGACGTTGCAAGCATCGTCTCTACGAGCGGGGATTCGCGGGGTAAGTTATTGAGTCTTCGTGGAAGTTGTTGAAAATTCGTAGAACGGCTTCAGAAGCCCTCAGTCGCGTGATTTTGTCGGCGACGATGTTTCCCTTGCCCTCGACGCCGATCGTCGCTGTCAGGGGCCTCTCCGGCTCAGGAATGGGCATCCTGAACGAGGATCGGCGTACCGATTTCCCGTATCTCGCCGCGGCTCCATCATATGTACGATAGTATACGTACAAATATGCAGTACGTGTCGCAACTTGAGAAAAACCTAACAGGCCAGCCAGCGTTCTGGCCCTGGTGTTATGCTCGTCAGCGCTGCTCGACCCTCCCTTCTTGCATCCACACCGGCCGCCGAATTCCGACCGGGAGGCGGCTCGGCGGCGAGGTTGGTCCCGCAGAGGTATTCCCGCCGGTGAGGGTAGGCAACACCTGAAACAGATAGTCGAGCCGAGTTCCGGTTCCGGCGACGACCCCGACGTCCACTTCCAGCGGGGCGCTGAACCCGGCGCTGGAGGGGACGACGCTCGCCAGGCCATTGACGTCGGTTGCGGCCGTGCTCTGACTCACGCTGAGGATTACCGGCATGGCAGGGTTGGTGGAGTTGGTTTCGCCATCACCGCCAGCAGGAGGTGATCCGCCGGGGCGTAATACTGTGGTTTGAAATCCAACCGTCGCGCCCAGCACGGGATTCGGCGGCGAAGAAGAGTCCATGACGCGAACTACGACGGGCTGAAACGCCTGGCCCGTCGAAACCTGTCCTGCTCCGGCTACCGGCTGCAGATGCTGATTCGACCGCAGCACCGGGTTGAGGTAGAAGACCTGGCAGGGGGCATCAGTGGGAGCCACACAGGCACTCCCCTGCACCAGTGCGGCGAGTTGAGTGACCGACAGCGTGACGGTGGCGTAGCCGCTGGAGTTGGTCTGCGCACTGGCCGCGCTAAGGGTGCCGGGACCGCCCAGCACCATGAAGTTCACCTTCACACCGATTTGCGGTGCTCCGTTATTCAGGACGCGGGCCGTGAGCGGGACGCTGATCGTCGCTCCCTGCGCGATCCACAGATAGGGTGTAAGCATTCCGATGTCAGAGGGTGACTGGGTCGAGCTAAGGGTCGCGCTCACCGATTTGGCTGGGGTGTAGACACCTGGGGCGAGGGTGGCCGTGATTGTCGTCGCACCGACAGCAGCAGGCGTGAGCCAGGTCATGGCCTCTCCATTTTGGTTGGTTGTGACCGTGCAAGAGGAGCCGGAGCTGCAGGCGGAAAGCTGGAGGCTGTTGCTGGCGCTCCAGCCGACGGTAGCGCCGCTGACAGGCGTGACGCCGTCTGCCGCCAGCACCTGCACGGTCACCGGGGTTGCTGCCGGTGTGCCCACAGGAGTGGACGGATTGAGTCCACCGCTGACGAGGACGATGTTGTCACTGGCTGCTGCGCCGTAGGTCAGAGCGTTCGTCATGGTGCTGAGTGCGCCGGTCACGGGATCGGCAATCGTAATGCTCTGCGGTCCATCGACAAAGGCTGGCGCGGCGAGGATCATCTGGCCGGCGCTGACTGCGAGCGGAGTCGCTGCGGCGCCTCCAATTGTGGCAGTAAGTCCTGGAGCGAAGCCTGTGCCCTGAACGGTAACCGCGCCGCCATTTGCACCGACGCGTGGAGGAGAAACTGAATCCGCGTAAAGCACGCGCGCCTGGTAGCGGTAGTCGGGGCGACCATCGCCGCGCAGGTCCGAAATGCCGATCAAGAAATTGTTGGAGACAGCGACCTGGGCATCCAGCCGCGTCAGTCCAACGGCGAGCGCGTTGAACGGAGAGGGCGTGAAGGCCGGAGGTGCCGTGCCTTCTGGATCGGCAGCGGCCCACATGCCGATCACCGGCTGGGCCTTGGCGACACTGGCGTTGCCCGCTTCATCGAGCGCCGTTACCGCAACTGACAACGTGCGGTTGGCCTTTGCCGGCAGCAGGAAGTACGCCACGTTGCCATAGCCGGCGAGCGCTCCTGACCATTCACCGGCAGGAGGAATTGGGGCGGGAGCGATCCAGGTTTCTGTGGACCACTGCGGCAGCGCTTGAGCGCTGGACGACATGAGGACGTCCTGCTGTACGTCCTGACCAGCCTTGACCGTCACCACAATGGGCTGGACAAGCCCGGAGGGCGCGACCAGCCAGGGCGCGTACGGACCGGTCCCGGCCGACCATATGGGATCGAGCGGCTCCACGCTCAACTGGTATTGCGCTGAGCCTCCCTTGGGCAACTGCAGTCCCGCGAGATCAAAGAAGCCTTCGAGCGCCGGATTACCGGAGCCCCATTCGCTGTACGCATCTCCGAGTGCGTCGTTGAAACCGGTGATGGGATTGCCAGAGTTGCCGGTAAAAAGGAATCCAGAGACGGACGAAGCGGCGTACCGGCGCGACGGCTGCTTAGTCGTGGGATCGATCCAGCGCGCCACGACGTTTACTCCCTGCATGGGCTGAGTGCGATTTCCCGAACGGTCTGTGAACCACACCGACCCGTGAATGCGAGCCGTCGACGACGAGAAGATCTGTTTGCCGGGGAAACTCGATTGATTCTGCGCGGTGACGGGATAGAGACGGGAGATGGCGGCGACGTCGTCCATCGCGGTCTGATAGGGGTTGGCGTAACAGCGCGTGACGGGAGCGCAAAAAGTGGGGTCGTCGTAGTGCATCACGGGAAAGCCCGCGTAGTCATCGGCTGTGGGTAGCGGCGTGCCCGTGAGCACGTTGGGATTGAGCTGAGACCATCCGAGGCCGAGCACGGTGCCGATCACGCGCACAAGCCGGTACTCGACGTCGACCAGTTGCGAAGTCTGTTGGGCGCACTGACCGTTGATCACGATGAGCGCGTGCTGATAGGTGGCGAAGGATGCGTAGTTGTCATTGCCGCCGAATGCGGCGTTGAAGAAGCATTGGCTGGGATCTCCGGCGCCACTGCCCAGCAGGGCGTTCGTGACCGCGCCATCAGAGTCGTAGACAATGCCGATGGGTGTGCCAGTCGCCGTCGACTGAATGTCGGCGGGGATCGAGATGGTTCCGTCGGAATTCACGGTGACATTGGTGCCGTTCACGTCTTCGGCGAGTTGCCCCCCGTTGCTGGCCGCGAGTGCCGCCGTAGGCACTGCGGTCCACTGGCTGAAAGCGTTGGCGACGAACGCGTTGGCGGAAGCGCTGGGCAGCGCCGGGCTGAGGTCGCCTTGATCGAGATAGTAGGTAACCAGTCCCTGCGGCCATACGAGCGGCAGCCCGGTGGTTGTGGAATCGAAATAGCTGGTACCGGCGACACATTTCGGGCCACCGACGCGCACCAGCAGGGCGAAAAAGAAAATGATCGCCGCCGCCAGGGCCAGCCTGAGGAGGAATGAGCGAACGGTAAATGCCATGCTAATCGTCATGGTCACCTCTTTCCTTGTGCTCATTCCCCCTCACTGGCCCGTTGCACCGCCAAGGCGAAATCGCTAAAGACAACGCGCGACTTCCCACCCAAGACGGAATCCGTTCGGAAGGCTGAAAGATGTTGTGCAGAAAGCAAGACACGTCCCTTGGGATCGATATAGAAGCGGCCCATCGGCCCTGCGACGCAACTGGTAAGTCCAAGTTTGCTGGGCGGATAGAGAAAAAGAAGGACGCGTTCGCCGATGCGGTAGCGCTGGCCGGTCGACCACAGGCCAATCCACTGGGAGATGGTCAAATCGTCGCCGGAAGTCGCGCCGCGAAGGGCCCGCTCGACATGGAAGGTGATCGCAACCGTTTCCACCGCCTGGCTGCGGGTGGCGGGACGACGTGCGATGCCGGTTACCGTACCGGAAAAGATGGTTCCAGCGGCGCGAGCGATCTGGGGGAAGCCGATCGTGCCGGGCGGTACTGGCCACCGCGCGGGCCAACCGGGTGAACCGGGCTCAGGGGCGATCGGCTGAACCCCGTGCAGGGGAGGAAACGCGAAATCCGGCCGGACGCGTTCCGACTGGCCGCGCAATAGAACTGGCGACAGCATCAGCAGCGAAATCGTGAGCAGACACGTGCAACTTCTCCCATACATGGGAAGGCCTCAGGATGAAATGTCTGCTCGGAGGGACACCGGGAAACAGGACAGGCTAGTCCCGTCAGAAGAAAGAAAGCAGTGACGGATGTCACAAGAGCCTGTGGAATACGGGGAATTCTGAGGGTGGCCAATAACGGGGCTGCCTCGGCGTGCCCGTGCAAACCCCGGCCAGCTCCCAACTTTGGCAGTGAACGACCTTAGGAAGGGTGTTCCCCCAGCGAAGATATGTGGGGCCATACGGTCGTGGAATCCCACCCTTGCGCACAGAACGCGCAAGAGTGGGGCACCCGACTTCTCCGGGATCAAGCAAAGGGGATAGAGTTCCTCAGAAAGTCAAGCTACCGCCCCGGAGACCCTAGGTCTGTTGTAGTTGTGACACGCGCCCGTAGCGCTGTGTGGCGTATCCAACGATGAGTCCTACCATGCCTCCCGGTAGCATGATCTCGAAGTAGTAGCCGTGCTGCATTTGGGCGACGATGAAAGCCAAAATCAGGCCCACGCCAAGACCGAACACAATACCCAACGCCAGCGAATGCACTTTGCGGGCGAAGACTCCGATCAGCACGCCGGCAATGATCCCCTTGATCGTCGAGCCGACGATAATGCCGGCGAGTTGCGCGCGCACCGCCGGCGTGAACCACGCAGTCATTCCGTCGATAGCGCCGAGAATTGCTCCAAGTACTAGTCCCAAGAGAATCTTGTTCATGTGAACCTCCCTTTCTACTGTGGTATTACCCATTTCTTTCGGTTCCTTTAACGGTGGGCAAACAAAATAAAGAGAAGCCGCATGAGCAGATAGACCGCTACCAGGACTACGGCGGTGCGATGCCGGGCGTAAATCCGGGCCGCGCGCTCCAACAGGCTCTCCCGGTAGGCGCGGACGGGTGCGCCGTTCAGGTAGTGTGCGACGTCGGCCGCTAACGCTCCTGCTGACTGGTAACGCATGCTGGGATCGGCCGCCATGGCCTTCCTGCAGACTGCGGCCAGAGGGCGAGGCACCGTGGCAGTGACCGCAGGTTGGTCTGTCGGCGGCGCTCCTTTCAACAAGAACCACAAGATCGCGCCTAGCGAGAAGATGTCGGTGCGGTGATCGACCTCCGCATCGCCGCGAGCTTGTTCTGGGGACATATAGCCCGCGGTTCCGAGAATGCTGCCCCGAGCGCTGCCGTTCTCACCCGATCTCAGACCCGGGGCGCCGGCTTTTGCCAGTCCCCAGTCCATCACGAGCACCTCGCCAAAGGCGCCGATCATGATGTTTTCGGGCTTCAGGTCGCGATGAATGATGCCGCGGGCGTGGGCAAAATCCAAAGGCTCGGCAATGCGTTCCAGCAACCGAAGGCGGTCGGTGAGGTTTCGCTCAGCGATGTACTGCGCCAGGGTCTGCCCCTCGACGTACTTCATGCAGTAGAACGCGCGGCCGTCCGCCAGAGTGCCGGCGTCATGCACGGGAACGATTCCGGGATGCTCCAGACTGGCGAGGATGCGGGCTTCCTGGAGAAGCCGCGCGGGGAGATCGGCGGCAGGCGCGACGAGATCAAGCACCTTGAGCGCGACCCGGCGCTTGAGTATGGTGTCCTCGGCCAGCCAGACGCTGCCCATGCCGCCACGCGCTAGGTAGCGTACGACTGCGTAACGCGTGCCGGTGAGATCGGGGACTTGCATGTCCGCCTGGAGCCTGGCCACCACGCTGTCGGAAAGTCGCTTCATCTGGTCTCGACTCCGAGCAGAGCCTGCGCTTCGCGGCGAAATTCTTCGTCGGTGGCGGTCATGTCGCGCAGTTGATCGAGAACGCAACGCCGGAACTCGCGCCGCGCGAAGGCCAGGTAGTTGGTTACGTCCGTGGCAGCCAGCCCGAACTCGGAGGCGAGTTGTGCGTAGGACGGTTTGGGATCGGCGTCGTTGAGATCGTAGCGCTCGAACAGCGCGAAGTGGATCAACTTGCCTTCCGACTCGCAGCCGGCACGCAGCCTCTCGAGACCAAGGGCAAAGAGGCTGCGCATCCATTCCTTGTCGAAGGAATCTTCCGGGGATTCAGCGGCGGTCACGGCTGCCAGTTCGCGCTCGGCTTCTTCGAAGTCGAGAGCGAGATGGGCGCACCCAGCCCCGCGTTTGAGCCGGTTCGCATCGCGCATCTGCTTCATAAAAAGGTGGTCGGCACAGGTGCGTAGAAACGTGCGCAGGCGTCCTTTGGCGCTGTCGTAAGAATCAAGGAATTCCTTCTCCAGGAGACGGGTGAAGAACTCCTGGGTGAAGTCAGCAGCGTCGTCCGTGGAGATATTCCACTTCATGCGGACGTACTTGTAGACGGGTTTCCAGTAGGCGGCGGCGATGGCGTCGATCGCTCGCGAACGCACGGCAGGATCATTGCTCTGCGCAGCCAATACGACCGAGTGGCGTGTCAGAGGAAAGTTTCCGCCTTGTGGGGTCAGGGACATTGAGCGGCCTGGAGCGTGGCTGGAAGTTTAGTTCGAAGCGGCCGGGGCGACAAGCTGAGGGGAATGGGGCGTTGTGACAAGCCTTCCACGGCGCAGAAGTTACAATGCCGTGCGGAGGATTCATGGCGAAATCGCGCAGGCAGTTCATGAAGGTGACATCTCTGGGAGTGCTGGGGGCCGCAGCCGCGCTGCGCAGCCACGGACAGAATCCGGCGGCACAAAATCCGACAGATCTATCGCCCGGAGCGCCGCCCGCGTTCGGAGCCGGGCCGGCAGTGGGACCGGAAGTGTCGACTACAACGTTCGCCGAGGCGGAGAAGCTGATGCAGTTTGAAATGACTGCCGCCGAACGCGCCGTCGCGGCGGGCAGTTGGCGCAAGACGATGGCGGCGGTCTACGAGCGGCGTACCGGCCCGCGCAAGCTTGCGCTCGAAACGACGGTCGCCCCGGCAACGCAGTGGAATCCCGTGCTGCCCGGCCAGAAGGCGGGGCCGGAGCGGGAGCGGTTTGTGCGCAGCCAGATCGATCCCGGTCCGCGGCCCACGCGCGATGAGGACATTGCATTTGCGTCCGTGACGCAGCTCTCGCGCTGGATCGAAACGCGCAAGCTCACCTCCGAGCGGCTCACGAATATTTATCTGAAGCGGCTGCAGGAGTTCGATCCCAAGCTGCACTGCGTGATTACGCTGACGCGCGAGTTGGCGCTCAAGCAAGCCAAGCGGGCCGATGAAGAAATTGCAGCAGGCAAGTATCGCGGGCCGCTGCATGGCATCCCGTGGGGCGGCAAGGATCTGCTCGACACGGCGGGGATTCCAACCACCTACGGCGCGGAGCCTTTCCGCAACCGCGTGCCCACCGAAGATGCCGCCGTGGTCAAGCGTCTGCACGAGGGGGGAGCGGTGCTGGTGGCAAAGCTCAGCCTGGGAGCGCTGGCCCTGAACGACATCTGGTTTGGCGGGCAGACGATGAATCCGTGGCTGCTGGAGGAAGCGTCGTCGGGATCGAGCGCCGGGCCGGGCGCTGCTACAGCGGCTGGATTAGTGGGCTTCGCGATTGGAAGCGAGACGGGCGGGAGCATCATCAGTCCGGCGACGCGCTGCGGGATCACCGGGCTGCGGCCCACGTACGGACGTGTGGCGCGGACCGGGGCGATGACGCTTTGCTGGTCACTCGACAAGCTGGGCGCCATGACCCGCAGCGTCGAGGACGCGATGCTCGTGCTGCAGGCGATCAATGGACCAGACGCCGGCGACGTGGCCAGCGTGCCCAGCCGGCTCGACTTCGATGCCGGTGCGAGCGTCGAGGGTCTGCGCGTGGGCTACTTCCCCAAGTGGATGAAAGAGAATCCCGCGACGGCCGTGGATCGCGCGGCTGTTGACGTCGTGAAAAAAGTTGGGATGGTTCCGGTCGAAGTATCGATTCCCGACTGGCCGTATGACTCGTTGAACCTGATTCTGTTCGCGGAAGGGGCGGCAGCGTTCGAGGAACTGACCCTCAGCGGCGGACTCAGGGAACTCAAGGCGCAGGTGCCCGACGCGTGGCCGAACATTTTTCGCCAGGCGCGCTTTCTCTCGGCCGTCGACTTCGTGCAGGCGGACCGGTTGCGTCGGAAAGTCGCGGAGGAAATGGCGCGCGTCTTCTCGCAAGTGGACTTGCTGCTGGTGCCATCGGTGCGCGACGAAATGCTGACCATCACGAACTTCACCGGTCATCCTGCGCTCGTGTTGCGAGCGGGCTTCGTCGAGGTGGCGAAAGCGCGCAGCGATTGGGCTCCGGATCCCAACCATCCGCTTCCGACGTTTTCTCCACCGCGCCGGGTGCCGCACGGCGTGACGTTGATTGGACGCCTCTTCGAGGAAGGTCCGATGGTCAATGCCGGCCTCGCGCTGGAGCGCGCGTTCGGCGTGGTGGGGGAGCGTCCTCCGGGATTCTGAGCGATTGCAAACCCCAGAGACAAACACAGGCAAAACCCTCAGGGCGCGATCCATTCGGCGCTTGGGGACTAGCCTTGCTGTGCTTGCTGCCATGTTGTTTTTGCCAGCTGGTTCCCTGAGCTTCTGGCAGGGCTGGTTGTTTTTGGTTTTGATGGCGGTATTCTGGGCCTCCTTCTTCATCAACCTGCTGAAGCATGATCCACAGTTGCTGGAGCGCCGCCTGCAAAAGAAAGAGATAGAGCCCGAGCAAAGGTTGTTTCAGAAGCTGTTCAGTGTGATCACATTCCCTGCGTTCATTCTGACCGGACTTGACTTCCGCTTCGGCTGGTCGCGGGAGTGGCTTGGACCTGTCCCGCTGGCGCTGGTTGCGGCAGGGCAGGTTGTGGCCGTGGCAGGATACTGCTTCGTCTTCTGGGTCATGAAGACGAACACCTTCGCTTCGACCACGATTCAGGTGGAGGCCGGGCAGAGCGTCATCCAGGCCGGCCCGTATGCGCTGGTGCGTCATCCGATGTACTTTGGCATGGCCGCGATGGCGCTGGGATCGCCCCTGGCACTGGGATCGTACGTCGCCGTGCCGGTATTCGCGTTACTCGTACCGGTGCTGATCTACCGACTGATTCACGAGGAGCGAGTCCTCCACCGGGATCTACCAGGCTATTCGGAATATTGTGAGCGCACGCGCCGCCGGCTGGTACCGTTCGTTTGGTAGGACCGACCCGTTTTCCGCGGGCGAGGAATAACCGTCCCAGGCGCAGTTGGCCTGGACTCAGGCCCGTCCCGCGAACTCCCGCGTCTCGGTGGATACTTTGATCTTCTCACCCTCTTTAATGAAGAGGGGAACGCGGATCTCGATGCCTGTCTCGAGCTTCGCCGGCTTCGTCACATTGCCGCTTGCCGTGTCACCACGGGCGCCGGGTTCGGTATAAGTGACAGCCAGTTCCACGTGGGTTGGTAGCTGCAATCCGATGGGATTGCCGTTGTACTTGTGCAACTGGATGACGACGCCTTCCACGATGAAGTCCACGGCGTCCCCGATCATCTCGCCAGAAAGAGTGAGGGTCTCGAAGCTCTCCTGGTCCATGAAATGGAAACCATCGCCGTCGCTATACAGATAAGATGCCGGGACCGTCTCGAGGTCCGGCTCCTTGAACCGGTCACTGGCCTTGAACGTCTTGTCAAAGACCGCGCGGGTGAGAAGGTTGCGCATTTTCAGGCGCACCAAAGTCTGCCCGCCCCGCGCGGTAGGGGTCGAAACCTCGGCTTCCAGGCACAGGAATGGGGTGTTTTCGAGCTCGAAGAACATTTTGCGCTTTACGTCGATGGCATCGATCAATGCAGCCATGATTTCCTCGAAGGCACCCGAAGCGGGAGATACTACTTCGACTTGTCTGCCTGTTAGATAAGTGGTGAAACGCCCTTAGGATAACAGGTAGGCATTGCACATCGATTCCGCAACGCCCAGCTGGGATCGCGTCCGTTGTTTCTGCTTGACAGCCTCCAGCTCATCTGTTACACATTGTAACGCTACAATGACTAACACAAAGCAAGCGCGTCTAAAGAACTTGGGGGAAGTCGAGCAGGTGGTTATGGACTACATCTGGACGCACGGTCGATCATCCGCGGAGGCTTGCCGCGAGGCGCTCGCTTCCTCCCGTCCAATGAAGGACTCGACGATCCGCACGGTTCTGCGCCGCCTCGAAGAAAAGGGCTACGTTACCCACGAGATTGAAGGCCGCACATTTTTCTACAAGGCGTCGGACGCGCGCCAGAACGTCGCCGTCCGCGCGGTGAAGGGCATCATCGACCGCTTCTGCGGCGGGTCGGCCGAGCAACTTCTCCTGGGCATGGTGGACAACGCAGTGCTCGACCGCAAACAGCTGGAACGCCTGGCCCGGAGAATCGCCGAAAGAACGACTGCCGAAAAGGAAGTCGCTGACCCGAAGATCTCCGTCAAGAAGGAAAACAAGCTATGACGCTCATCACCGCCGTTCAAGCGTCCTCAAGCCTGATCGCGCAGATCGCGAATCCTGCCGTGCGGGCTCTCGCGCTAGCTGGCGCTGCGGGGCTGGGGCTGGCTGCGCTTCGGGTGAGAAACACTTCCACGCGTCTGTTCACCTGGACTGCGGTGCTTTACGCGGCCCTCGCCATGCCCTTGTTGGGATGGCTGCTGCCGGCCCTTCCGGTTCCAACGCCGGCCTTTCTCCAGTATTCGGTTCTGCAGCACGCACCGGGGCGGCCTGTCCCCAAAGATTTCCACGATTCGCAGCCGCTGGCTCTAACTCCGGCTTCCTCGAAAGTGGGCAAGGTTCTCGTGGCGCACAACCAAGCGGCAAAAGCGACACCGTCCCGCGAGCTCATCAGGCAGGCTTCGGCGTCGCATCAAGTGAGCCAGACAACGCCGCGCGCCAACGCGCCCCTGGCGATCGTGGCTCGGGCAACTTTTCCATCGCTTCTGTCCTCGATCCAGTGGAGCACAGTCGTAGCTGGAATTTATTTCGCTGTCGCTCTGTTACTCCTCCTGCGCTTCTTCGTGGGGCTCGCATTCGGCCGCCGGCTGATCCGAGCGTCGCAACCGATTGACGAACCGCGGGTAACCCAGCGTCTTGCCTCCCACGCGCACGCATCCGGGCTGGCCTTCATTCCGCAGGCCGCCGAATCCGAATTCATTTCCGTTCCGGTCACAATGGGCGCGCTGCGGTCGGTCATTTTGCTGCCCGCTGGCTGGCGCGAATGGGACGACGCAAAGCTTGAAGCCGTTATCGCGCACGAAATGTCGCACGTGGCCCGGCGAGACGCTCTAACGCAGCGGCTGTCGCTTCTGCATCGCGCCGTCTTCTGGTTCAGCCCGCTGGCGTGGTGGCTCGACCGGCACCTCGCCGACCTCGCGGAGCAAGCCAGTGACGAAGCTGCGTTGTCCTCCGGTGCTGACAGTAAGGACTACGCCAGAATTCTGCTGGGATTCTTCGAAGCGTTGCAGACTGCACCCGGCCGGGTGTGGTGGCAGGGCGTTTCGATGGCCCAAGCAGGTCAGGCGGAACAAAGAGTGGAAAGAATTCTGTCGTGGAAAGGATCGGTTGCCATGCGTCTCAAGAAATCGATTGCCGTTGTGGTCATCACGCTTGCGGTTCCGGTGGTTTACCTTGCAGCATCGGCGCGCCCCACAGGCTATGCCGCGGAGCCGCAGCTGCGGCACTTTGAGCGACAGCAGACGCCGCCACCGGCACCGAGTTCTGCGTCCGCGCCAAAGGCTGAACCAGGTGCTGCACCGGAGCCAACTCCGGCGTCGGAGATGAATCTTCCGCCGGCTGCGCCATCGTCTCAAGCCGAGCCGGCTCTTGCCCCCACCGCGATCCCGGGAACGATCAGGGGACAAATCTCCGGAGTACCGCCTGTCCCGCCTGTAGCTCGTGTGGCGCCGAGAATTGCCGCACATGCGTTTCCGCCGATCGGTCCGGTGGCGCCGCGCGCGCCAATGCCGCCGCCTGCGATTTGGAGTGGCCAGTCGAAGGGGTCAGGAACCTCCTCCGGCGGATACTCTTACCACTACGGCTACGACAACGACCAGCGTTTCGTAATCGTCTCCGGGAAGACCGATTCCCTCACCATGTCCGGCACGTCAGAAGATGCCAGGCACGTCGAGAAACTCAAGAAGTCAATCCAGGGTGACTTCATCTGGTTCCAGCGCGACGAAAAGTCCTACATCATTCGCGACCAGGCCACCGTCGACCGCGCCCGCGCGTTCTGGGCTCCACAAGAGGAACTTGGCAAGAAACAGGAAGAACTGGGCAAACAGCAGGAGGCTCTGGGAAAACAACAGGAAGAGCTCGGCGAGAGAATGGAACAGGTCAAAGTAAAAGTTCCGGACATGACCGCAGAGCTCGACAAGCTCAAAGCCGAGTTGAAGCAACTCAACTCCAGCGCCACCATGGAACAAGTCGGACATATTCAGTCGGAAATCGGGGAGCTGCAGAGCAAAATCGGGGAGCTTCAGTCCAAAGCCGGCGAAAAGCAAGGCGAACTGGGTGAGCAGCAGGGTGCGTTGGGGGAAAAGCAAGGCAAGCTCGGCGAACAGCAAGGCGAACTGGGCCGCCAGCAGGGCGAACTGGCGGAAAAGGCTGTTCGCCAGATGAAGGAACTTCTCGATGAGGCGATCACCAAGGGCACCGCGCAGCCCGAGCCCTAGGCGAGACGGAACCCTCTCGCCACCTTCTCCGGCAGAAAAGCCGCCGCTCACCTTCCGCTTGGTTGCGCTTGTGAGTGGCGACTGGTGCTGTTCGCATGAATCCGCATGGTGAGTGGAAGGCCGACCTTAACTTCAGCTCTCGGTCTGGTTTTCGGTTTGCCTACGGGCCACGCAAGCGAACCTGAAATGCACGCCCTCGCTCTCTACGCGTCGCACCGGCAAGAGACCGCTGCTACAATCCAGCGCATATGGCCGTCAACGGTGCGCGGGACAAGACTGAACCCAATCCGCCGTTCCCCGAAGCAGGCCGGCCCGACCTTCTGACCATCATTGCCGTCGCGATTGTGGCCACCGTGATTACGAATGTCATTCACGAAGGTCTTGGTCACGGCGGCCTCTGTGTGGCCACTGGCCTGCAGCCACGCGTGCTTTCTACCGTGCACTTTGAGTGCAGCGCAGACACTCGTCTGGTGGCGGCGGGCGGGACACTGGCCAATCTGCTCTTCGGAGCCCTGTTCTGGGGCGCCGCGCGCTTGGTCAAGCAGACCGCGTCCTGGCGCTACTTCTTCTGGCTTCTGATGACCTTTAATCTGTTCGACGCAGGCGGGTATTTCCTGTTCTCCGGTATCGGCGACATCGGTGACTGGGCGGCAGTCGTCGCGGGATGGCAGCCGGCATGGGCGTGGCGCGTCGGCTTGACCGCGCTGGGCGCGGTCACCTACTTCTTATTGTTCGTACCTCTATGCTTGCGCGAACTGCGTCCGTTCCTGGGGAAGGATGCGAAGATCCGCGTGCGGCGCGCGCGACAACTCACGCTCGTCCCTTATCTCACTGGCGGATTCCTCTGCTGCGCTGCTGGTGCTCTGAATCCCGTGGGGCCGCTACTGATTCTGATTTCCGCTGCGGCCGCGTCCTTTGGCGGGAAATCCGCACTGGCATGGATGTGGAACCTGCTGAATAGTCCTCGCATCCGCGCCAGCGAATTGCAAATGCCGCAGATCGAACGCAGCCGGGGATGGATCGTGGCCGCTGTGATTCTGGCGATTGTGTTCATTGCTGGACTCGGACCCGGCGTGAAGTTTCATTCGAGCTAAGCGGCACACTCGCGGCATTCTCTGTCCCGGGGGCGACCAGGAGTCGGGACGTCAAGTCTACTTTTGTAGTCCTCGAACGTCCACGAAAGTAGACATTTTTTCCACAGCCTAAGCCATTGCAAACGCGAGGCAGAAAAAATCAGCCTCGCAGATTCAACAGCTTGAGGACGGCGATTCCGCGCATTTCCACAGTGTTCCCGCAGGAACGTTGTACATACAAAGCCATCCTGCCGGTTTGCTCATCTCTCCTGCGCAATGGGACAATATCAAGATATGCAAAAATCGCTGACGATTGTGATTCAACTATTGGCGGCTGGGATGATGCTGCTGGGCAACGCCCCGGCGCAGACTCCGGCGGCCAGCACCGCTCAACCCGCCCAACCTGCCTCGCCCAAGGCGGCTACTGCAGCCCAAACGCCGAAGACTCCCGCGGCCAAGAAGGCTCCTGTGACTACTAAAAGCGCGACAGCTTTCACGCTCAAGACGCAGAAGGACAAGGCCAGCTACGCCGTGGGAATGAGCATGGGTACAGGCCTGAAGCGGCAGGGAGTGCCGGTGGATGCGGCCGTTGTGGCACGCGGGCTGAAGGACGCCATGTCCGGCAGCAAGCCCTTGCTGACCGAGGATGAGATGAAAGCCGTGCTCACACAGTTGCAGAACGATGTGCGCCAGCAGCAGCAGGGAAAGGCGCATGAGGCAGGCGCAGGGAACAGAAAAGAAGGGGATGCGTTTCTCGCAGCCAACAAGACGAAGGAAGGTGTTGTCACGCTGCCCAGCGGGATGCAATACAAGATCCTGAAGGAAGGCACGGGTCCGAAGCCTACTGCGAGCGACACCGTGTCGTGCAATTATCGCGGCACGCTGATCAACGGGAAGGAATTCGACAGCTCTTACAAGCGTGGCGAGCCGACTTCGTTTCCCGTAGGCGGAGTCATCAAGGGCTGGACCGAAGCGCTGCAACTCATGCCGGTGGGATCGAAGTGGCAGTTGTTCATCCCGGCGGATCTGGCCTATGGCGATCGCGGCGCGGGCGGTGATATTGGACCGGGCGAGACCCTCATCTTTGAGGTCGAGTTGCTTTCGATTGGGGAGCAGAAGAAGTAAGAGCAGCTCTCAGCTGTCAGCAAACCAGCGTTCTGAGTCGAAAAACAGGCCGTCTGCTGGCGCAGACGGCTTTCTTCTACTCCGCCTGGTGGGTCATGACGACCAAGGTAAAGTCGTCTCCGCCGGTCACATACAGTTCGTGACAGATAATGTTGCGGTGTTTGGCGCTGGCCGCAGTGATCTTCTCTTCCAGCGAGCTGAAATTGCCGCTCTTCACGTCGACTTTACCCAATCGAACGCACTGGAGTTTCACGGGGTAGGGGGCTTCGTCGTCGCGGTAACCGAGGGTAATCGCAAGCTGTTTCCCTGGTTCCAGGTAGGCGACACCGATACTTTTCGGCGCAATCTTGGATTTCTTGGCGAAGGCAGCGACTTCGTCAGCGAGCTTACCAATCGTTCCGTCGGAAGCCAACTCTCCGCTGAATATCTTGAACTTATCGTGAACCTGCCGGGTGATGTGATGGGTCATGGAGGGAATGCTACGACAGAGCGGGGCTGTCTGCAACTAGTGACTAAAGCGTCGGGCGTTGCCCGCCGATAGGGATGGCAGCAGGGAGGCGGAATTGTGAGAATTCTCTTAGTGGAGGACAGCAAACCGATCCGGCGCGAGAACGAACACGCTCTGCTTAAGGCTGGGTATGAAGTGGTTTGCGCAGTGGATGGCGAATCCGCCCTGCGGTTTGCGCGGGAGGTGAAACCCGACTTGATCCTGCTGGACATGATTCTGCCCAAGATGAGTGGGCCGGACGTGCTGCAGCACCTGAAGGCAGAACCCGCAACGGCAGAAATCCCGGTCGTCGTGGTGAGCAGCCTCTCCGAGAGGAACCGTCAGAAACTGATGGAGGCTGGCGCGGAGGAGTATCTGGAAAAAAGCGCCATCATGCCAACGCAGGGAGTCAACCTGCTGGCGACAATGTTGGAGAATGTCATCTGCCGGATCAACCGCAAGCGCGGGATCGCGTTTTCGAGTATTCCGGTGCACTAGAAAAGTGATTTACAGCGAATGCTGCAGGTGTTCTTGCGCGGAGAGATTGGCGCCGGCCAGAAGCAGCAGGCCTGAGAGAAAGGCCCAGAACAGAATACTCACTGAGAGTGCGAAGGGGCCGTAGACTTCCTGAAAGTTCAGCCAGGGAAGCGCCAGGATGTAGGCGTACTTGAGGGCCTCGGAGAGCAATCCCATGATGATGGCCGCGGGCAGAACAGCTCGCGCCGGGACTTTGCCGTTGGGCAGCAGCCAGTAGATCAGAAAGAAAATCGCGATGCTGGCCAGGATGGCGAAAACCTTCATCATCAGAAATCCCACCAGACGCACGAATCCAGTGCCGTAGCCGCGCAGCACGAACTGCATGAATGCGACGGGGGCTGCAGTCGCTGCAATCGAGAGTAGCGCCAGCACTCCGCAGGCCAGAGCCAGTCCAAGAGAAGTCACCTGATTGCCCAGGTAGGAGCGATTCGTTTCGAAGTGCCAGACGCGGTTCAGCGCCACTTCCAGAGGCAGGAATATACCAGAAGAAGTCACTAGAAGGATGAGCAGCGATACGACTTGCACGCGATGGCGGGTGTCGACCATGGCGTTGAGATTGCGAATGACAAAATCCTGACCGGCGGGCAGAAAGTCTCGCAGGAGTTGGACGACCACGTCGTACATGACACGCGAATGAAAGACGCGGCGGATCAGAGTCATGAGCAGGACGACAAAAGGGAAGAACGACAGAATTGCGTTGGCCGCGACGGAGAAGGCGAAGGTGTGCACGTCGGTCCGCATCAGGTACTTCACGGTGGAAAGCGCCAAGCTCGATGACCCAAGCCTCGATGACCCAGGCGAAGACAGGCGCGGCAAGGGGTGTGCGGGCCGCTGCGCCACGGCGTCGGCTTTGGGCGGAGCCGGAATCGGAGGAGTGGACACGGGTGATCTCCCATCGTAACAGAGGGCCGCGACTGGGCCGGGGATGGGGAAACCCAAGGCCCAGTGGTAGTTACCGGCTATTTCTTAATCTTTGTTAAAGTTATCCAAGCTGACCCATGGTCATATTGCGATTCCTTTCTAATTCTCCTTGCGAATCGTTTTAATAGTGCTTATTATCTTCTGCTCAATACCGGGAAATGGTCCGGTGGTGAGACCAGTAAGGGTTGACGTTTGTTGGGTGTGGTGGAAACGCGCCAAATTGTCGGGCTCCGGAGGTTCGCGCTGCGGAAGGAAACCGCGGCAGGGACTGAGGAGTCTTTTCCTTTTTGCGAGTACTTCTTCCGCGCTTTGTAGACGCAACTGGAAGTTCTACCGGCTTCTATGAGGGGGGCTTCGGTCGGACCGGGGCGACGTCGAGATGCCGGAGAATAATTCTTAGCAAAGGAGTTTTTTCCGTGAGAGAGAAAGGCACAGTAAAGTGGTTCAACGGGGCGAAGGGCTATGGATTCATCCAGCGCTCCACGGGGGAAGATGTGTTCGTGCACTTTTCCGCGATCCAGGAAAACGGCTACCGCACCCTGAACGAGGGGGAGACCGTGGAGTTTGATTTGCTGAAGGGCCCCAAAGGCTTTCAAGCGGCAAACGTCGTCCGCGCATAACGGCGAACCATTCCAGAACCCTCCCGGTCCCAGCGGGAGGGTTTTTTATTGGGGAGAAACGGGAACAAAGAGGGACAGGAGGCAAGGGAGCAGGAGTTGTGAGTGTAATGGCGGCTTGAATTGCCATTTGCGTCCTCATGGCTGTTGTGGTTTCGCTCTCTCTAGCGCTTGGCTGAGGTAACGGGGGACCGCAGTGGCGCCGGTAGCGGTCGCACTTCCTTCATTCGCTTCATGGTCTCCGGGTGGCGGGCCCAAGCGATGCTCTTCTCCGCCGGCGCACCAAACAACTCGGGATGGAGGTAGGAACCGCGCTCCTTCTCCGGCTTCACTTGCTCGACCGGAATGCGGTGGGCGTTGGCCCAGGCGTCCTGCCGGACACCGGTTACCTGCCACGAAACTTCCATGCCGGGTTTTCCACCCGCGATCTTGAAGTGGTTGCCCTGGACTCTTTGCGCGACGTAAATCGGAGCAAAGCCATCGAGGCACGTGAGTTGGTAGCGGAAATCCCGGTTCAGCTTCTGAAACCACTCCGGAAGAGGAACGACTGCCTCGCCGTTCTCGTCGAGGGTTACGTTGCCGTTGTAGATGTTCATCATATCGGGCGATTCGACGAAGGAGTGATAAAGATACTTATTGGCAGGATCGAGCGGGTGGTCGATCTTGAACGACCCGCCAGCCTTGCTTAGATTTCCGTCCACGTCGACATCGCCGTAGAAAAATCCTGCGAACCCTCCGTTGGTCCCCGCCGCATAGATTCCGTCGCCACCCGCATCGTTGATCGCGTCTACTCCGGATCCACCACCCCAGTGCGAGAGGCCGTAGATTCCCGTAGCTCCCAAGCCGTAGACTCCGGTTGACCCGTTGCCGTAACCGAACACTGCGGCGGTGGCGTTTGCATCGTTCGTTACGGCGTACACTCCGTACTGCCCGCCGAAGGCATTTACGCCGGCGCTGCCGCTGCTTACAGCGGTCACTCCGAATATGCCACCGGTCGCATAGACACCAGTTCCGGTGCTGCTATAGCCCGCTACCCCGATGCCATAGTCGGTTGTGCCGGTACCAGTCACTGCGGCGAAATCTGGAACGTTACTGGTGGCTGAGATCAGGCCCGTCAAGATGTTTCCATAGGCATCGCGCTTTACGATTGCGTTCGGCGTGTTCGCGCTGGTGGGTGCGACATTCCATTTCAGGGTCACGGTGCCGGCGCCGGTGATAGGCGAG
>JADGNQ010000144.1 GCA_017883385.1 Candidatus Sulfotelmatobacter sp.
TGTATTGGTCATACCGTTAGGCCATTGCTCTGCAAAATCCGACGATGAGTGCTATGGGTTTATTTCAACAGTTGGACCGGCAAAACAGGGACTTTCCTGTATCGCCGTGATGAACTTTTGTCGGCTACCCTACAAACGTGCCAGCCCACACCGAGGCCCGAATCCAGCAGCTCTGTACCGAAGCCCTCACCGCCAACACGCAAGCTGATGTTGACCGCATCCTCCCAGAACTCCGCTCGGCGCTAGAGGAACACGTCAGGCTGGCAAAAGAGTCCCTAGAGGCGCAGGTCGCCACCATTGCCTCTCTAGACGCTGCTTCTCAAACTGCCAAGGGTTTGTCAAAGGCATAGACCCACCAAGGGTCAATGAGCGTTATGGCGATCTAACGTCAACCAAGCACCTCGAGGCGCTTTTAGGTTGGCGTTTTTCGTATCGCTGCGAACTCCCTAGGACCTGAAAAGAATTTCGAACATCATGAGCCATTCTGTCTGCCTTTCGCACACTACTTAGGTAGTCGCGCTCCGAGCCGTATGGCTCAATCGGATCTCTGAGCAGTTCTGCGACCTCGGAGCAACCTATGTCCCAGATGTCGGTGTCATTCCACCGCATATCCCTGATTCTGATTACCCTGACCGCGTCTTTGTTGGCGCAATCCCAGACTGGGCAACCCTCTGCCCCGACTGCTGTTCCGGCAATGATGAAATTCAGCGGCACGATCCCAGGCGCCCCCAGTCGCCTCGTCGGTGTAACCTTCGCGCTCTACAAAGATCAGCAGGGCGGCGCTCCGCTATGGCTCGAAACCCAGAGCGTGCCGGTCGACGGCGCTGGACACTACACCGTGCAATTGGGTGGAACCATGGCCAACGGCCTGCCCAAAGAATTGTTTGTGTCGGGCGAGGCGCGCTGGCTCGGCGTCCAGCGCGAGGGGCAAGGCGAGCAGCCGCGCGTGCTGCTACTCAGTGTCCCCTACGCATTAAAAGCCGGGGATGCGGAAACCCTGGGCGGACTTCCACTCTCAGCGTTTGTGCTGGCTACTCCTTCGGCCGCGAGTCCGGCGGCCGGAACCGTCGCCACCTCCAGCCCAAACTCCGCTCCACCGCTGAATGCCGCGGTCACGGGCGCCGGCACAGTCAACTCCATTCCTCTGTGGGACACGAACAGCGACATCGTCAACTCGGTTCTCTCGCAAACGGGCACGGGGGCGACGGCGAAGATCGGAATCAACACGGCCACGCCGGCAACAACTCTCGACGTAAAGGGATCAGCCACCGTCCGGGGCGGGCTCAACCTGCCCGCGACCGGAGCGGCAACGACAACCGCGGGAAAGATCTCGCAGCCAATGAATCTCGCCGCCTCAGCATTTAACAGCGGAACGGGGACGGCGGTGAATCAGACCTTCCGCCTGCAGACCGAACCGGCTGCCAATAACAGTGCCACGGCCAGCGGAAAACTCAACCTGCTGTTCTTCTCGGGATCGAACGCGGCGACCGAGACCGGGTTGAGCATCGCCAGCAACGGCCAAATTACCTTTGCTGCCGGACAGACGTTTCCCGGCACGGGCACCGGCACGATCACCGGCGTGACCGCTGGTTCGGGACTCACCGGCGGAGGCACCAGCGGGAACATTAGCCTCAGCCTGCCGACGACCTGCTCCGCCAATCAGATTCTGAAGTGGAACGGCAGCGCCTGGGCCTGCAGTCCCGACGGCAACAGCGGTGGCACCATCAAAGGAGTCACCGCCGGCACGGCGCTCACCGGTGGCGGGACGACTGGCATCGTCACCCTGAACCTCGACACCACCAGAGTCCCGCAGCTGAACACAGCCAACACGTTCACCGGCAATCAGACGGTAAGCGGCAATCTGAGCGCGACCGGAACCGTAACGGGCAGCAGCTTCCAGATTGGCGACGCTCTGTTCGCCTTCGGTTCCGTTGCGAACAGCAGTTCCTTTGTTGGATTCTCGGGCAATGCCGCGAGCACAGGCATCAACAATGCAGCGAACGGACCGGGAGCGCTGTCATCCAACACCACCGGTTTCTACAACACGGCAAGCGGCGAGGACGCTCTTTACTCCAACAGCTCTGGCCACGAAAACACGGCCAACGGAACCTCTGCTCTCCAGGGCAATTCGACCGGCTTCAGCAATACGGCTGACGGCTCAACTGCGATGATCTCGAACACCACGGGATCGAACAATACCGCAGCTGGTGCAAGCGCCCTGCCTGCGAACACGACCGGGAGCAACAACACCAGCGCCGGCTATTGGTCGCTTTTTTACAACACGACGGGATCGAACAACACCGCTTTCGGCTATCTGGCTGGACCGGACCAGGCCCACCCGGACCTCACGAACGCTACTGCGATTGGAGCGAATGCTGTAGTCGCCGCCAGCAATGCACTTGTGCTGGGCGCGAACGGAGTCAACGTCGGCATCGGAACCTCAGCGCCGGCCTACTCGCTCGATGTACACGGCACCGGCAATTTCACCGGGGCGGTCAAATTCGCCGCCGGACAGACATTCCCGGGGACCGGAACGATCACGGGGATCACGGCAGGCACTGCGATGACCGGCGGCGGCAGCAGCGGCGGCGTAACGCTGAACGTAGACACCACGAGAGTTGTAACCGGAATTACCGCCGGCACTGGTCTGACCGGCGGCGGCACCGGCGGCGTGCAGACCCTGAACCTGGACACGACCAAAGTTCCACGACTCGCGGTCGCGAACACATTCACTGCCGATCAGACGATCAATGGCAGCCTGATCGCTAACAACATTCTCGCGACAACTATCGGCTCTCTCTCGTCTGTGGGTGCAACCTCATACTACATTGGGGGCAACCTGTTTGCGTTTGGTTCATACACCGCGTCCAATGTCTTTCTCGGCTTTGCCGGAAACACGAGCGCCTCGGGTCGAGACAATACAGCGGTAGGCGATTGGTCCCTCTTAATCGACAGCACCGGCGCACAGAACACGTCCGTCGGAAGTTCGGCGCTCGTCAACAACAGCAGCGGGACGGCCAACACGGCTACCGGAGCCAGTGCTCTCTCCGTCAACACCTCTGGCCAGCGCAACACTGGTATGGGCCCCAGTGCGCTGGGTCACAACACTACGGGCGGCTCCAACACCGCCATCGGCTACTTCAGCGGACTAGATTTCGACGAATCAGCCATGACGGGATCGAACAATACTTTTCTCGGAACTTACGCGGGAATGACTACAGGCACCCTGACCAATGCCACGGCCATCGGCGCCTACTCGGAGGTGAGTGCAAGCAATAGTTTGGTACTGGGTAGCGTCAGTACCGTGAGCAACGGCGTGCCGGACACGAACGTTGGCATTGGCCTTACCGCTCCCCAGGCGCTTCTGCACGTCGATCGCAAGCCTCCAGCCGGGGGGCAGGACATCGTCCTGATCACGAGCGGCACGGGGACCGAGGTAGCGTCCCAGCTGCTGCAGAATACGGCGCCGGGCGGACTGCGCTTACGCCAGGGTGTCGGCACTGGTTCGGCCTATTTGGCGAGTTCGGGGATTCTGAGACTCATCGCGAACGATACGGGTACGCCAAGTTCCCCGAACGGTCTGGGCGTAGTCATCGACACCGCGGGACGGGTCGGCATCGGAACGGCGGCTCCCGGAAATATCCTCACCGTCGGCCAGGGCAAGGGAGCTGCCTTCGCCGACAGTTGGTCGACCTACAGTTCCCGCCGCTGGAAGACCAACATCCAGACCCTTCCCAACGCTTTGGCGAAGGTTGAACAGCTGCGTGGGGTCACTTATGAACTCAAGGACAGCGGCCGCCACGAAATCGGCGTGATTGCCGAAGAAGTCGGGCAAGTCGTTCCCGAAGTCGTCACCTTTGAAGCCAACGGCAAAGACGCCCAGGGCGTTGACTACAGTCGCCTAACGGCAGTCCTGATCGAGGCGATGAAAGAGCAACAGCTGCAGATTGCGGAACAACAGTTGCAGATCGCCCGTTTGAACAAGAAAGTGGGTTTACTTGAGACCTCGATGCGAACGCCGAAGCAAGTCAAACTGAAGGCCACACATCATCCTGCAGAGCTTCCCATCACGGAAAATGCGAACGCTCAGCGAGCCAGAATTCAAAACTCTGCGGGCAATTGACTTCGGTGCGTTTTGCCCGGAGACCCCAGTCTGCTCTCCGGGCAACGCGCCGGGATCGTGCCCAGGGCTGACGAAACCTGGGTGGAAACCTGGCCGCACTGGCTGCGCCATGAGCTGTACAGCATGATCCATGTCCCGTGCCTCAAGGACGAGAATGCCGCCGAGTTGTTCCTTGGCTTCCGCATAGGGGCCGTCCGTAGTTGGGGCGCTCCTAGCAGAGCGGCGCGAGTTTCGGCTAATTTGTTTCTGTCACTGTTGCAAGTAACGAAGCGCGACACATCCTGATTTGAAAATCTTTGACTCAACAAGTTGCAATCGCAAACTTTCTCGCAGGCTCACGCTTTCGAACAACCGTCGCCCTTCTCCTGCGACGATTGGCCCAACGACAAAGCGATATTCGTCAATCAGGCCAAGCTCTACCAGTTGTGAGGGAATATCTACACCACCGACTAAAATATTTTTGCCTTGTTCTTGTTTCAGTTTAAGCATTTCGTCGTGAAGGTTCGTCCGAACAGTTTTCGTATTTTTATCGTCAGCCCTGTCTAACGACCGTGAAAAAACAATTTTTGGGATGGAGTCAAATGTTCGGGCAAATTCGTTCGAGGCTTTGCTCATGGACTGGCTTTTTGCGACTTCAGGCCGCCTGGATTAGCGCGCAAAACAGCGAGCACTTCTTAATGACTAGACGATTTGGTCTCCGCAGCAACCTGCGCATATCCAGCCGGCACATTGAACTGAGACGAATCGACTAGGGCCGACGAGAAGCTGGACAATTGCGTGCTCGACTCCATCAGCACACTCTGTGTGGGCGAGGCAGTCTGGCTTGATTGCGATTGGTCCGGCGCCGGCTGGTCCTGCGCGGGATCTTTCTTCTTTTTGCCGAAGCCTCCAAATCCACCGAGCTTGCTGGCAATTGCCGAGGTTGCACTCTGCTTGGCTACATCGCCAGCGCTCGGCATCGCAGGCCCATTCGATGCGGGCAAGGGCGCTTCGGAGGCGGCGGGGAGAGGCTCGCCATTCGCGGTCGATCCCATGCGCATCACCTGCATCACGGGTACGCCCTTGAGCTTCGACATCTCCTTCACCATTTCGGCCATGCCCTCGGCCGAACCGGGCTGCATCGCAGCCATCGATGGCTTGAATACGTCGCCGAAAATCATCCCCATCTTCCGCGCAAAGCGCTCGTTGAAATCGCGGACCTCGCTGTACCCGGGAATCTCCAGAGCCAGCCACATGTCGTTGGTGATGGCGAGGCTTCCCTTTTGTCCCGATTGCTGGTCGGTGGCTTCCAACTCCATGCTGAGGATCGACTCTTTCGTATCCAGTCCCGCGACCTTCTTGGTGGCAGCGGTATTTCGCACGTTCACCTTGAAGTTCATCTTCGGAGGCTGAGCATCGTTACCCTGGGGTTGCGAGGGCTTTCCCTTGGCCTGCTGCTCTTGCGCCTTTTTCTGGGCTTCTTCCATCTGCTGCTTCATCTGCTCGAACGTCACCACCGTGTACTGCTTCTTGCGAGGATCGATGGTGGTGATGGTTTCCTTGTCGAGATCGATGATCTCCGTGCGGTCCGGGTTGACACGGGCCATGCGGTTGCCCTGGACCAGGACCGTCGAAGTGACAGGGTCCATCGCCTTTTTGGCGTCTTTGCTGAAAGCTCCGGCAAGTTTCATCATGGAGACCACGGTCCCGCCAGTGATCTGGGTAGTTTCGTCGTACCGGAAGTCGGCGAACGATGGGGTGGCCAATAGAGTACACAAACCTAGCGCAATCCAGTTCCGAGAACTCATAGGACCCTCCACGCGACAGCGTAAGCCGGAATTTCCTTTTTTGACTTCGAAAACGCCACTCATTATACGCCCACATCGCCAGCTGCGATGTGGTTGAGACGATTTGGTGTAGCAGAACGGATCTCGCAGGCACTCAAGGAAGAGGCAGAGCTGAAGCAGGCACGGGGCATTGGCCATTTGCTCGCGGGGCGTGAACTACCGTGCTGGGCTCGGCGGAGCGCTTCTGTGCTTCTGTCTGCTTAGTCGCGCGCTATCGCCACCAAAACAATACTAATCTCTGGCCGAGAATACTTGACGCGCTTTGTCGCGAGGCCAGTCATGTCAACCTACCACGATGCCAAGGTCCGCAATCTCCAGGTGCGCCGTATCCAGGCCGATGAAACGGGTGCTCGCGGAGCTATCTGGCGATTTCGATTTAAAGGCAACTGAAATCGAAGACGAATTCTTCGGTGATGTCGAGTACTTAAAATACCTATTCTCGAAATAGGTATATTAAGTGTAGAATCAGTCCCCATGGCAAGCAACCCCGAACATCGCGATCTTTTTCCGGGCGCGCTGGAAGTGATGATTCTCCAGTCCCTGCGGTTGAAACCTATGCATGGCTATGCGCTTGTGAAGCACATCAAGCAGGTTTCCGACGACCTGCTTCAGGTGGAAGAAGGCTCTCTCTATCCTGCGCTCCAGAGGATGCTGAAGGAAGGATGGCTCGATGCGCAAACCGGTATCTCCGCCAAGGGTCGCCCTACGCGCATCTACCGGCTCACCGACGCCGGCGTCCGCCACCTCGAAAAAGAAGTCGTCAGCGTCGAAAAGATGTTTGCCGGGATTACCCGCGTGCTCGCGGTCGCAAAAATATAGGAGTCCTGCCATGCAATGGTTCGCTAAGTTTTTCTCCCGGCGTCGCCGTTATGAAGACATCTCCATCTCGATCCAGGAGCACATCGACGAGCGAACTGACGAATTAATGGCCGACGGCATCCCGCGCAAGCAAGCCGAGCAGGCGGCGCGGCGCGAATTTGGCAACGTAGGTCTGGTCGAAGAGAGCAGCCGCGAAGTGTGGCAGTGGCCGGCGCTTGAATCCATTCTTGCGGACTTCAAATTTGCCTTTCGCCGTCTGGGAAAATCGCCAGGCTTCGCCGCGACCGTACTCCTCACGCTTGCCATCGGCGTCGGCGCCAACACCGTAGTCTTCAGCGTGGTCAACGGCGTACTTTTAAAGCCGCTGCGTTACCCCGATTCAGAACGGCTTGTCTCCTTGTGGCTGAACGCTCCCGGCGCCGGAGGCCTGGCTAACTTTTCCAACGGCCTCCAGCTGTCGACATCGATGTACTTCACTTTTTTGGAACACAACCGAACCTTCCAGTCCATGGGTATCTGGACGCCAAGCAACGCGAGCGTGACGGGTGTAGGGGAACCGGAACAGGTGCCGTCCGAGGTGATCAGCGACGGCGTGTTGCAGACGCTCGATGTTCCCCCCGCCGCCGGCCGCTGGTTTGCTCAAGCCGATCAGGATCCACATGGCGCGAAGACCGTCATGTTGAGCTATGGCTACTGGCAGCGGCGTTTTGGTGAAGATCGCAACGTGATTGGACGCGTGATTCAGGTCGACGCCCAGAGCAGAGAAATTGTTGGCATCATGCCGCGCGGCTTCCGGCTGGTGGATCGCGACTTCGATCTCCTGGTGCCGCTGGCGCCGGATCGCGCCCATCAAATACTGGCCGGCTTTGGCTTCTCCGGAATCGCCCGTCTCAAACCAGGCATTTCAATCGGCCAGGCCGACGCCGACATCGCGCGCCTGATTTCCGTGTGGATGGACTCTTACTCGAACGGCCCCGGCACCAATCCGCATTTTTACGAGAGATGGCGAATCAGCCCCGGCTTCCGTTCGTTGAAGCAGCAGGTGATCGGCAGCATCGGTGGTGTGCTGTGGGTGGTGATGGCGACCGTCGGACTGGTCATGCTGATTGTGTGCACCAACGTCGCCAATCTGCTGCTAGTCCGCGCCGAGTCCCGTCATCAGGAGCTTTCCATTCGAGCCGCGTTAGGCGCCAGCCGCATGCGCATCGCGCGCGAATTGCTGATCGAGAGCGTCTCGCTCGGACTGATGGGCGGCGTGATTGCCGTTGTGGTGGCCGTTGCGGGCTTGCGTCTTCTCATCGCCTTCGGTCCAACCAATCTGCCGCGCCTAAGTGAAATCTCTCTCGACGGGCGCTCGCTCGGCTTTACTCTCGCTCTCTCGGTTCTCTCGGGATTGCTGTTCGGATGCATATCCGCGTTGCGGTACGCCCGGACGCAATCCTCAGCGACCATGGGCACCACAACCCGGACGGCCAGCACAAGCCGCGCGCGGCAGCGTTCCAGCAATGTGCTGGTCACCGCGCAGGTGTCGATGGCGCTCGTTCTGCTGGTAAGCGCTGTACTGATGATTCGCACGTTCGCGGCGCTGCGCAACGTCGAGCCCGGCTTTGCCGATCCCGAACATGTGCAGACCATGCACATTTGGATTCCCGACCTGCTGATCTCCGATCCGCTAACGGCCACGCACGTTCAGAACAACATCGTCGACAAACTTGCCGCCATTCCCGGGGTCACTTCGGTTGGATTCGCCGGCGCCGTGCCCATGGAGTACAACGATCCCAACTGGGACGGGATTCGCGTCGAAGGAAAGATTTACGAAGGCGGGGAACCTCCGCTCAGGCTCTTCAACTTCGTTTCACCGGCGTATTTCAACGCGATGGGCACTCGCCTGGTTGCTGGTCGCGACTTTACATGGACTGACCTCTACGACCTGCGACTCAAGGTGATCGTGTCGGAGAATCTTGCGCAAGAGTCGTGGGGTTCGGCCGTGGCCGCCATCGGCAAGCGCCTCCGCCAATTCGACAACTCGCCCTGGCAAGAGGTCATCGGTGTGGTCGAAGACGTGCGCATGCATGGCGTCGATGAAAAAGCGCCTGCGATCGTCTATTGGCCGGCGATGCTGAACGATCCCTACACGCCGAAGCCCACCATCGATGCGCCGCGCTTCGTCACGTACGCGATTCACAGCGACCGAGCCGGCACGGAAAGCTTCCTCAAGCAGGTGCAACAAGCAGTCTGGTCCGTGAACGCGAGCCTGCCGCTGGCCTCGGTGAATACCATGCAGGAGCTCTACAGCCAGTCGCTCGCCCGCACCTCATTCACGCTCGTCATGCTGGCGATTGCCGGCACCATGGCGCTTTCGCTCAGCCTGATCGGCATCTACGGAGTCATCTCGTACGCGGTTTCGCAGCGCACTCGCGAAATGGGAATCCGCCTTGCGCTCGGAGCACAGAAGGGTGCGCTGCGATGGATGTTCGTTCGCTCCGCCCTAATGTTGACTGCAGTTGGCATCGTCATAGGCCTGGGCGCAGCAGCCGCACTCATGCGCCTCATGAAGACGCTGCTGTTCGGCATCAGCCCGCTCGATCCCCTGACGTTCGTCGCGGTGCCCGTCATCCTGGCCACCGCGGCCGCACTGGCAAGTTATCTGCCAGCTCGCCGCGCCGCTGGAATCGATCCAGTTGAAGCGCTGAGAGCGGAGTAACTGAACTGTTGCTGCAAGGGTGTTTGGCTTGCAGCCAACATTCTTTCAATTCTTGAGTACGGGCCGAGCCCCCCATTGAGACGAATCTTGACCTTACACATCCAAATTGCGGACGGATGATCGGCACACTCGAAGTCGTCCAGAAACGGGCTTGGAGGAGATGATTGGCGATCTCCTCGCATGCGACTTCTGGCCCGGAATAGTGTCCAGACCGGCCGTCGCTCGGACAATCACCGGATCCGGGCTCGAAGTTCCGTACATCGGATGCTGAAGATATGCTCGAATCCACGTTCTCCGGCGTGCGTCAAGCGGACGGCTCGCGTATCGCGCATCCGAGCCAGCCACTTCATCTCAATAAAGCGGGAAAGTAAAGCGGCTCCGACTGCGCCTCCGACGTGGTGATGGCGTTCGGTCCAGTCTAGACACTTGTGAGCAAAGGAACGTCTTAGTCCACAAAGTGAGTTGGCATCAATATCGAGAGTGTGCAGAAAGTGTTTGCCCTTAGGGGTCACCGTGAACGAGTTCTCCTGATGGCGTAGCACCCCTCTCCGCAGGAGCTCGTTTCGCAGCGCAATCGCAAGCACACCTGCGAGGTGGTCATAGCACGTCCTGGCAAAGCGCAGTTCAGGGATAGCGGGACTTTTTTTAGATGTTACGGACAGCATCTGGAGCGCAACAACCAGGAAATGCCTCCGCGATTCCATTGCCTAGAATCACCACAGATTACACACCCTAACCGATTTGAGCGTCAGGCCATATGGGAACGCAAATCCGGCGTTCACGGCGTTCACGTGTACTCCAGACTTTCCGTTACCATAAGCGAAAAGGAGCCAGCCGGTGCCAAATAGTGACAATGCGAGGCGACATAGCATTGCCTTTCTGAAAAAGCTCTTCGCCCGTGGCAAGATCTATGAGGGGTTGTTCAATAACATTTGCAACGCGGGCTGCGACCCCGAAACTCTCGGCGGCCTTCTATTTGCCATATGCACAATAGCGGTAGCGGATCAGGGAGGCTTCCTCGATCCGGGTGACCTATCGATGGCACAACTGAAACGGCTCACAAGAGATCTCCTCTCGTTCGCTGATCTTGTGGAACGTGTAAACCGTACACGGTTGAACCCAAAGCTCGACATTTTGGCTGCGCCGCCAGATACGAGTCGAGACCCGATCCGGATGCACATGGTCTATCTGTATGACAAACTTCCCTTCATAATGCGCGTGTACTCGTTTCATTTAGGGCGCTTTTCGAAGTTCTCGAAAGCCCTACTCAAGAGGTTGACATTCGGCCACATCGAGACCCTCAGGCTGCTTTTGTACATCGAAGAACGTACCGGGCGCCCTCGATACGACGATATGTCGAATCTCCTGACCACTGGATTCTTGGTGGCTGGGGGTGACGAGGACGGTATTCCCGACTTCTTCAGCGCCGATGCCTTGGCCAAATTGAAGCAGCGAACCTCGAAATTCGGCCTAACTTCTCGTTCTTGATTCCCAGTTCGGCTCGAGCCGCCACTAGGCTGAACGCAATCCTTTTTGCTGGACAAACACCCCTTCAAAAACGCCTCTCTTGTCCTTTTCTTTGGGCCGAGTGTTTGGCATTGTGCCTTTACGCGCACGTCGCGGCAAGGAGATGAACATGCCGGAACAGATCTTGCTTAGCAAGCGCCAAGCTGCACAATCTCTCTCGATCTCGATTCGGACTTTGGACAAGCTCATCCTCACGAAGAAGCTTCCCGTGCACAGAATTGGCAGGCGAGTTCTGATTTCGCGAGCGTCAATGGAGCGCTTTGCAGTTGGGGGCGAGAAGTGAAGCCGGAATCGTCACGAGGGAGTCAGTGGGTGAGATACCACGCCACGAAATCAGCATGAGTGACCAAGCACGCAATTACGTTAAGAATCTGGACAATTGTCGGTTGCGGCCATCGGAAAAGAGCTTTCTTTTCTTTCTTGCCGATTACCACAACGTCCATCATTCGATTGCTTGGCCTTCGCTGCAAACCTTGGTCGAGGATACCGGACTGAGCTTGCGGTATATCCGCCGCTTGGTAGCGCAGTGCGTCGAACTGCGATTGATCAGCTATTCGAGCAAAACAAACATCTACTTCATGGCGTCCCGGCCATGGGAGCCGAAGCA
>JADGNQ010000145.1 GCA_017883385.1 Candidatus Sulfotelmatobacter sp.
ACAGACTTCGACTTTCCCCCCGTCGCCGCTCTCCAACAGCCTCTTCGCCGCAAGCCCACTTTCCAGGAACTCTGGAAAGCCGGCAAAGAAGAATTGGATCGCCAAGCCGAGCTTCGTGTTCCTATAGGGACAGCCGCCCCCGGCTGTCCAGGCGGCCCAGAAGTACCGGGCCGCAGCGCCCCATCCACGAAGACGAATGCCGCACTCGATCCGGCTCAACCCAAGCCGCCAATGTCCGACCGAGATTCGCAGAAGCAAAAGCGAGCGGCCCGATGAACCCGGCATCTCTGGGTCCCGGGGATGCGGGAAGAATTCCCTTCGGCGGCGGCGAGGGCATTGGGTGGGTAGGGATCCTTCGACTGCGCACGCCGGCTCGCCTTGCTCGCCGGCGTGCTCCGCTCAGGATGACAGATCATAGTCAAAGCAAGGGACGGAATGACAGACCGGAACGCAAAGGCAGCGGACAGAGCTTGCCCTAGCTATTCCTGACTGAGATGGTTCGGCATGGCAATCGGCGTATCGTGGAGGTAGATGGTCCCGCTACTGGCCTGCGGTTTCTTCTCAGGAGTTTTGCAAATGCCTCCCTCAAGCAAGCAAGTTTCGGGTGTGATGTTGGCGGTTCTGTTTCTCGCTGCGGCTGTTGCCGGGCAGATTGCGCCGGCGGCGGTTCCGGCTCCGGCTCACGTGATTGTGGTGATGGAGGAGAACCACGGGTACTCGCAGATTATCGGGTCGCCGCAGGCTCCGTATATCAACTCGCTAGCCGCGCAAGGCGCGTTGTTCACAAATTCGTTTGCGGTGGAGCATCCGAGCGAGCCGAACTATCTGGATTTGTTCTCGGGATCGAATCAGGGCATCACGAATGATTCGTGTCCGCATACGTTTTCCGTGCAATCGCTGGAGAGCGAGCTGATCACGGCGAAAAAGACTTTCACGGGATATTCCGAAGGGCTGCCGTCGGTTGGGTCGACGGTTTGTAGGTCGGGAAAATACGCGCGCAAGCACGTTCCGTGGACCGACTTCTCGAAAGACCTGGCCGCGGATAACCAGCCGTTCACCAGTTTCCCGACTGACTTTACGAAGTTGCCGACCGTGACGTTTGTCATTCCGAATCTGAACGACGACATGCACGACGGGACCATCCAGCAGGGAGACAGCTGGCTGCAGAACAATCTTCTGGCTTACGTCACCTGGGCGCAGAACAACAACAGTCTTCTGATCGTGCAGTTCGACGAGGATCAGGGCACGACCACCAACCACATCGCTACGATTTTTGTGGGACCGATGGTGAAGCCGGGGAAATATCGCGAAAAGATCAATCACTATAACTTGCTGCGAACCATTGAAGACATGTACGCGGTGCCACACTTGGGAAATGCGGCGAGCGCGAAGACCATCAGCGACGTGTGGAAGTAGGAGCGGCGGCGAAGCGGGTTTCCAAGGGTTACGAAGACCTGCGTCCCGATCCGTCTGAGCCGCCGGGAACTAGGCCGACGCGGCGTGCGATAGAGGCTTCTGGCTGGAGTTGTCTCCCGATTGGAGTTTCTTAGCTCGAAGTGCCAGGCCTATCGCGAGCAACGCGCCGCCGGCGCCAAAAGCGGCGCCGCGCTCCAATCCATCGGTGTAGGCCGTGGATTGCAGCTGAAAGGCAGCGGTGTTATCTGCGTCCATCTGCGAGCGAAGGACGTCTGTGCAGGCCATTTTCGCACGCTGCGGAGCCGGGTGGAGCGGGCGTGGGGCCTCTGCGGCGAGGGTCAGGCCGGCGGTGAATACGAGCAGCAGTCCAAGGATCTTCATCGTTAAGTTCTCCGAATGCTAGTTGAGTCCTGCGGAGAGCGGAGTACAAGTTACGGATGTAATGGCGGATGTTGCGGGTGTGAGTCGTCCCTGAGTTACGGGTTCCTTGAATGTGACAAGCGACATCGAAAGAGGCCGCCCCATACGCGCGAATAGGGATCCTTCGACTGCGGTTGGTCTTTGCGCTAAGCGCGCAAAGACCAATCCTCGCTCAGGATGACACAACGAAGGCAAGAACCCTGCGGCCCGATACTTCTGGGCCGCCGGACGGGCGAATGCGCCCGTCCCCACGTGAGCATCAATCCCGCAGGAGCATTGCTATTTGGTCGGAGTTAGAGCGGCCTGCACCGTTGGGACGGGCAGTTCGTCGCCGCGGAAATATTTGTCTTTCTCCTTCGCGTTCGCGGACTTCATTTCGGGCATGGCCGCGTAGGGCTTCGAGTAGTCGTTGGCGGCATTCCAGAACAAGAATCCGATACCACCTTTATCTTTTGCGGTCTCGACTTGCACCTTGATGTATTCGGGCGAGTAGGTCTTGGTGCGCCAGTGGAAGGCTTGCAGCCAGGGACGGATGACGACTCCGCTGCCTTTGGTGATGAGCTCGAAGCGGTCCATGGACTCGCCGATGAAGTGTGCGGGCTCGTCGCCGGGGTGGGCGATGTTGTCCATGCCGAAGAAGTGCGAGGGATAGATCATGGGCGAGAGCACGTCGCAATATTTGGCCATGCCGACGATGTCTTGTCCGGTATGCGAGAGATCGACCTGACGTTGCCAGGCCATCACGCCGAAGACGTCGAGCGAGAGCAGCACGCCGGTGGGATGCAGTTCGGCGTAGGCCTTCTTCAGGAAGGCGTTGAGGACGTCGGTGCGCTGCGGGCCGCGCGGCGCGTGGCAGGTGGATTTTGTGTCGGCGGATTTTGGTGCTGGCTTCACCGCGGTTCCGCTCGGCTTCGCCGTTGCGGGACGGCCGAGGCGGCCATCGCCACATGAGTCGCTATTGCCACCTGCATTGTTGTCGGCGACTGAACTCGCGTCTGGCGCTTGCGTTGCTTCCGGTTGGCCGGACTGGTAGACGAAGGCGGCGTCTTTCTGGTCGCCTTCGGCGGGGAAGCGGACGTAGTCGAACTGGATTTCGTCGGCGCCGGACTGGGCTACGTATTTGGCCAGGGCAATGTTGTAGTCCTGCACTTTGGGCTGAGAGGGATCGGTCCAGACCAGTTTGCCGTTCTCGCGCCAGGCTTGCTTGTTCTTGCGCGACTGGACGGCTAGCTCGGGATGCTGAACGACCAGACGCTCGTCGCGGAAGATGGCGATGCGGGCGATGGCGTGCATGTTCTGCTGGTGCAGGAAGTGAACGAACTTGGGCACGTCGTGAATGTAGACCTGATGCTGGCCGAGCAACGGGTGCTCGAAGGGAATGGTGACGCTGCCGTCGGAGTCCTTGATGTCGAAGACGACGGCGTTGCCGCCGACTTCACGCCAATGCTTGATGATGCGGATTCCGTGATCGCTGGCGGCCATGATGCCGGTCAGGTAGATGGCGCGGACTTCGAAGTCTTTGGGAACGGGAATGGTCTTCTCGGTGATGGGCGCGGGAAGGATTCCGGGGATGATGATGTTTTCGTTGGCTTTGAGGATGTTGGACGTATCCGACTTCTTGTTCGCGGCGCGGATGGCGTCGGAGAGTTCGGACGATGTCAGGTACGAAGTCTTGCCCAGGTAGCGGCGGGCGACGGTAGGAATGGCTTCGCCGCGCTTCGCGGTATAGATCTCGGTGCCGGGTGCGGCGATGGGCTGCAGAACCGGAATGGTGGCGGGCTTCGCTGAGGCAGGCACGGTCGCTATGACGGAGTGCAATTGTGCCGGTCGCGCGGCCGGAGATGACAGGGCCGGTTTGACCGACTGTGCTTCCGCCGTGAAATCGGAGGAAGAGTGAGAGCCGACGCGCCATGCGGCGGTGGCGAGGAAGAGACAGGAAATCCCAGTAATGATGCGAACCGACGAATTGCTCAAGCGTTTCCTCCGCAAAGCCTACCTGATTCCGATAGTAGCCGTGGGGTGGGGACTTCTCTAGTTACGAGCGGACTAATACGGTTGACTGTTTGAGTACCGAGTCGCGAGTACCGAGTACCGAGTCGCGAGTCGCGAGCGACTGCCACTTGTTCTAGATGCTCATGGTCTGTTGCTTAGCTGTTGTTGTGCGGGGTCCGCTCGGCTTCGCCATCGCGGGACGGCCGAGGCGGCCGTCGCCACATGAGTCTTGGCGGTGCATGTTCCTTCCCCGATGGTGCAAAGGTTTTCTCTTATGCTCGGCGGGGTCTGTGGTTTGGGTGTGGGGAATGGGGGTGAGTTGGCGCTAAACCATGGCAGAGGCAGGAGTTCCGAGGCGCCGCACTTTAGGGCGTACCGTGGCCTGAGGCTTGCTTATTCCTAAGGCAACCGGGATGCGCCACATCCGGGAAGCGTGGGTGGGATTTGGACGAGTTCCAGAAGGTGGGCTGGAGACACGGAACAAGGCCTACAAAGTCCGGAAATAAACAGAGAAGAGCCGAAGAAAACGGCCTAACGAAAGGGAAAAAGTCCGGGAGCCCCTGGGCAACGATCTTATGAGAACGAATCTTGCAACAGTGCTGGATCCGAACCGTCGCAGCAACGATGCTGGAGAGTTTGATGCCGCCCTGCGCCGCCGCATTGTGGGGCAGGACGCGGCCGTCGAAAAGGTCGTCGAAATCTATCAGATGTTTCTGGCCGGGCTGAACGCGCCGGGGCGTCCGGTGGGAAACCTGCTGTTCCTGGGGCCGACAGGATCAGGAAAAACGCGCGTGGTGGAAGCCATGGCCGAGGCATTGTTTGGGGATGCGCGAGCGTGCATCAAGATTGACTGCGCGGAGTTCCAGCACTCGCACGAGATTGCCAAGCTGATCGGATCGCCTCCGGGATATTTGGGGCACCGCGAGACTCACCCGCTGCTCACACAGGAAGCGTTGAACCAGTGGTTTACGGAGAAGTTGAAGCTCTCGATTCTGCTGTTTGACGAAATCGAGAAGGCGTCGGACTCGCTGTGGCAGCTCTTGCTGGGAATCCTCGACAAGGCGACTTTGACGTTGGGCGATAACCGGCGCGTGGATATGTCGCAGTGCATCATTATTTTGACTTCGAATCTGGGTGCGTCGGAGATGACGGACCTGGTGGACGGCGGGTTTGGCTTTGCGCCGAAAGCGGTGGAGGTCGATCAGTCGTTCGACGACAAGATTCAGCGGACCGCGGTGGAAGCGGCGCGGCGGAAGTTCACGCCGGAGTTCATGAACCGGATCGACAAGACGGTGGTGTTCAAGACGCTGCGCGATCAGCATCTGGCGCAGATTCTGGATATCGAACTGGGCATGGTGCAGCAGCGCGTGCTGATGGCAGCGGGCACGAGCCAGTTCGTATTCAACTGCACCGCGCCGGTGAAGGAGTATTTGCTGAAGGAAGGCACCGATCCGCGGTACGGTGCGCGTCACTTGAAGCGCGCGATTGAGCGGAACCTGGTGTTTCCGCTGGCCAATCTGGTGGCGACAGGACAGGTGAAGCTGGGAGATTTCGTTCGCGTGGACATGGCTTCGGAGAACAAGATGATCTTCGTGAAGGAAGCCGAGAACACGATGGCGCCGGTGCTGCTGGAGCGCTATGGAGCCGCTGCGGCGAGCCAGCCCAATGTGAGGGCGGCGCGCACGGCTGCGAACAATCGCCGTGACTTCGGGGCAGGCCCGTTGCCGTCGGTGGCGGAGAGCAAATAGCTTTGAGCTGCGAGTCTTGAGCTTCGAGTTTTGAGAGTTTTCCCTTCTCGCTAGAGCGCATCTCGCGAGTCGTATCCTGTAGAGGCGCCGGGAATTTTTCCGGCGCCCTTTTTTTTGGCGGGGAGTCGTGGTGAGGCAGGGATGCTTCGACTGCGAGTGAGCGCCGCTTTCAGCGGCGCTCACTCTTCGCTCAGCATGACAGATGTGTGTGGAGGGTGCTTGATCTCTTGACGTCCGACGTACGAATCCCTTGACGCCGGCGATCTCGGGCTGAGAGAGATCCGAATCACTGTCGTTTATTTTCCGCAACTTAGCGACTCTTTGGCTTTGGCCCTTGCGGTGCCTATCTCTCCAGCGGAAAGGTGAGGTACGAGATGAAAGCGTTGAGATGGATCACCGTAGCTGGCGCACTTCTGCTGTCGATTGGGGCTTCGGCCCAGACTCCCACTATTTTTAACCTGAATGCGATGCGGCTGAGTAATGGCTGGCGCGTCACTGGAACCATCACCACCGATGGAACTACGGGCACGCTGACGGCGGCGAACATTGTCGACTGGAATTTAAGAGTCGTGCAGACCACGGACTTGGTCTGGACGGAAAAAGACAGCAACGATGGGAACATTTCCGGAGTATCGACCGACGGCAAACGGATTTTTGTGGCCACCTCTCCGGACGGCGTGCTGGACGGCGGAACGCTGTTTTTCAGCCGCGGCGGCGGAGGGGGAAGGATCCCAACTAGCGCCATCGTGGCGGACTTCACACAGTTGAGTACGAACCTGGGATATGTCGGTGGATTGGCGGGCTGGCAGGATGAGGTTGGAGGACTGAACTTCGTTGGTCTGAACCAGCGCAACCACAGCCGGTACCGCGCGGCGTTGGTGGATCCCGTGCAGCCGAACGTGTTTCACGTCACCGTGCCGGTGCTTGCGACGAGCCCGCTGCTGATGACGATGTACGGCACGATCACCACCGACGGGACGGTTGGTGCGCTGGCGCCACCGAACATCGTGGCTTGGAAGATTACGGCGCGGAACCAGGACATCACGGACTACACGAAGGCGAATAGCGTGGTGCTATCCGCGACCGGGGTGACGAGCGATGGCACGGTCATCAACGTGGACCACGCTGGAGGGCAGTTCACCATCGGCATTGGCGGCCGGCGGCCGACCTTCGTCACGTTAGCGGATTTCACCGATGCGACCCTTCCCAACGGGTTCGCCAACTACTACCTGGGAAGCTTCGGCGTGATGGGAGACAGATCTCCTTTGGTTGGTTCCCGCGCTAAGACCTACACGGTGGCGGCGAAGTAGCGGCAGCGGGCTGGGGTGATGAGCCGGTAGCCGTATTTGTGCCGGGACCATCACCCTGGTTCTGCCGTTCAGGACTCAGCGCGGTTGCGGCGGGTCAGACGCGGGAGCAAGATCAGAATTGATCCGTAGAACAGAAGCGATACCACCAGGGATGCGGCATTGCCGAAGCGCAAGTCTTCAAACAGAAGCTTGAGGGTGCCGAAGGCGACGGCGGCGTAGGCAACCCAGCCGAGTTCGAGGCGCTTGCAGCGCGAGCCGAGAAAGCCGAGGGCTAGAGCCAGCGCGCAGTTCACCACGGTGCGGATCACCGAGAGGCGCGAGGCGTCTAGCTCGATGCGACCCACGGCGATCCAGGCGATGGCGACCACAGCCAGCGCGGCTCCCGCGAAACTCACCAGGACGGCAGGAATTACCCAAAGCAGACGGCGTTTGCCTTGATCTTCTGTTGTGCGTGAACCGATGACGTAGCAGAGTACGGCCGAAATGGCGACGGTCCAGACGCCCCAGGTCGGAGCCGACGGAACGGTGCCAGCCAAGGCGTCTCCGACATAGATGGGAAGAGGCGAAACCGCGGTCGCCGCCGCCAGGTAAAAAGATGCGTGCATGCCCAGGCTGAGCTTGCGCGTGCGTGTATATACCAAGGCTGCGGCCAGCGCGGCTGAGCACAGGAATGGAACCTGGAGTCTCGCGGAGAAGATCAAGAAGCTGCCTGCGAGAAGAAGTGCCGCCGACCAAGTGGCGCAGACGCGACGATTGCGCGCGTACGTCTGCTCTGCGAATCGCGAGAGTGCTCCCCAATAACATACTGCTGCGAGCAGCAGGAACAAGACACCGAGCGCCGGTGCGGCCGAACCGTGAGTTGCGCGGATCGCGCCAAAAGTCGCAAGGACGAAAGCTATGACGGCCTGTGCGATCTCGAAGACGGTGATACGGTAGCGCAATCCGAAGCTGCGAACTGCAATGCTCCCGCCGTAGATGGCAAGCAGGATCAGGCACAGCAGGATAATCGTCGCGGAGCTGGCCGGAGGATAACCTTCCGGCACGCCTTCGGGAGACGCGATCACGTACACGAGCAACCACACAGCGAAATCGGCGGCGAGTGCGGGCAGGGCTCGCAGGCTGAGGCGATGTCCGAGGCATGCGGCAATTTCCGTGGCCAAGGCCACGGCCAACAACGCGGCCGTCAGCGGCACCAGTTCGTGAGTTGCGATGATCAGAGCCAGCGCCGTGAATACGCTGGCGAGGGTCGCCACCCAGGGAATCAACTGCAGATTATGCTGCCATGCCAGAGCCAAGGCCAGCACAACGAACGCGACCAGCACGAGCGCGGAGAAGGGGGGCGACAAAGCCTGAAAGCGTACGGTGGACTCCCACAGCAACGGGGAGAGGATAAGCGCGGAGGTGATGCCATAGGTCGCGCTGGCAAAGTGATTGGAGGCGTGAGCTCTGACGGCCAAAACCATCCATAATGCGGCGTACATGATGGCCACGATCAGTATGGGGAGTTTTGGGATCGTGCCTGATTCAGAGATGGCGCGCAGCAAGTAGGCGCCGGCGATTCCGAGGACCGCCTTGCCGAGAATGGGCACTGCTCCGGTTGGCGTCTCGACCGGGGGAAAGCCTCGCCAGGTGGCGGGAGGGCGCGGTCTTTGAAGAGCGGTGGCCGCCGACTGAGGCTCGGCTGGAGCCAGGTCGGCGGGAACGGATTCTTCCGGGTGTCCTTCGAGCGCGGCGACGCGGCGTTCGAGGGCGCGCAGACGCTCTGTAAGGTGTTCGACATCCGATGCGATCCCGTCGAAAGCTTGCGCCATTCGCTTCTCCGCATCTGCTCCGAGGAGATGGAGCCTAACTGATTCCGTGCGCTGGAGCCGTACCAGAGGCAGGAATGGAGCCTGCGTCCGGCCACGGCGGCAGGAGTTTCACTAAGACCCAGAGAATGCCAAAGGGAAGAATCATGAGCGCGATCGCGGTGAGCAGTCCTTCCCGCGTGGCGAAGGCCATCTTGTACGTTGTGTAGCCGAGGAAACTCTTGGAAAAGAGCTGGCCGCCGATGACGACGTTCCAACGCATGGCAAAAATGCCGATCACGGTGAGACATCCGGCGACGGAGTAGATTCGTTTGCGGGTTGTGTCGGACAGCTTCAAAACCTGAACCAGGGCCAGGAGGGCGATGGGGGTGACCGTGCCCAGAAGGATCTGAATGATGACCTGCGAGGTCCAAAGGCGAGTGTGGACCATGAAATCGAGGCTGCGGAAGGACTCGTCGGCTTCGTAGATGCGCTGCAGCAGGTCGAGCATCTCCAGGCTGAAGTCGATGACGAAGACATAGAGCAGATATTGCGCGATCTTATCCACGCAGCGGAGATCGATGTCCCGTCGGCGTAGCCGGGAGGAGAGCATGTAGAGCAACATGACGGCAGCAATGCCAGAGACCATAGCGGAAAAGATGAAGACAATCGGCATCAAGGGCGAGGACCACCAGGGGTTGGCCTTCACCGATCCGAAGATGAAGCCGACATATCCGTGGAGGAGAAAGGCGGAGGGGATTCCGATCAGGGTAATGAAATAGCCGAGTCTTTCGTCGATGTGCAGCGCGCGTTTACTGACATTGCTGGAACCCAGGGTGAGCACGCGATAGATCATGCGGGTGGCGCCGGTTGTGGTCTGGGATTTCACGACAATGTCATGGCGGTAGTCGAGCCAGATTTCCAACAGCAGCACCGCCGTTAGATACCAGAGATAGACGAATCCAAACATGGCCATGGCGGAGGAGCGGTGAGGCGTCAAATACATCTCGAGGGAGCGCTCGGGATGTCCCAGGTGCAACTGCAGCGGCAATGGCGCGACGAGCAGGAAAGCAAGCGCAGTGAGCAAGGCCAGGCGGTAAGTGGGTTTCACGGCGTCGACACGGAATACACGCTCCAGGGACGCCAAAATAAATGCGCCCGCCACAAGTCCCGTGATGAAGGGATAAAGAACGATCAGGACGCTCCACTGGAGCTCCACTTCGTTCGGGTACATGAAACCTTCGACGGGGATGTGCACGAGCCTCCTTCGGCTTGCAAATCTGCCCCGGACGAATGCGTCCGGGGCTACGTGTTATCGAACAGAACCATCCATGCCGTTGTAAAAGACCTTTGCGCCGGTGGCCATGTGTGGCTTCAGGACTTGCACGTTATGAGTCCGCAAGAATTCGTGAATCGGGTCTTGGGGATTCTTCAAGTCGGCGAGCTGGCGGGCGCCGGTGGGGCATGCCTCGCAGCACGCCGTGGTCAAGCCTTTCGTGATGCGGTGGTAGCAGAGCGAACATTTCTCCGCGGTATTGGTTTTGGGATTGATGAAGCGGCAGCCGTAGGGACACGCCTGCACGCAATAGCGGCAGCCGAGGCAATAGGTTTTGTCGACCAGCACGACGCCATCCGGCGTGACGAAGGTTGCGCCGACGGGGCAAACCTGGGTGCAGGGAGAATCGGCACAATGGTTGCAGAGCTTGGGGACAAAGAAATTTTTGCCGCCGACCTGATTGGGCGGAAAGCCCTGCTTGCCTCCGTCTGGCGATTCGACTTCCGGCCTTTCAATTTTCCAGTCGGCAACGTGATAGCGCTCAATCCAGGTGCGGTAGTAGCCTTCGGGAACGTCGTTCTCTTCGGCGCATGCGCGGACACAACTGCCGCATCCGATGCACTTGGGGATGTCGATCAACATGCCCCACCAGTGTTCGGTGAGTTTGTAGTTGGGGGAGGCTTCGGGAGTGCCGGCCTGAACGTATTTCCAGGCGACGGCAGCGGCGGGCAACAACATGAGTAAGCGACGGCGGGTGATGTCCATTACTTCTTGGCCTCCGTCGTGGGTTTCGGTTCCACCTTCGTGTCGATCTTGGGGCGGTGGGGCTGGTGGCAGGTGTCGCAGGCGAGTCCTCCGGAGTGATCGGCGGTCGCGACCTGCGGGAATGTCTTCGGTTTGGCGCTGTTGGCTTCGTGGCAACGGGCGCAGAGGATGGCGGTGTCGAGCTTCGCTGGTGTAACGGATGCGGGGTCGTCGGCGTGCTTGGCAAGGGCTCCGTGGCAGGCTTCGCAAGGGACGACGACGTGCCTGCCTTGCTTTTTCTGATCGACGATGTCGGTGTGGCAGGATTCGCAGACATCGTGGCCGGCGAACGCGACCGGCCTGGCGGCGATCTCGGCGATCGCATCACCACGGTAGTGGCCGTACTGTCCGAAGCTGTGAGGGACCACAGCGGCGCGCAGGACGACAAATGCCAGGACTGCGATCGCCATGACGGCAGCGAGCCGGATGAGATGTTCTATGTCCTTAAACAAGGTTGCTTTCCCGCGCCAACGTCTGGGGCGCGATCTGCGCCCAAAATAGTCGATGTACTTCGATACCTAGTATTCCGGGCGGGAACGATGATCGAGATCACAGGAAGGTGTGATGGAGGTCACGAGAGAGTGTTGGCGGGTGTAGGGATGCTTCGACTGCGCAGTGAGGATCGCTGCGCTCTCCTCACTGCTTCGCTCAGCATGACA
>JADGNQ010000146.1 GCA_017883385.1 Candidatus Sulfotelmatobacter sp.
GAACTCTATGTCGCGGAAATTTTGAACTGGCGTGCGCAGAAACTGATTCTCGAACCGACTCACTGAGTGCGCTCTCCCGCTCCGAGACTGGGCACATCAAACTGATTGTGCCCGCATCACGGGCAAACCGGGAGTTAGCTGGAGCGAAGCCGACTTGTCGGTACCGATCTGGGTTACTTCGGGATTGCTGATCGCTAGTCGTCAATCGGTCGGATTCGTTGCACACTGGCCGGCGGTGCGGCAGCCACAGATAAGAGAAGCAGTTTCCTCTCCCTCACGGCGAACCCTCATTTCAGAGGCGCGCGGCTACGTTCGCGATGCAAATTCAACTCACTGTCCAGCGAGATCGTAAGCTCTCGAATCCCGCGCCGGATTTCCTTGGAGTCCACTGCGGCAAATCCTAGCTGAAGTCCTTGGCGCGCAAGTTGACCTTGGCTGTAGCGGCTCAGCGGAGTTACCTCCACATTGCGCCTAGCGGCCGCAACCGCAGCCGATTCAGCGTCGAGCCGCCCATGCAACCAACCGACTGTCTGTAATCCGGCCTCCACGCCCGAAATCTCCAGCAGCCCGGTGAGGCTATGATGTGCGCACTCCATCAGAACAGAGAGTCGTTCCGCATACACCTGTCGCATACGCCGGAGATGTCGTCCGAAGTGGCCCTCTGTAATGAAATCGCAAAGCACCGCCTGCTCAAGCAGCGGCGCGTGACGGTTGGTTATTGAGAGCGTCGCGGAAAAGTAGTCCACCAAATCGGGCGGAACAACCAGATATCCCAGTCTCAGCGACGGGAACAGAACCTTGCTGAAGCTTCCCGTGAAAACCACCAACCCACAGTGATCGAGCCCCTGCAGTGCCGGTACTGGGCGTCCCGCATAGCGGTACTCACTGTCGTAGTCGTCTTCGAGGATCAGAGCGCCTGACTTTCCGGCCCATTCCAGCAATTGCAACCGCCGGGCGAGAGTCATTGTGACTCCGAGAGGAAACTGGTGTCCGGGGGTAACGTAGGCCAACCTCGCGCCGCGCATGCCGGCATCCTGCACCCGCAAGCCCTCGTCATCCACGCGAATGGCGGAGACCTTTGCACCCACAGCTTCGAATGCGAGTGCCGCTCCCGGATATCCCGGTTGTTCCATGCATACCCGATCTCCGGGATTGAGAAAAAGTCGCGCCACTAGGTCGATAGATTCCTGCACACCGGAGACAATCGCCACTTGGTCGGGAACGCACTTCACCCCGCGTGAAGTGCTCAGGTAGCTGGCGACCGCATCTCGCAGTGGTGGGTATCCCATCGGACCACACCCGAGGAGAAGATGCGTCGAGACGCGCCGCAAGCGGCGAGACGCAACCTGCGCCCATAAAGTCGTCGGGAACAAGTCCAATGCTGGCATGTTAGCCCGAAAAGCGCAGCTAGGCCGGTTTTCAAGATTCGGAAACAGTTTCGTCCGCGTTGCATAGTCGGAAATCCTTCGACGCCATTTGCGTGGCGCTGACGCTTCTGTGCTCTCCTTTCGGGGGACGTGGAGCAGCTCGTCGGGCAGAATCCTGTTCACATACGTCCCCGATCCGACGCTGCCCTCAATGTAGCCTTCCGACATGAGTTGCTCGAAAACGTTGACGATGGTCCCCCGGGCAAGTCCGTATTGTCGGGCTAGATCGCGGGTGGCCGGAAGCCGCGCCCCTGGACGCAGCCGGCCTTCCAGTATCTCGGCCCGCAACGCTTGATAAAGCCAGCGATTGGCGGACACCTCGGCATTCCGTTGCGGAAGCACTAATTCGAATACAGTTGTTCGCTTCATCCCAATAATGGTACATCACAAAGGTCGTAAATGGATCTTGTAGGTGGTCCACTTTATCTTTAGGCTGAGAGCTGAAAGGAGCCGAAACTATGAACGTCTTCACAATGCGCGTCACGGTGATCTTGTTCGTTGCCACGCTGGGTGGGCCAGCGGTATGGACTCAGACTTCCAAAGGTACGATGCTCTCTGAAAAGAAAGATCGCGCTCGCGTCGCGCTCTCTCACGAGCTGCCTAGATTGGATGGCGGTCACCTGAAGGCGACTGTAGTTGAGGTGCATTACGGTCCCGGCGAATCATCACCGCCCCATAGTCATCCTTGCTCCGTCATCGGTTATGTCCTTGAAGGAGCACTTCGTACGCGGGTCGAGGGCGAACCCGAAGCGATCTACAAAACCGGTGAGGCTTTTTATGAGGCTCCGAACGCGCTTCATATGGTTTCCGCCAACGCCAGCCAGACTGAACCGGCGGCATTCATAGCGTACTTCGTCTGTGATCACGATCAACCGCTGAGCACCGACGTACCCGGGAACATCGACCTGAAAGGACAATCAAGATGAACGAGCTTACACAGACTGGCCCTGACACTACCAGGGGAGGCATCAGCGACGCCTTCCAAGCGATGAATTGGGAGGGGGCGGGAGTTTTCTACGCGCGTGTTGCTCTTGGCGCCGCGTTCCTTTCCGCAGTAGCTTCGCGTTTCGGATTATGGGACAAGACGCTCGACCTGAAGCACTTTGCGAATTTTATGCAATACGTGGCAGAAGTGAATTCATTCCTGCCCAGCGCCGCTATTCCCTTTGTTGCATGGACGGCCACTGTTGGTGAAACTTCGTGCGGAATCCTGCTAGTACTTGGGTTGTGGCCGCGTTGGGTTTCGCTTGCAAGCGCGATTCTGCTCGCCCTGTTCGGGACGGCGATGGCGATTTCTTTTGGCCTCAAGTCGCCGATGGACTATTCAGTCTTCTCTGCTTCCGGCGCGGCTGTCTTGCTGACGCTGCAGGCTTTCAGAGAGGGCGGCAAACGAGCTTTCAATCACAGAGTGGGGGCGTAGTCATCATGAAGAGACGGTTAAACAGCGGGACACTCATCGCGATTCTTGTTGTGGCAAGTCTGGGCGCTGCGAAGCTATCCGCTCAGAAACAAAATGACGAACAACTACTCAGCACACGCGATGCGGTGTGGCGCACGTGGTTCGCCGGCGACACGAAAGCTCTTGAGGAATTGGTTCCACAGGACACCATTGTCATCAGCGGCGGCGAAGAAAAGTGGAAGAACCGTGCCGACGTGATTCGAACAGCGGCTGAATTTCACGAGAAAGGCGGAAAACTGGTTCGGCTCGAATTCCCCCATACCGAGGTTCAGCACTTTGGCGAAGTCGCCATCATTTGGAGCAGCTACGTTTGTGGAAACAGAAGTAGATGGCAAACGATCGTCGAGCTCCGGTCGGGCGACGGAGATCTTTGTTTGGCGGCACGGGCACTGGAGCAATCCGGGTTGGCACACAAGTTCGACACAATGAGCGCCAGGTACATTCAGGAATTCTATACAAGGAGAATCGTTATGACTCAAAGCAACGCGGCTTCCGCGGAAGCCTACTACAGCGCAATGAACGACAAGGACCTGTCGGCGATGGCCCGTCGGTTGCACCCAGATATCCGACTGGTTACGCCGATGGAAGACTTAACCGGGAAGGATGCAGTTCTTGACGCCGCAAAGAAACTACTGAGCTTCATTCAGAGAATTGAGGTGCAGGCGAGATTCGATTCCGAGGACCAGGCGATGCTGGCCTATGACATGCACTTCGCCGAGCCCGTCGGCATTTGTCGAGCGGCCGCATTGATGACGTTCAAAGACGGCCTGATCGTGCGCAACGTGCTCTTCTTTGACGCCCGTCCCTTCAAGAAGAATTAAAGAAAGAGGCAATTGGCTCCTCTCTCTAAGCAAACATCGAGGCAGGTGCATCCACTTGGCGAGTTCTGCCCGAGTCACACGCTAACCGGAACTAATGCCTGCGGATTGGTCCTGACAAACGCGCTTGTGGAAGTTGGCAGGCCACTCCAAGCCACAGACGAAGGCCGTAGCGGCAGAATTCCATTCATTACAAATATCGCACTCTGTCACCCTTACCTAACCTTGCAAGGGAAGGTTTGCCGACAATTCCGCACCAATTCAGTTTGGCGATCGATCGGAACGTTGGTGCGAATCAAGACATTCAGGACGGACGAGTCACGACGGAGATGCGGACAATCTTATCGAGAGAAGGAGTTCCAGCCTGCCGCATGATCGTTTTCAATTCTCGAAGCAATATTTCCAGAACGACTTCAACACCAGGTTGGCCAAACGCGGCCAGTCCCCACGCTTCAGGCCTGCCTATGCCGACCGCCGTCGCTCCCATGGCCAGGGCTTTGAAAATGTCCGTGCCGCGCCGGATGCCACCGTCCACGATGACAGGAATCTTACCAGCGACGCCATCGATCACTTCGGGCAAGCTTTCGATCGTCGGGCGCAAGCTTTCCTCATCTCGTCCTCCATGATTCGAGGTGATGAGGCCATCCACACCATGCTCGACGGCAATTTGCGCGTCTTCGCGGGTGACAATGCCCTTGAGGAGCAGCTTGCCGGTCACGCTATCGCGCAGCCGTTTCACGAACTCCCAATTCAAACTCGGGGGATAAGTAGCGGTTGTGCTGGGAGTTTGAGCTGCTCAGCCAGACGCTGGAATTGGGGTTGATTGCGGATCGTGTAATAAGCCGGGAATACCATTGCCGATCCCAAGAACGGGTCCCGTTCCGCCAACGCCGTCTCTAACCATTGGAGACTGACGGCTGTTTCGCCCAACCCGAGATAGGTCCATACAATGGGCAGCGCTGGGCCGTAACCTCCTGCGTGGCGGTCCTCCAATTCCCGTACCACGTTGCGCGGCTTCGGTTGTGTGTCCCAGCCTCACCCCGAAGATCAGAGTGGCCCGTGATCCAGGCACAATCGCTAAAGCGACATGGCGACTGATCTGCTTTAACGATTTGTAGCGGCAGCAGGATCGTCAAGTGAATCGGTTCTGCGGTTGTCACCATTCTGTAAATCAGTCATTGTCGTGGCGTATTCCTTACTGCCGCCCTTGCCTTCTTTATCACATCCTCCGTGGGTAGTCCCTTCGCACCGTGAATTCCTGATGCCCTTGTTTTGCAGGCCAAAAGGAATCGGCTTAACAACGAGACAATACTTCGCACTGCATCCAGCGCCGCAAACGCGACGTTGGCACGGGGCGAGCAATGGTTTGCATTCCGCCGAATAGTCGCCTCGGCGGGCGTAACAGTTGCAATCAGTCGAACGGTTATCGATTGGTCGGTGGGCGACCCTTTCAATGTCATTGCTTCTCTCATGGACGATACCTCCTCGAAAAGAATCCTTACTCCTAGCTGCTTGAGTTCTATTTGCCGGTTCGAAGAACCACGATGCCGGCCAGAACCAGGCCAACACCGGCGAGCCTGGCCAGCGAACTGCTCTCGTTCAGAACAAACACACCCAGGGAGAAAGCCGTAACTGCCTCCAATCCCAGGACAACGATGTAGGTGACCACCATCTGGTGATCTCGCATGGCGACAGTTTGCAGACCCGCGCCCAGCGCAAAGAAGAGAAACACGAGCACGGTCGGGCGCAAGCGGGTTAAGCCCGCCGACAGCTTCATGAAGTACCCGCCCATGCTGAAGGACAATGCGGCCAAGCAAGTCAACGTTGTGAACATAGGAATCCCTCCACGTAATAACCCGCTTTCAGTTTCTGTTACAGGCAAACGGTCCTCAGGGGAGCAAATCCGTTGAAGCCCACCGAGGCATAGCTGCTGGTATAGGCGCCGGTATTCAGGATCTCGATACGGTCGCCGCACTCGAGGTCGAGTGGCATGTGGTAGCCGGCCTTCTCGTAGAGAATGTCGGCGCTGTCACAGGTGGGACCGGCGAGCACGACCGGTCCCGGCGCTCCGGTACGCGTCGTGCGCAGTCGATACTTAATGCACTCGTCGAGGGTTTCGGCCAAGCCGCCGAATTTCCCCACGTCGAGATAGACCCAGCGCGTTTGGTCGGAGCGCGACTTGCGCGAGACCAGCACGACTTCGCTCTGGATGACACCGGCCTCGGCGACCAGGGACCGGCCAGGCTCAAGCATCAGCTTTGGCTTCGAGGCCCCGAATGCGTCGTCCAGCGCCTTGCCGATCGCGTCGGCAAACCGACGAACCGGGGGGACGCGGTCCTCGTAGGGCACCGGGAAGCCGCCTCCGATGTTTACGGTGTCAAGGACGATGCCCTGACGAGCCAGCTTGCGAAACAGCCCGACCGTTTCGCGCAGCGGTTTCTTCCATTGCTTCGGATCCGTCTGTTGCGATCCCACATGAAACGAGATCCCGATGGCCTTGAGACCAAGGTCCCGCGTCATCAACAACAGGTCTGACGCCATATCGAGGTCGCAGCCGAACTTTTTGGAGAGCGGCCAGCCGGCATTTTCACCCGAGGTTTGAATGCGGCAGATGACCAGTGCTCCGCGAGCGTGTTGCCCCAGCTTGCGGAGTTCGGCCTCGCTGTCGAACGCGAAGCGGCGTACGCCTCGCCGGAAGGCGTACTCAATGTCCGCCGCTTTCTTGATGGTGTTGCCATAGGACAGGCGGGCGGGATGAACGCCGAGTTCAAGGCACAGATCCATCTCAGACGGGCTGGCGATATCGAAACTCGAGCCCATGGCGGCTAGAAGCGCAACCACCTCGGCGGCTGGGTTAGCCTTCACCGCGTAATAGATGGATGCGGTGGGGAAGTGTACGCACAGCTCGCGATACTTGGCCTGGATCACATCCAAATCCACGGCGAGAAAAGGAGAGGCTGGACGAGTGAGGAGAAAGCGCTCGAGTTTCTCCGTTAGCCGGCGCTGGTCACACCACGATGGCTCCATCCTTTCGTTCACCGCGGTTTGAGGGGCACTACAGAGAGAGGCAGGGGTGACCAGGCAAATCGCAGGAGCACCCTCAGTACTCGTTTCCTGGATGGTTTCTGCCCATGAGCTCATGGTGATGTTCTCCTTTTCGCTGCTGACTACGTCCGACTCTCGTTCCACCTTCGAGTTGCTGGCGCCGCCGGCCTGGCATTTCGCTCGTCAACGTTGTCAGCATCGGTTCGGCGGCCGCGTATATCAATGGTTTGCGGGTAACCTGCAGGTGACGCCTCGATCACCCGCGTAACTCGCTCTGGGTCAGACGCTTAGATGAGCATCGAAAGCGGCCTCGTTCTGCTAAACTGGCCGCACAGTCGGAAGAAACGCGATGGCAGAAACCAGCGATAGCGGCTCTCGTACCATCCAATTCGGGAATTTTGAGGCTGATTTACGCGCGGGTGAACTCCGTCGGGATGGCTCCAGGATAAAGCTCCAGGAGCAGCCGTTCCGGGTCCTGACCCTGCTGCTCGAATACCCTGGTGAAGTTGTCAGCCGCGAGGAGCTGAGAAACAGGCTCTGGCCAGCCGACACGTTCGTCGATTTTGACCACAGCTTGAACGCTGCGATCCGCAGATTGCGCGATGCCCTGGGCGACTCGGCAGAAGACCCAAAATTCGTCGAAACGGTGGCGCGCCGGGGGTACCGGTTCCTGGCTCCGGTCAATGGCGCACAGACAGTAATCGCGGTTGCGCCACCACCCCCCACTTCTCAGCACCGACGGATGATGGTGGCAGCAGGTGTAGTTCTATTGCTGGGCATAGGTGCGCTGGCTCTGATGCTGATCCGAAATGGTGGCGGCAAGAGCAGCCAGGAATCGCCCATCAAGTCCATTGCTGTATTGCCCCTGGGAAATTTGTCCGGTGACCCGGCACAGGAGTATCTTGCTGACGGTATTACTGAGGCTCTCATCGGACGCCTCGCCGGGATCCACGATCTGCGTGTCATCTCCCGCACCTCGGTGCTGCGTTTCAAGGAAACTCACCTCTCGGTGCCGGAGATTTCTAAGACGCTCGGCGTCGACGCGATTGTCGAAGGGTCAGTCATCCGAGAGGGTAGTCGAATTCGGGTCACCGCCCAGTTAATTCGAGGTGCAACCGACGGGCACGTCTGGTCGGAAACCTTTGATCGCGAACTGCGGGATGTGCTTGCTCTCGAGAGCGAAGTGGCGCAATCCATAGCCCAGAAGGTCGAGGTTACGGTAACGGGAGAGGAACACGAGAGGCTTCGGAAGGCGCCCTCAGTCTCGCCCGAGGTTTACGAAAGCTACCTTAAGGGCCGATTCGCATTGGGCAAAAGCAACAGCGGAGCTGAAATAGAAGAGAGCATTCGTTACTTTGAGGAGGCGTTAAACAGAGACCCGAGGTTTGCACCGGCTTACGTCGGCGTAGCAAGGGCAAATTCCGCCCTCAGCACAATCTTCATGGGCGCGCGTCCCGAAGATGCACGCGAGGCGGCGATGAGCGCAATCCGAAAAGCGCTGGAGCTTGACCCGGATTCTGCCGAGGCGCACGTGATTCTGGCGGACCTTCAGGAACAACAGTGGCACTGGACTGAGGCGGAGGCGGAATACCGGCGGGCCTTGGAATTGAATTCGAGCAACCCTGCCGCCCACAAGGGACTCTCAGGGTGGATGCTCCGTCAGGGGCGTACCGACGAGGCCCTGACCTGGGCAAAGCGGGGTCGCGAACTCGATCCGCTTGCGGTATCAGGTGCAGACATCGGGTGGACACTATTCCAAGCCCGGCGCTACGACGAAGCCCTACAGGAGTTGCGCAGCGTGCTCACGATCGAGCCGAACGATGCGAAAACCCTTTGGTATCTCGGATACGTACTCATCGCCACCAATCAACCTGAGGGCGCAATTCCTCCGCTCGAAAAGGCACTTACGCTTTCTGACCGTAGCCCGGGGATTATTGGTGTGCTGATCAGAGCGTACGCCCATGCCGGGCGCCGCGCAGATGCACTCAAGCTCCTCGCGGAACTGAAGAAACGAAAGCTGGCAGGGTATGTTCCTGCTGGAGCCTTCGTGAACGCCTACCTAGGACTGGGCGAGCGCGACCAGAGCTTTGCGGCACTGGAGCAAGCCTACAACGAACGGTCAGCCATTCTGCAATTCCTCAAAGTTCATCCCTTTTTTGATCCTCTCCGCGACGACCCTCGGTTTAAGGATCTGGTCCGCCGCGTTGGGCTTAACTAGGCGCACAAAGCCCGTTGCATATGCGTGCGTGGTTCCCCACCCCTCCGCAAAGTGCTTGCACAAAGGTCAGGGCAACTGTCGTTCGCGGGCGCAGGCGACAATCAGACTTCTCAAGTCCGAAGAACGCCTATCATTGATAGTTGCGTGGGGTCTGGTATCGCTACTGACTTATGTCTGCTTTGTGAGACCGCTATGTGTGTGGCGAACTGCTGCGGATCGGCGAGAGCGGCTGCCGGACCGGTGCAGCAAAGCTGGTTGCGTCGGTGAAGACGTTTCAGGTCGGCGAGGAACTTGCCGCTAAAGACACGACTCAGAACTTTTACGGGTAAGAAGATAAGGATAACGCGGGCGGATCCAGCGACGATGATCTGGCGAAAGTCCAGTGAACGCGACATGGAATTAACTGGTGGTCAGGAGTTCCCGTTCGCGGGCCGCCAGTCAGCGCTGGCGCGCTTGCGTCTGACACTTGGGGCAGTGAGGAGGCGATCTGCACGCCATTCATCCACACGTTGGCACCGGTAGTTGATGCCGTCAAAACCAAGCCATAGCGACTTTCCGCTGTATTCAGTCGGAAGTTTGAACTCCGTGCGAAACCACCATGGCTGGCGGAAGGGGCTGTTTGGTGGCATCGGGATATTTGAGAAGTCCTCAAATATGGGGTAGGTCGTGCCCGGGATGGAGCGCAGGTTCATCCCCGTGTAGGGATCGGGGTACACCTTGTCCTCTACCAAAGCGCTCAGAACCGTGGAAGGAAGGGTGGCCGGATACCAGCCGCGCGTCGGAAACCCAACCGCCGAGATTGCCGCCCGTCGGCAGGCCCATCGGCCGAGGGCTGGATGAACCAATTGTCACGAAGCAGCGTGGTGGAGGGATCGGTGACTTCGTTGGAGGACGCTGCTGTTGTGCATACGAAGGAAATAATAACCACACTGATGAGACCAAGATTCACAATCCGAATCATCAATGACGCTCCGCTTAGAGTGAATTGGAACGCGACCCGAGCGCAGTGCGACTTGATGAACTTTCGAAGCAGCGATGCGCAAGGTTGCTGACCGATTGTAGTACCTGTCGGATAAGGTTCCGCCATGATTACGGGCAATTCGGAGTGCACCGGACGTTGTCACCGAGTGACCCAAATCGGACAGTTTAGACGAGATAGTTCTGCCACACTCTGGCTATGACAACGAAAACAATTCCGGAATACCTTGAGGACCAGCGCCAAAAAGATGCAGACGCTCAGCTACGTATGGACGAAGAATCCGCACGCATCCAGCCTCTAAATCCTGGCCACCATCGCACTGCGAAACGGCCCAAGCTGGACTCGCCATCCTCGGTAAAAGCAACACCCAAGGCGAAAAAACCTGTGGTAGCATTTCGGAAAAAGCCACGCGTCGCGCGAAAGACGGCAACGACACCGCGCAAGGTGGCGTGACTCAAGGGTCGAGGAGGGCTACATTTCGACTCATGTGCAAGGCTAGGATTGCGCCTCCAACGTCAGCCTTCGCCCACACCCACTCCGCTCAAGCCGGAGATGGAACGCTGGAGGTTGTCGAATGCTCAAGCTAAGCGGAAGCGAACGCACGTTAAAGGCTGGTAAGCATTGAGCACCGCGACTTTCAGACTATGCTCTTGATCCATTTATGATCCACGAAGCTTTTCCGACCTACTGAAACCGCCCTTGGTAGCCATCCGCGTTGCGTAGTTTCAGTAACTTACGGCTTGGTAGCGCCCTTTCACGGCGGTGGCTCACCTGACAAGGTGTGCCGCAGAATGTGGCGTACGCTTCGAGCCGCTATGCGCCAATACGGCCTTTTTCGCTACTTCGACAAAGTGCTTCCGTGCAGGCTTGGTTGTGGGTTAGTAATTGATTCAGAAGTGCGATCGCGGCCCATGAGCTGTTGAGTGTGCATTAACTTTTAATCAGTCGTTGCGTTTCTGTTTCGCCTTCTCACACGGGCCTGAATGCATATGTCTCCCGTCAGCCCGTTTGCATCGCGACCGCGGATCCGGCTGGAGGATCTTCTTTATTAGGATCAGGCATTGCAACGCGCTGATACGTAATCTTGGCTGTGGCTTCTCGCGACTAAGAACTTGGGCAAAACTTGGGCAAAGAATCGACCCCGCATAGGGTCAAAATCGGATATCGAGGGGTGTAAGAGTCGTCGAATCAACAACAAGTTAGATTGACCGCTTGGGCTCATAACCCAAAGGTCGGTGGTTCAAATCCACCCCCCGCAACCAACGCAATCATAGAGTTACGGGCCATTGGGCACTTGCAGCAACTGTCCAAAACTGTCCAATAAGGGGAACTGCCACACAGTTCCCCTTATTTATTGAATGGAGACCTCTTGATT
>JADGNQ010000320.1 GCA_017883385.1 Candidatus Sulfotelmatobacter sp.
ACCGTTATGAGCTGCTGCTTATCATTGCGGTCATTCTCAGTTACGGCAGTGTCTCTGGGTCCCTCCGCGCGTGGCGGCTGCCGGAAGGTCTGGTGCGGATTCTTCCGCTGGTGACGTTTGGAATCGGATTGGTCGCGAAGCCGCGCATACTGCGTTGGCTCGCGAGTCGAAGAACGGCAGTAGCAGACGGCGCGCGGCAGGCTAATACCGGCGTCAGCCAGGGGTGATTCGAGAAAGGAGAGATTGGGATGGCCGGAACTGGATCGGAGACTGTTGCAGAGTCGAAGCCCGCGCAACCGGCGGGCGAAACGAGAGGCGGACGGGCGGTGGCCGGGCAGAAGCCAGTAACTGAACCGGCGCCGACCTCAAGGCGGCGGCGCAATCAAGGAGAGACCGCAGATCAGTCCGTTGTGGAGCGCTTTTTCCTTGCCGCGGAATCTAACGCAAGCGGGGACACACCGCCGCTTGGACGGGAGGTGGCGAATGAAGGAGAGGCAATCGTCGAGTCCTTCCGAGCGGGCGTTCACTTTTTTGCGGTCTCGGAATATCATACCCGCGCGGAAGTTTCATCATCGCGCGGCCCAATTCTCAAGAAGGAGGCGGTAAAGAACGGCAATCACTTTTCATAATTCCTCACAATTCTTCATAAGCACCGGGCTTCTTAGTTGAGGAGTACCCAGACTCGATCTGGGATGGTGCTGGCCAGGCTCTACGGAGTCCTGGTCCGCGAACTGTAAACGGACCAGGACTTCAGGAGACCGCAGCCAGCGGACTCCTTCTGTTCTGGTCCAAACGACAGAAAGGAGAACAGTCATGTCAGAGCATGACAAGTTGACCGTCGTATTGATCGTTTCCATGACGCTCGGAGCGTTGGTGGACCGAATTACGGCGCTAAGCATGATCGCCGGCGTGATTCTGCTGTGGACGTTGCAGAACCAGCCGTCGGTTGGCAGGTACATCCGTGAGTTGCTCTCGTTTGCGCGGGGCGGACCGCGGATTAAACAGTATCGCGGTGATTCAACCTGCAAGGATTGAGTTCTCGCGGTAAGTGAAGCGGATCGGGTCCGCCATAGGGCGTGCCGGTTCTTAACAACTCAGGCAATGTCGCTGGCCGGCTCTTCGGGCGCAGGGTGGAAGAAGAGGCCGCGAGCGGCTCCTTTTCTCTACCAGGCTGTTCGCGGACCGGGGAAAGGAGCAGCAATGAACGCCGACACGCTTGAAACAGTGTGCGGGTCGAATGGAAGTGAAGCCGATGACGGTTCTTGCGAAGATATCGAAACGCGCTTGCGGGACATGCGCGAGATCGTGGATGAGATCGAGCGGAACTACAGTCTGGACGAGATATCGGAAGACGACTGGAAGATCTACGTGGAGTACTGCGCGGCCCTCGGCCAACCAGTCTCCGAGCGGGATCTTCTCAGGAAGAAGCATCCGGAACTCTATCCAGAGGAAATCGACTTCATGCTCTCGCCGCGGAACGATGGCGAGTGCCCGTTCTAGACCATTAACAACTGAATAACAGCGCAGGATGGCGGTCCGGCTCTTCCGAGCCAGGCCGAAAACGTAGGCAAGTTTTCGGCACAGGAGCAGAGGAAGAAACCGGCGCCGGTTCCTTCTCTCTGCTCGTGCGCCGCAACATCAACCACGACAACAGAGAAAGGAAAGACAATGTTGCCATCTGTTACCCAAACGCCGGACGTGCTTCAAGTCACGTTCGTGGAAATCGACGAGGAAGGTAAAGTGACGAAGCGATTCCCCAGGATCGACGCCGAAGGCCAACTGAAAAACACGGTGCTCCACAAGCGTTATCCGGAGATTCTCGTCGCCGTTGTCAGCGTACCCAAGCTCCAACTGGACGCGTACGAGGAAGCCAAGGTCCGGGAAGCGCTCATGCGCCAGCGGATCGACGGGGTCGAGTACCGTCTGGTCGGCGCAAGCGGCTCGGCGAAAGACGGCAAGTATTACGCCGTTGACGTTGAGCACGAAAGGCCCATCGCCGAGCGGTTCCAGAAGTGGCCGCAGGCGGCGATCACCTACTTCGGCATTCTGGTCTCGGACTGCCGGGTGGTGATCGAGGCGCAGGATGAGCGCGTCCTCGTGGTGGAAGATCACGCTCTGGGAACCAACGACTGCCGCGGATGGATCTCGGAGCGGTTGTTCCGCAAGCTGTGCTTGCCGGATCGCCGCTTCTATCAGTTCCGGCTGGCGTTCGACCGGACCCAGGCGAAAGGCTCATTCAAAGTGATGCAAGATGACGTGGCAGAGATTCTCGACGCCGACATCATCTTGCCGGAAAGCTCGGTTAAGCCGCGGCTTGAACTGGGGCTGCTCGGGGAGTGCCAGAGGTTGTTTGCAGGGCTTTCGAGCGGCATTCAGGGAACGCGTTTCCGGTCCCCGATCGTGCTGGGAATCCGGGATGTATCGCGCGACCTGCAGTTTAAGTCGAGCTACACCCTGATTGAACACGCGCCGCCCGACTCTCTTCAGACCGAGATCATTCCTCGGGCGCTGGAGGAAGTCCGCAGCGTTGTGGGTTCTGCCCTCGCCGGCGATTACCGGAAACTTCTCGAAACTATCGGGACGTCCGCCGTACAAGGGCAAATCCAGGACGCCGAAGACGACGAATACACATCCTACGAGTCGTCGGTCGTCGAGGCGGTTCTGAAAGCAGATGGCAGCGGCTCGCTGGTCCGGCATCCGTACCTGAACTCCAGACTGCAACAGTTGCTGGTGAAGTGGGCGTTCAAGGCGTCCACTGGTGGCGGATTCCGTCTGCCGGCGTTTGCCTTGGCGGACGACGGATACTTGTTCGCGCATGACGGACAGGTGTTCGCCGGTTCCGATTGGATTCCGGAGGGGTGCGGTGTCGGCTCGCTCTCATCAAGAAGAGGGCTGGTGATCCGCTATCCAATTCGTATGAAGGAGGACCTGCTTCCGGTGGAACTGTTGTCGGTTGAAGCCACGGTCCAAACACTCCAACGGGCGCTTCGGTCCACCGGTTGCCGCATGGAGCCGCCACAGATCGCGGATCTGGTCGATAGCCAGCTCAGGCTCCAAGGGACCTTCGTGTTGCACTCGAAGACTGCGGCGCGGAATGGCGGCGACTTTGACTTCGATCTCGTGGCCATCCTCCCGGCAAGCGAATTTCCCCGGTTCGTCCAGAGCCGGTTCGAAATGCGCGAAGAGCACCGCCGTCACAAGGACAAACAGAAGAAGGTCAAATCTCCGTGGTGGAATCTCGCCGATGTTGCCATGAAGGCTCGTGGAAATCAGATCGGCCGAATCACCAACCTAATCAGCGATTCGATCGCATATGGGCGGCCCGACTGCGCTTACGAATTGGTGGACCAGCTCCAGAACGCGTTGGATTCGCTCAAACACAACGTTGCGGTGGACCAGGCTGTGATCAAACGGATCCGCGGCGAGGTCCCCAAGGCACCCTGGCGTGACGCAAAAGAAGCCCGGCGCATCTCACAGATGCCCATGGACGTGCCCGTCTGCGGCACGGACATCGTCGGGCAGCTTTACAACTACGTCCGCAAGGAAATCGGCATTCTCTTCGAGGAGACACTTCCGCTGCGCGATTTCGGCGGCATGATTCGCGGAGAGACTTTCACACGAGAGATGCACGAAGAGTGCGTTAAGGTGAACCGCGCCTTCGGCATCAAAGCAACCGAACTGCGGAAGGGGACGGAGCAGTTCGAGGCAGCCCTCAGGGAAGCGCAAGCGGAATTTGAGCGGCTGCGCAAAGACGACAATCCGCAAGTCCGTCAGCAGGCCTCGAAAAGTCTCTACCGGGCCAAGGCCGCGATTCGTGCGAACGAGGAGCGGTGCCGGGAGGAGATGCGACATTTCCATCGCTGGCTGCTCGAATGGGGCAACAGCAAGCGGGAGAATCGGAGAGGATGGTGCCAGGCGTTGCATTCGATCGCGGTTTCATCGCGAAACGACAAGGCTACGGGCGCCATCGTCTTCCACGCTTTCCCGCAGGAAGTGGTCGACAAAGTCATCGGGGAGACCGGCGGACAACCCATACGACTGCACCTCCCGGAAATGCCGGACGGGGAGATCGTGTTCGACGAGTCGGGAAATGTGTTCCGGCTCGAGCGGATGCAGCTCCCAGACGGCCAGACCCAGGAGCGGCATATCTTCCTGTTTCGGGTGACGGAGCACGGAAGCATCATTCTCGACGGCGT
>JADGNQ010000147.1 GCA_017883385.1 Candidatus Sulfotelmatobacter sp.
AGGAACTGCTGGGGCGTTTGTTTCAGACCTTGACGAAGTGGATTCTGGGTCTCACGTTGCCGCTGGCGACCGTGACGATTGTGTTTGCAAAACCCCTGATGCGGATCTTCGGGCCTGACTTCGAACCTGGATGGATCGTATTGGTGATCGGCACCCTCGGACAATTGGTCAACTGCGGTACCGGTTCGGTTGGATACCTCCTGATGATGTCCGGGAATCAGAAACGCTTGATCCGCGTGCAGGCTGCCATGACTGGAGTCACCCTCCTGCTCAACGTTGTTTTGATTCCGAAGTGGGGGATCACCGGAGCTGCGCTCTCGTCTGCGATTACCAATGCTGCAAGCAACGTGTGGTATTTGCGCGAATTGCGAAGGGCCCTGCGAATGTCACCTTACAACCGCAGTTACTTGCGTCTTTTGCCGGGGGCCGTGGCCTGTATCGCCGTCGCGCTTGTTTTGCGCTCTACTATGGGTTGGGTGAGGCCGGAATGGAGCCTCGTCGTGCTGAGCGGCGTCGTCAGCTACGCCGCCCTCTTGAGTGTTGCACTGGCAATGGGTCTCAATGACGATGACCGCGTAATTGCTCGGGCCGTGTTGGCGCGGTTTCGGAAGTAATCTCGCAACCGAACGCTGGCCAGCCCTTTGTCCAGCATTCGCAAGAAACGCAATCAAGTTGGCTGCAGCAAAGAGGCTGGGTATTACCGGAAGACTAATTCTCTTGTTCTCCGGACGACTCGCATCAGTCGCGGGAACCGCTCCCCGACCGTCAGCGCGAGCACCCTCTCTGGAGTAAATTGGTCTCGAAGGCCGACTTGATCGTATTGCCCGGTCAGATCGATAAAGGCGAACTGTCCGCCGTCCGTTTTTTGGAGACAAAACTGGGAGTAGGGCAGAGCATAGATCGTCGCTCCCACGGCCTCCGCAAAGTACACCGCAAATGGGAACACCAGAGTCGGCTCAAAACTAGTCTTGTGCTCCCATACCGATCTCGTAAAGTCGTCTCCGCCCAGCAGTCCGCCCGCTCTCACCTTCGGAAACACACGAATCAAGTCGATGGCAATCCCCTTCAGCGTGTGATCGGCGTCGATGTACGCAAAATCCAACTCGCCGTCCGCGATCTGGTCGATCACCTCGGTTGTCTTTCCCCGCAAGATCACTCTCTTGCCCGCTGCAAAGTCGGTCTTTGCTTTCGCTTCCTCCAGAAACTCCGACAACACCGAGTCATCGTGATTTGCCGGCTTGTTCCAGTCGCTCAAATGTCTCCACGGGTCGATCATGTAATACCGGGTCAGCCCCTCACACCCGCGTAACACGGCCGCCGCAAAATCTCCGCGATAGACGCCCACCTCCGCCATCCGCTGCACTCCAACCGACCGGATCAACTCGCTCCAGAGTTCCAGGCGTGATTGCGCCTTGGAAATGCACTTCGTGAGAAGCTGCTCCGAAAGATCGACCTGTGGGGAGTTAGATGGCATGAACTGGTCTCAGGCGGACACTCGCAGAAGAATATGAAGAGCCGACGTTGCGCGCTGCTCATTGTATCCCGGACTCGGCGGCATCGTCAGCGCCGAGAATCCGCCGCCATCCTATGCGTGCCGGGAGAATCTAGGTATTTGGAAGAATTTGGTCGGGGAGAGAGGATTTGAACCTCTGTGGCATAAATGCGAGAACGGCGCGATCCGTTACACGCAACTGCATAACAACCGCCTTACTCAGGCCCCTGAATGGCCTATTTCTTCGCTGCCAATGGACGCGTGCTCAGCCCCACCAGACGGTAAAGCGGGCAAAACCGGAACGCCGCGGTCATAAGAGGTACGACACCGATAAGGCCCAGCCATCGAGCGTCCCCGTTCAACACAAATAGCAGGCCCAGCAGAGCCAACCCGATGACGACACGCACGCCACGGTCCACGCTACCAACATTGGCTTCCATAGTCCCTCCCGAACTAAGTCCGCCGAAATGGCTCGGCGGTCGTACTCACACCATCCTCACAGGTCGAGGTCGTGGGCAGTTGCTATTCGATTCCGGCCAGAGCCTGCGTGACTGTCCTCACCCAGAGAGGTGGATCGTCTGCCCGGCAGTTGTAATCGACGGCGCTAAAGTCGTCATCGCGACTGCGCAGAAGTGCCAGCAGCGGAACGCCCGGCGCGGACTGCCGGAAGTAATTGATAAGGCCTTGGCGCTCTTGCCGAGAGGCGCCATGCCCGATCACGATGACTCCAGGCGATCGATTCGAGAGATCAAGATTCCGTGCAGCGCGCGAACCCACGACAGAAATCACCGGGTGCCCGAGCGATTCGAGAATCTCTTGGCGAATCGACAATAGACTGAGTCGATATTCGACTTGGACGATGGATGTCATTGGTTTCGTCGAATCGTCTGATCCATCAGCCTTTCGAGACAAGTGGTAACGACTCGCGCAATCCCAGCTTTCGAAGCACGAACATCGCGGGGCACCAGTTCGTCAGTCCGGATTGGAACAGGTTCAGTCCAACAAACGCAGTGAACAGATACCAGTAGGGGCTGATCCAGTATCCCAGACCAAGCGAGAGCAAAATGAACGTACCCGCCATCAATCGAAGACCACGTTCTACCGTCATACTTGTACCTCCTGTAGGTGAGATTCAGCGGCGCCCGCCTTTGTGTGTCTTCCTCGCTCGCTCATGTAGTAGAGAACAGGCACCGCCATGCGCGAGAGCACTGTGGAAGCTACTTCGCCTGCCATCAGGGAAAGAGCGAGACCCTGGAAAATGGGATCGAACAGGATCACGCTGGCGCCCACGACTACCGCGGCTGCTGTTAGCAGCATGGGGCGGAAGCGCACCGCGCCCGCATCCACGACGGCTTCTTCCAGCGGCATACCCTGCGAGCGCCGGAGTTCGATGAAATCAACGAGGATAATCGAGTTGCGCACGATGATCCCTGCGCCGGCGATAAATCCGATCATCGAGGTCGCGGTGAAGAAGGCGCCCATCATGGCGTGGGCCGGCAGAATGCCGACCAAGGTGAGCGGAATCGGTGCCATGATGACCAGCGGCGTGATGAACGAGCGGAACCATCCCACTACGAGCACGTAGATCAATACCAAGACAGCCGCAAAGGCCAGTCCGAGGTCACGGAAGACTTCCACCGTGATGTGCCACTCACCATCCCACTTCATGGAGAAGCGGTCGGTGCGCTCGGGCATGGTCGTACCCTTGTATTGCTTCACCCCGTAGCCATCGGGCAATTTGATCTTGTCGATCGCATCGCTCATCTTCATGATGGCGTACACAGGGCTTTCTTCTCCGCCCGCCACATCTCCTGTCACGTAGACTACCGGCTGCAGGTTCTTTCGATACACACTGGTATCGATTGTGGTCTGTTGCAAATTCGTCACTTCTTGCAGCGCGATTTGACCACCGGAAGGAGTCGGGAGCTGAAGATTTTCAAGATCCTGAATACCGGAACGGTCGGGCCGTGACAGGCGCACCTCGATCGGAACATCCTCGCGCGATTGGGGATCGTGCAGCAGCCCGGCATCTGCCCCACTCAGTCCCACTTGCAATGTACGAGTAACGTCCGCGGCGGAAATCCCGTGCAGCGACGCCTTGTCGAGGTCTACCTTCAGGTCATACTTGGTCTGCGGGTCCTCCACATACCAATCAACGTCCACGACGCCCGGTGTTTGCTGAAAGACTTTCTTGATCTGAGCTGCCAGTTCAATCTGGCCTTTGTAGTCGGGTCCGTATACTTCGGCGACCAGAGTTTGCAGCACCGGCGGACCGGGCGGAACTTCGGCAACTTTGATGCGAGCGCCAAAGGGGGCGGCGAGCTTGTCTAATTCCGGACGCAAGCGGCGCGCTATTTCATGGCTTTGCGCTTTGCGGTCATGACGGGACAACAGATTCACTTGAATGTCGGCCTGATTGGGCTGCCGTCGCAGGAAGTAGTGTCGGACCAGGCCGTTGAAGTTGTAAGGCCCTGACGTACCCGCGTAGATCTGGTAGTTCGTGACTTCCGGTTGCTGCGCAAGATAATGTCCCAGCGTCTGTGTTACCCGCGTAGTTTGCTCCAGCGGCGTGCCATCGGGCATATCGATCATGACTTGAAACTCGCTCTTGTTGTCAAAGGGCAGCATCTTGACTCGTACCCACTTCAACGGTACGAAAGCAACCGCCGCGAGCAGCAATATTATTACCCCACCGAAAAACATCCAGCGGCGGCGCGCATCGAGAATCAGCGGGTTCATGATCCTGCGATAGAAGCGCGTTGTCCATCCCTCGGACTCGTGGTGGCCATGTCCACTGTCTCCGGCGTAATGCCGCAACAGCCGCAATGCCGCCCAAGGTGAGACCACAAAGGCTACGATCAACGAGAACATCATCGCTGCCGACGCTCCGACCGGGATCGGCCGCATGTAAGGACCCATGAGGCCGCGGACAAACGCCATCGGCAGAATCGCGCCAATCACAGCGAATGTCGCCAGAATCGTCGGATTTCCCACTTCGTCCACGGCTTCCACGGCAACGTCCACCAACGAACGCCCACGACTCTCGGGCAACCGAAAATGACGGACAATGTTTTCGACCACCACGATGGCGTCGTCGACCAGTATGCCAATGGAGAAGATAAGCGCGAATAGTGTCACCCGGTTCAGCGTGTAGCCGAACAGATAAAAGATTGCCAGCGTGAGAGCCAGAGTCACCGGCACGGCCAGCAGCACTACGCCAGACTCGCGCCAGCCTAAGGCCAAGGCGATCAACACAGTGACGGACAACGTTGCGATGAGCAAGTGTTTGAGGAGTTCGTCCGACTTGTCCTTCGCTGTCTCGCCGTAGTTTCGTGTGACCGTGATATTCAGGTCCGCAGGCAGCATGTAGCCGCGCAATACGGCAACCTTTGCGAGAACATTCTCCGCGATGATGCTGGCGTTCGTGCCTTTGCGCTTGGCGAGAGTGATGGTTACCGCCGGATATTCGGGATTCGCCGGCTGGCCGGTGGTCCCCTTCGCACTTGCGAACAACACATAGTTGTCGGGCTCGGCCGGGCCATCTTCGATCTTCTCCACCACGTCGCGTAAATAAACGGGCCGGCCGCCGTGAACGCCCACTACAACTTGCTGCAAGTCATCGGCCCGAGTGAAAAACAGGCCCGCTTCCACTTGAAATTCGCGGTTGTCGCGGGCGAAGCTGCCAGCCTGTCCGCGGGTGTTTGCACTCTGCAACTGGCCAACCACTGCTCCTGGCGTGAGACCGTAGGCAGCGAGCCGTTGGGTATCCAAAACCACCCGAACCTGGCGGGGTTGGCCGCCGATGATCGCCGTTTCCGAAACATCGTCGAGTTTCTTGAGCGAGTTTTCCAACTCACCCGCGACTCGGCGCAAACGATAGGAATCGTAATTCTTTCCCCAAAGCGTTAAGGCCATGATCGGAACGTCGTTAATGGAACGAACTTTGATGATTGGTTGCGAGACGCCGGGTGGGATACGGTCGAAATTCGAGTAGAGCTTGTTGTAGGTCTGTATGATCGCGTCCTCTTCTTTCGTGCCCACATAGAAGCGTACGATCAACATGCTCATGCCGGGATGGCTGATCGAATAGATGTATTCGACCCCAGGCACTTCGCGGAGCAACTTCTCCATCGGCAGACTCACGCGCTGGGCAACCTCCTGCGAGGAAGCGCCCGGCATCTGCACAAAAACGTCGAGCATCGGGACCACAATCTGCGGTTCCTCTTCGCGGGGTGTTTCGAGGATGGCGAATGCACCCAGAAGCAGGGCGGCGACTATCACGAGCGGAGTCAGCTTTGAATCGATGAAAGTGTGCGCGATTTTCCCTGCCAGGCGAAGCGCTGGGTGCTGGTTGGCCCGTCCGGAATTGTTGTTAGCAGTGCTCATCCATGGCTCCTAGCGTGACTCAACCTTCTTGCCGCTTAGTTCCCGGCTACCCGGATCGGAAACTAGCGTTTCACCCGCCTGCAAGCCGGCAAGCACCTCCACCTGGGCGCCTGATGGTTTACCGAGCGTGATATAGCGCAAGCCGGCAGTCTTGTTCTGATCGAGCACGTAGATTCCCTGCAATTGCCCGCGCTCCACGACGGCAGTTCGCGGGATTAGAAGGGATGATTTTTCCCCGCGAGAGAACTGCGCCCGGCCAAAAAGCCCCGATCGCAGCGCCGGGTCAGATGGTATTTCAATTTTCACCAGGAAGCTCCGGCTCGCTGCGTCTGCCGCAGGAACAATTTCGACAACCCGTCCTTTCAGCTCTGTATCGCCCACGGCGTCGATGATGACGGGAGCCTGCTGTCCCATGCGGACGTACCGTAGATCGGTCTCGTTGACGGTGGCTTCCAGTCGGTAGCGGTGAAGGTCCTCCACGGTAAAGATTGGCATCCCGGGGCTGACGAGCGCACCGACATCCGCTTTTTTTTCGGTCACAAGGCCATCGAACGGAGCCAGGATGCGGGTATACCCGAGAGCGGTGTGTGCTTGTTGGAGGGCCGCCTTCGCCTGCGTCTGACCGGCGCGGGCCATGTCGCGACGCGCCTCCGCCGCCTGGTAACGGGCCTTTACTTCGTCGAACTCTTGCGGGCTGACCGACTTCTTCTCGTACAAGGTCTGATACCGCTCGAAGGTGGATTCCGCCAAGGCAAGGTCGGAGTCGGCTGCCGTGATTCCCTGCTGCGATGCGAGATCTGCCGCCGTCGCGCGGTCGAGAGCCGCACGCGGCTGGGCTTCATCGAGGACGGCCAACACCTGTCCGCGCTGGACCCGGTCTCCTTCGTGTACCCGAATCTCAACGATGTTCGCCATCATCTGGCCGGCAAGTTGGCTCGTCTGCGCCGCGCGGAGCGTCCCCACGGCCTCCACCAGGTCCGGAACTTTCGCCGGTTGCACAGACAAAACAGACACGTTGCTTACCGTCTCCGGGACAGCGCTGGCGGTTTCACGGTCGCTTGAGCAGCCTGCAAGGGTCGACAGAGCGAGCAAGAGAAGACTCGCTGTCACCACGGGCGCGAGTTTCATTCGGTTTCTTGGTTTCGCGGTAGAAGGTTTCGCAGTAGAAATCAGATTCATGGATTGACCACCGGTGATTGCAGATTCAAGGTCCCGCTCGCCAACTCAAGGTTGGCGGAGCTGATGTGAAACTGATAGACCGCCTGCCAGTAATCGGTCTGGCTGTCGCGGGCCACTTCCTCTGCGCCAAGAAGGTCGGTAATGGTAATCAGGCCACCCTCATAGCGATCCTGGTTGATGCGCAGACTCTCTTGTGCCTGCGCAATCGACGAGCGTGCTACACCCACCTGCTGGCGGTTGGAGTCCACGTCGTAGTAGGCCTGGCGTACCTCCAATCGCACCGCGTCGCTGGCCGCTTGCTTCAGCGCCGCTATCTTTTCGGCGATGGCATGCTCTCTAGAAAGAGCGGCCTTTTTCGCGCCCCCCTGAAAGAGGTCGACCTGCAACTCGATCCCCCCAAGCCAGTTGTTGCCGCCACCACCGGCCAGCAGCGTAGGATTATCCATCTCCCACCCAGCAAAGGCATTCAGGCGCGGACCGAACGATGATTTGGCGATGGCGACACTCAGTTGTTGCGCGGACTGCTCGGATTCGATCCGCTTCAGATCTGGCCGGCTCGTAAGTGCTTTTTGCTCCACGTCAGCCAGCGAGGGAACCGCGAGACTCTGGTCGGCAAGCGGGTCTGCGGGCTGAAACACGGCATCCATAGGAACACCCATCGCGGTATCCAGTTGGGCTCGGGCGAGTTCCAGATTGCTTTTCGCGCGAATGAGTTCCTGTTCTCGGCTCGCCAGGCGGACCTTCGCGGTAAGCAAGTCCGACTCCACGACCAGCCCGCTGTCGAATCTCACCTGGCTGCGGTCCATGATCGACTTCGCCGTCTTCTCCGATTGTTCGGCGACCTCCACTTGCTTTGCAGTAAGGAGAACGCCGTAGTACGCCTGTACAACGCGGAACAAAATCTCCTGGTCGGTTCGTTCCAACTGGTGGGTGGAGGCGGCATTCATCTCCTTGGCACGACTGACCGCGTGCCACGAAGCAAAGGAATCGAACAAGTTCCAGGTTCCACCGAAACGGGTGCTGAAGTTCCCATACGGCAACGGGGTATTCAATTGGTTCAAGGTGAGGTCATTCATGGTGAAACGCTGCTGCCGAAGCTTGCTGCCAAACACGTACACGGGATCGTCGCCCCGGGTCGCCGTTTCAGAGAAGGTGACGCGCGGCATCAGAAAAGAACGGGCTTCCTGAATCCCTGCCAATGCAGCTTTGGTATCCGCCAGCGCCGCCTTGCGCAGTGGGTTCTTTTCCATGGCGATGGTGGCGGCCTGCTGTAATGAAAGCGGGGAGGGTTCAGGCGACGATTGGGAGAACATCGTCCCACTGACGCAGAGGACAGCGACAACCAATCGCGGAATCGGAAAAGAGCGGCGAGCAGCAATATGGATACGCATAGGGACAAGACCCGAATGAGAAACGAGTTGGTATGCTCCTTTTATCCTGCGCTCAAGACCAAGACTCAGGCCGTGACCTGGATCACTCATTTTGGGGAAGCTATTGCATTCGCAATCTCTTAAGCCTGGCTTGTGGCTGGCTCTGCCTGATTCGCCCACTCTGTCTTTTCGGCGACGATTTCAAACGTTGTGTGGAAGCTAGCCGTCTTTTGCACCATCGCCCCGACTGAACAATATTTCTCCTCCGACAGGCGAATCGCCTGCTCGATGGCCGAACCATCAATGTCAAAACCCCGGACAACATGATGAATCCGCACCACGGTGAACACCTGCGGCGGGCGCTCCGCTTGGTCAGCTTCCACCCGCACTTCGTAGCCGGTGACTTTCTGGTGATATTTCTGGCGGAGGATCGTGACCACGTCGAAGGCCGTGCATCCAGCAAGTCCGGCGGCAACCAGTTCAATGGGTTTAGGTCCGGTTCCACCGGCACCATCGTCCAGCAAGAAATAGTGCTCACTGCCAGTACGAGCAACGAATTGTCTTTGCTGGGCAAGCGCCTGTGTCAGTTCAACTTTTGCAGAAATCATGGGTCTCCCTCACTGGCTCCTCCATGGGAGCCACATGAATGAATGCAAACCCCACGAATTTGTTACAGGAAACAAAAAGAGAAGAATGGAGCGCTATGAAAAGGCGACGTAGAGCCGCCTAACAGTCTTTGATCCAGTCACTTCCCGCTGGTCGCGAGCGCCCGGCTGTAGGTCGCGAACAGCTTTTTTCTTAGGGCAGCCGCCCTTTCCCGATCCGGGCAGTCAGCCGGTGACTTCTGGCAGCGTTGTATGGTCGACTCCAGACTGCGGAGGAATTTTTTGCATGGTTCGCAGCCGTTCATGTGGGTCTCGATTTCTTCACAAGAGAAGTCGTCAAGTTCACCATCAAGATAGTCCGACAGCCCGGCAAAGACCTTCCTGCAGCGACCGGTACCAGATGGGGCTCCCACATTTCGCTGCAATCGTCCCGTAATACCGTGCTTCGCTCCCTCGTTCAACTTCGTGAGTTCCCTCCGTACGAATAAGCGGGCCCGGTGGAGTCGGACACGTATGGTCCCTTGGCGCAAGCCGGTAATCTCCCCGACCTCTTCATCGGTGAAGCCTTCCATGTCACGGAGCACGAGTATGATGCGATAGTGCGGCGGCAGATACCGAATCGCCTCCCGCAACCGTTGCCCCTCTTCACCACGAATGGCCGAACCTTCCGGAGTGATACTAGTGAGCCCGTCGAGCCGCTCGAACTCCTCCTGGTTAGGCATCAACTCCTCTAGGGAGAGTTCCTCTTTCGGAGCGAATGTGCTCTTGCGGCGGTTCATGAGACAACGGTTCTTCGCCACTTTGTACAACCAGGTTGCTAGGGCTCTGGAGTTGTCGAACTTTGACAGGTAGGGCAGCGACTTTACAAGGACTTCCTGCATCGTGTCTTCGGCATCTTGCTGTTGTCCGCACACTCTCATACTGAAAGCAAACACGGCCCCTTGCAGCAGCTCTACTGCTCCCTCAAGCGCGCCGTCGCCCCCGCGCTTCAGCAAGACGATGGCCTCGTCGATGTCAGACCGCATTCGGGCAACTCCCTGGCTTCTGGCGATGTCCAACTATATGCATGTATAATTATATAGTGAATGAGTCCTTTATTTGTCCGGAAGGCGGACCATGATCCACGAGAAGATGGTCGAGCTGGTCGCCCGCCGATTCCAAGTTCTCGGGGAGCCGTGCCGCCTCCGCATCCTGCAAACACTTCAGGGTGGTGCAATGACCGTTAACCAGATTGTCGGCGAGTTGAACGGGAATCAGCCCAACATATCGAAACACCTTCAAATCCTCTTCGACGCAGGCCTCGTCGGTCGCGAACGTTCCGGCAACAGTGTTTTCTACAGCATTGCTGATCCGGTCGTGTTTAGGCTCTGCGAACTCGTGTGCCGTAGCACGGCGAGGCAGGCCGCTCATGTGCAACGATACGCTGCTGTTGCACCCCGTAGGAACGGAATCCGTACACAAACGAGACATCCCAGATCAAAGGGTTCGTTGAAAGGAGCAAACTAAATGCCGCAATGGGCATGGATGATCGTTTTCATCGCCGCATACATAGTGTTGACCCAGTGGCTGCTGCCCAAGCTTGGTGTGCCGACTTGACGCACTAACTCCTGTTCTGTCGAGTCTCGACGGAGTGAAAAGCCAGTACACAAAGGCAGGAACTGAACTAGCGGGGGCCAATTTCTTTTCGAGGCCCCATGCCCACGTTCCAGCAGAGACGAGAGCATACGTTCCTGCGGTGACGGCGGCCGCGCACCTCCTCACAAACAATAGCTTGCCCGGATGCAGCGCGGCAGAAATGCTTCGAATGGACGATTGTCCTTTGCCTGTCCAATAAGGATTCCCTGGCGATGGAACTGGCAGCGCACGATCCAGAGAACTATTGCCCGGGGCGGGCGATCTTCGGATCATGGAAAAACGAAAAGCACCCGGCCAGCAAAAGCGCCCAGGCCGCCCCAAGCGATATGCCACTGGCGACGTCGCTTGGGTAATGCACTCCGAGGTAGATGCGAGTTATTCCCACCAGCAGTATGATCCCAACCGTCATCGCCAGAATCGCGATTTGATGCCCGGCTCTTTGAAGATGCCGGCACACAAGAATGGCTACGGTCAAATAGAGGGATGCGGCCGCCAGTGAGTGGCCGCTGGGATAGGACAAGCCTGAAACCTCGACGAGCTGTGTAACGACCTCAGGGCGAGCCCGGTCAATGTAGTCCTTTATTGTGGTCGTTAGAATTCCTGCACCCACGGAAGCTGCCACC
>JADGNQ010000148.1 GCA_017883385.1 Candidatus Sulfotelmatobacter sp.
GCTGGACGCGCGGCGGGCGGAGTGTTAGCCGGAATCGCGGACAAAGCTACCACAACCGTAGCCGGCACGGAGGTTTGGTTGTCTGGAAGTGCGCCGATCCTGTTTGTGGTGCACTTGGTCGTGCCGTTGCACTCGGTCGTCGAAAGGACTCCTCACCTTCAGCAACGAAAACAACAGCCTCAGCACAGGCAATGCGTTCGCGGACTTTCTGATCCAGCAGCCCGGCAGCCTGGTTAATCCGATCAAGAGTTTTCAGCAGGACAGCGCCCAGCAGAAGTACTACAACAATTACTGGGTCTACGAACCGTATGTGCAGGACGATTGGCGCGCAACGCGCCGCCTCACCTTGAATCTCGGCTTGCGCATCAGCCTCTTCGGCAATTACCACGAAAAGAATCTGAACGCCTGGAACTGGGACCCAACCGCGTTCGACCGCACGCTGGCTGCGACCGTGCAGATCGACCAGTCCTCGGGCTTCCAGTCGGGATACCTCGAGACCACAAAGGGCGTGCCCATACTTCTGGACCCGGCCAATCCGCGCAACAACCTGAACCCGGCCGTGACGAATGGCCTGGTCCAGTGCGGAAAGAACGGAATCCCAGCCAGTTGCATGAGCAATCATCTTTTCAATCCCTCGCCGCGCGCGGGTTTTGCCTGGGATCCGAAAGGCGACGGGAAGACCTCGATTCGCGGTGGCTACGGCGTCTTCTTCGAGCACGGAACTGCGAAGGAGGCCAACACCGGATCGCTTGAAGGCAGTTCACCGAATGTCTTCACCATGACCAACTTCTTTCCGCTTCACTACAACACTATTGGTCAAGATCCCGCGGGCGACCAAGTTGCGTTCCCGCTCGACGTAACCTCCATCCCCAAGAAGACTGTCTGGCCCTACGTTCAGCAGTGGAGTCTCAGCGTGCAGCGCCAGCTTACAGCGGACACGGTTGCGACCATAGCTTACGTCGGCAGCAAAGGAACACATCTGTCGGCGGAACTACAGCTCAACCAACTCGCGCCGCTGACGCCTGCACCCAATACCGGAATTTTCCTGAACGGAAATCCTTTCGGCCCGCACGAGCCGATCAACACGGCAACTTGCAACAGCTATAACGGGACGTCGTTCACCATCCGCGCGCCTGACACGGGAGTCCTCGAAGGCATTGTCACGCAGGATGAACCGGCCTGGATCAATATGCTGGCGGCGTGCTACGGCGTGAACCCCGGCATCCGCAACCCCAACACGCTGCGGACTTACGCGCCCGGATTTCAGCGCGTCCTCTCGCTGCAGAACGTTGCCGACTCTCAGTACCACGCCTTGCAAGCCACCATGCGGCGCGCCAAAGGCCCACTTACTGTGGGTGTGTCCTACACGTACAGCCACTCGATCGACGATTCCTCGGACCGCTCCGACGCAACCTTCGTGAACTCGGCCGATATCCAGTCGAACCGCGCCAGTTCGAACTATGACCAGCGCCATCTGCTCAACCTCAGCTACGTCTACAATCTGCCGAAACTTAGCGGGACCCTGGACCGTTGGGTGAGGGAACGTCCCGGAGAGAGTTCTGCAGACGGCTCTCCGACTCCGGCCCAGAGCAACTCCAGCGTTCTGCACACACTGCTCGATGGCTGGCAGATCTCGGGCATCACGCTCTTCGCCTCAGGAACTCCGTTCAGCGTCCTCAACGGCGGCAGCAACAACGGGATTTCGGTTCTCGACAATGCCGGGGTAGCCAATGGCGCGGGAGCCGGATCTTTTCCTGACGTGATCGGCAACCCGAAATCCGCGTCTCCCGCTTTCAACAGCGCCCAGAGTGTCGGGCCTCTGCTGTACAATCCCTCAGCTTTCGCCGCTCCACGAGGCCTCACGTTCGGGAATGCGGGCCGGAACTTCCTAACCAACCCGCACCGCTGGAACTTCGACTTTACGCTGCAAAAGAATTTCAAAATCACCGAAGGGTCGAATCTCGAGTTCCGCGCCGAAGCCTTCAACGCATTCAACCATACCCAGTTCCGGATCTTTAACCCGAACATCAGGAATACCGCGAACAACACGATCAACTGTTACGGCGGTCCCGGCAACTCCGCGGCCGGCGGCCCGACCAACGTAGGGAACGGCAACATCGTCAATGTCGATTGCCTGACCGGAAGCTCGTTCCTGCACCCTATCGACGCGCACCGGCCCCGGACCATGCAGCTCGGATTGAAATACAGCTTCTGACGAGACCGCAATGCGAGGACTGAAGAGCGGAGTGAAGAGGAGACAATCATGTGGGGACAGCCGCCCTCGGCTGTCCGTCGAGCGAAGCTCGACGGACGGTCAGCGCCACCACCCTGAGACATTACCCACCGCAGGCCGACGTTCTTCCAACGAGCGAGGGTACATTATGCTCTCGCTGCTGCTGGTGGTTACTCTGCTGACGATTGCCGCCGCGACCGCTGCCTCGAGCCTCGCTTTCACCATCCGGCGTGACCGGGAAGAAGAACTGATTCACCGTGGAGCGGAATACTCGCGCGCCATTCGTCGTTACACCAAGAAGATGGGCCGCTATCCGCTTCGCATCGAGGACCTGGAGAACACCGACGGCTTGCGGTTCCTGCGCAAGCGCTACAAAGATCCAATCACTGGGAAGGATTTCAAGTTGCTCCACATAGCCGACTTGCAGCGTGTGGGAGTCGGTGGTCTAAGCGCACCTGCGACTCCATCCGCGAGTTCGCCGGAGAACGCCGCCGCAAACGCCTTTCGCGGCCAAACGCCGCCCGCTCCGGATCCGGCTGCGGCTCAAGAGGATCTCTCGACCTCGAATCCCGCCGCAACCACTGAGAATGGGCCGAACGACCCGGGGCAGAATCCTGCTGCGCAGACGCCTGCTTTACTTCCACAACCGATCAGCGGTGGAGTCATCGTGGGTGTGGCCAGCGCCAGCCGCCGCGAAACCATCCGCGAATTCAACCGGAAGAATCACTACAGCGACTGGCTGTTTTTCTACGATCCCGCTTACGATCGGGGATTCGAAATCAAGGGTCCCACCCAGCTAACGACACCGGGGACGAACCTCGCTCAGCGGCAGCCGGCGACCTCGGAGCCGACAACGCAATAGTCTTGGCCGTTTCAGAACTCGCGCACGAAGCTGCAAACCTGAAACCCGCACGCACAGCGGATCGGGTGCTGAGGGCGGGTCAAGAACTGGGCGAGACCCGCCGCATTGCGTGGAGCAAGATGCTCCTCTGCTCAGGGCACGCGTCAGAACTCCCTTACGGCGCCAGCGCGTTGATCAGGCCCATGCTTTTCGGACTGCCCCAGCCGGTCACCAAGTCATAGCCCTTGGTGCAGGAATACGTGCCGTTGCTGCCCGAGGTGATGTCGTGGAACTCGGTGGCGTGTTTCGATCCCAAGCCTAGCGTGTAAAGGGTCGTGTTGATGAAACCGACGGTTCCTTTGCCCTTGGAGACCGATTGCTGGTTGACCAGAGCCAGGTAGCCGGCCCAACGTGGAGCGGCGAAGCTGGTGCCGCCCCATCCACTCTGGCAAGTGCCGTCCAGGCAAACGTAGTTGTCGGTATTGGCTTCGGCCGCGACGTCAGGTAAGTTGCGGTATTTCGTTGAACCCTTGTTGGCCTTGGTAATCACACCTTTGGTCGATTGATAGGTGGGGATGCCAATCTTGTCGGGAGAGATTCCGCCGCCGCTACCGTTCCATGCGGTTTCCGATTTCCAGGAGCCGCCGGCACCGTTGGTGGTCAGGTCGGTGCCACCCACTGCGACGACGAGAGGATCCTCCGCGGGATAGGTGTGGTTCTTGGAGTTGTAAGCGCCGCTGTCCCCGGAAGCTGCGAACAGGGTCTGACCCTGCACCGCGAACTCGAGGAAGATCGGTTCGTCGCTGAGCTGGTCTTCTGGCGCCCAAACCCACGAGCAGCTCAATTGCTTGGCTAAGTTGTCGGTGGCCATGCGGTTGAAGATGCTGACGTCGCTGGTGTCGGAAACGTAAACGTACAGATCCTTCATGCTGGGGGCCATGGAGATGGCGACTTCGATGTCGATCACTTGCTCGCCGTCATCGCACTTCCCAGTGCAACTCAGGCTGGCCTCGATAATTTTTCGATTCCGCATCCCGCCAGCCTGGTGCGTAACGAATCGCACACATCCAACGCCACTGGTTCAGGACCAGGCGGCCAGTTTATTGGCAGTGATTTCGGCGCAGACCGCGAACAGATACCGGATTCATCCCGCCCTCATCGTTGCAGCCATCGGCGTTCTACTTGCGGCAGCATTCATCTTTCGTCCAGTCGTGCCGTCGCCCACGGTGTCCCGCATTCGCCAACTCACGCACCTCGGCACGCTGGTCTACAACACGAGGGTGTTGACCGACGGTCCGCGCGTTTATTTTCGAGCGTGGGAAGGACAGGATCGCGTCATTCGTTACGTATCTCCTGAGGGCGGAGAGGTGTTTCCCGTGGAAGCGGCCTTTCCGCGAATGGATGTTGATGACATTTCTCCGAATGGCTCAGAGTTCCTGATCCTCGAGTTGGGGGACACTCATGATTCAAGTGCGGCAAACAACCACCCATTGTGGCGTGTCGCCGTCTCCTCGGGCTCGCCGCGGCCAGTGGGCGAAGTGCGGGCCCTGGATGCCAGGTGGTCTCCAGACGGTTCCACCATCGTCTACACTCAGGGATCTGAACTCGATCTCGTAAACAGCGACGGAAGCAATCCCAGAAAGTTCGCGAGCCTGCCTGGCCAGCCCTTCTATCCGCAGTGGTCCCGGGATGGCCGGCATCTTCGGTTTTCCCTGGCAGATCCTCAGGGTCATGGCCTTACCCTTTGGCAAGCTGATCTTTCCGGCAATGCTGTCCGGCCCCTGCTTCCCGAGTGGCCCAGTCCCAGTCGCACGCGCGCCGGAGAATGGACGCCCGACGGACGCTATTCCATTTTCACCGCGATCAGCGAGGGAACCAGAGACATCTGGGCGATGCGAGACACAAAAGAGATGCTGCGTCGAGTGAACCCTCGGCCGGTCCGTCTGACGGCCGGTCCTCTGAACTTTTATCAGTTCACCCCCAGCAAAGATGGCAAGAGCATCTTTGCGGTTGGAGTGCAGGAGCGCGGGCAGCTTCTGCGCTACGATGTGCCTTCGCGGGAGTATGTGCCTTACGCACAGGGGATTTCGGCGGATCACGTGGCGTTCTCGCGCGACGCGCAATGGGTGGCCTACGTCGAGTATCCCCAGGGCGTCCTCGTGCGCTGCCGAGTGGATGGGAGCGAACGCAGGCAACTCACCTTCTCTCCCATGCGCGTCTTGCATCCGCAGTGGTCTCCGGACGGCGTCCAACTGGCATTTCAGGCCTCCGCGGACCTGGGATCTCCCAGCAAAATCTATACCGTTTCCCGGGACGGTGGCCTGCCCGTGCTGGCAACTCCGCAAACCAGCGACCAGCAGCGTTATCCCTCCTGGTCTTCGAATGGAGGGTCGATATTGTTTTCCGCTTCCGACGAGACCGGAGCCCAACCCGCCTTGTACAGCCTGGACCTGGAGTCCAAGCAAGTCTCGCAGTTTCCCGGTACGGCCGGTTTGTACTGGGGACAGATTTCGCCGGATGGCCGTCATGTCGTGGCCTTGACCGATTCGACCCAGAAACTGATTCTTTACGACACCGTCTCTCACGGCACCCGAATCCTGGCCCCGCTGGCGGACTATCCCATCTGGTCCACCGACGGCAAGTACGCTTACTTCAGCACCCTGTATTTTCGTGGCCACGATGCCGGCATCTATCGCTGGCAGGTTTCCACCAATCGAGTTGAGAAGGTGATGGGTTCGCCAGACTTCCGTCTCGGCGGCTCCTGGGGCGTATGGTTCGGCCTCACGCCCAGTGGTGAGCCCTTGGTCGTTCGTGATATGAATTCCACTGATCTTTACGCGCTGGACTTGGACCTGCCCTGATGATTCGGGGAGCAGGTGCAGGTTGTTGAGATCCTTCTTACAATACAAACGATTTTGTTCACTCCCTCACCTCCTGCGAGGAGCCGAGAATGTCGGGCGAAGAGCTGACGCCGTTTCGTGAAATCCATGAAAGTGATCTAGAATCCCACTCCCTTAAGAATGAGATGGATTCATACGGCTATCTGCTCATCAGAGGATTATTGCCCCCCGACGACCTCAACCAACTGTTGGGGGAGATCGCGCGAATCGTTTACGCAGCAGGGTGGTTGCTGCCTGACCGGAACCCGCTTGAGCGTATGGCTGTTATTAGTGCGGCCTGTGGCGATCCTGATCCGTCGTTCAAGCGCACTTACGAAGAAGTCTTTAGCCTGGAAGCATTTCACATGTTTGCTCATCATCCCGCACTACGGAAGGTGATGAACCTGCTCGTAGGTCCGCAACTCCTGATTCATCCGAAACCAATTGCCCGCTTGATCTTTCCCAACTGCGAGCGTTTCGTAGTTCATGCCCATCAAGACCATCAGGCCATCGGTGGAGATCCCGAGAGCTTTACCGCCTGGATGCCTCTTCATGACTGTCCGCCAGAACTGGGACCGCTGCAAATTCTGGAAGCATCGCATCGTTTCGGTCTCCAGGCCGCTGATCCCAAAACCGGCTACGTCTCAAGGGAGACAGCCTGCGGAGGCGATTGGGTCAGCGGACAAATCAACGCGGGCGATGTGGTTATCTTTCACAGTTTGACAGTGCACGCAGGTTCTCCGAACGTCTCCAGTCAACTTCGTATTTCGATGGATTGCAGATTTCAGGATTGCGGGCGAGCGCTCAATCCGTCGACGCTGGTGTTCGCAGGGTCGCCTAACGGTGGAAGATCTTGGGAAACGACATACGCCAACTGGCGCTCAGCCGATTTGAAGTACTTCTGGAAGCGGATGCCTCTGCGATTGAAGCCCTCCAAGGATGAACTGGCGCAACTTGCGCAGACAGCTGATTCTCCGGCGATGCGGTCAAGATACGCCAGAATTCTGAGCCAGATCGAAACCCAGATGCCGGGTTGATCTCGCCGAAGACATGTTCGGAATGGGTCTGCTGGTAAGTCCTATGGTATGACCAGCAGTTTGAATTGGTCGGGGCGCGCGGATTTGAACCGCGGACCCCCTGCGCCCAAGGCAGGTGCGCTACCAGGCTGCGCTACGCCCCGACTCTATTGCTTCACTGATTCTAAACCACTTCCAAAAACGTCACCACTACGGAAAGGTATGGGCGATTCAACAGATTGTTCGAGAACCGGGGATTGTATGGGTATCGGCGTGTGACGGTGGACTAATGGACAGGGCACAATACTGGGCAACAATGAGGCGTGCGCCTCTTGTCACGCCGGAGGCTGCGGGTTCGAGTCCCGTCGCTCCCGCCAATAGCGTGGGAGCAAGAGGTTCATTGCGGCTGCCAAAGCGAGCGCTGCCGCGAGGAGAACCAGCAAAGAAGAATAGGATCCGGTCACATCGAATGCGCGCCCCAGTATCACCGGCCCGATGGCTCCCGCAGCGGCATAGAACGTCCAGGTGAGACCGTAAAGAGTGGAAAAAGCACGCAGCCCAAAATAGCGCGTTAGCAAGTACGGTGTAGTCGCCGCTTCGCCTCCTGCGCCGATGCCAATAAGCGCAGCCGCAATGCAACCTGCCGGGAAACTGCTCGCCCGAGCTAGAAGAAAAATTCCCAGCGCCGTAATAAGGTTGATTGCAAGCGCGACACGTGGCCCGAAGAATCGATCCAGCAGCCATCCTACCACAACCCTGCCGAGCAGGCTTGATCCTCCGAGTACCGACGCACACAGGGCCGCATTTTCGGCTGTGATGCCGCGATCGGTCAGCAATGCAGAAAGATGAGTGATCGCCCCGTTCATGCTGATCGAACTCACAAAAAGGATGGCGGTGATAATCCAGAACGCAAAAGAGCACAAGCCTTCCTGCCATGTCATTCCAGAATGAGCAACAGCAGCGGACTTGTGCCCGTCTGAGCTGCGTTCGCGAATGTAGCGCCAGCTAAGGGGCAAGCCGAGTAGCAATGCTAGACCGCCGAGTGATCCATAGGCGGCCCGCCAGCCAGACCGGTCAATGATGGATTGGGCAACGACGGGCAAGATCATGGCGCCCAAACCCGCTCCAACCATCACGAAGGCCAACGCCATCCCTAAACGTCGATGGAACCAGGTGGAAATCGATCGCGAGTAAGCCAGATGAGCTGCACCGTTCCCGACGACTCCCAACACGAAGCAAGTCACGTAAAACTGCCACACTCCGGAGTGCAGCAGCGACAAAGAGAGAATGGCGCAGCCATACACCGGCATGCAAATGAGGATGACGCGGCGAGGTCCAAAGCGATCGATCCACCGGCCCAACAACGGGGAGCACAAGCCCAGCGTGACAGCGGCGATTGCGAAGCCGCTTGAGATGGCTTCCCGACTCCAGCCGAATTCGGCAGCCAGCGGCTTAACAAAGACAGAGAAGGTGTAGACGAACAGCGAGCCGAATCCAGCCATCACGCCGAGACACGCCGCTAACACTACACGCCAACCGTAGTAGCCGAGATCGAATTCACTCGGGCCGGACGGCATTTCGGCGGGCTGCACTGTCCCTGTGCCAACTCCGACACTTCCGCGAATAGCCCCCTCACTCATTCGCTGGATTCCCCAATGCTGCCCAAGTGCTGTTCTCTTAGTTGGGGATCGTATCCTTTTTGCGCCAGGACTTTGCCGTGCGGCCGATGGCCTTCATCGGAAACGGCGTGGACACCGGAAGCTGTAATCCATCGGTTATAGAAATTGAACAATGCACAAACAGTGATTGTGTAGTAGATGGATTCGTCGTTCCAGCCGAGAGCTCGCAAGGATTTCACATCATCTTCGGTAATCGAAGGCAGGTCGCTGGTCACCTTACCGGCGAAGCGGAGCAACGCCTTTTCGTCTTCCTTCGAAGAGGACGCGTCCAGATTGCGCAGTGCCGTCCAGACTAAATCCTCGCTTCCCAATAGTTCCGCTGCGACAGCAACGTGGGCCTTGGTGCAGAACTCGCATTCATTGACATACGAGGTGTATGCCGCGATCAACTCGCGTAACCCAGGACTCAGCGGTGAGGGTTCCCGCATTACTTCTTGCGTAAAGCGTGCCAGATGCTGGGTCATCTGCGGGCGAAAGGCAAAGAGATACCAGATATTCCAGGTTTCACGTCCGGTGCTCTCCGATGTCCGGATCAGATTTAGGTAGTGACTGGGCTGGGGGTTGTTCTCCACGCCGGGCAGATAGATCGGTTCCTGCTTCACAGATTGCACACAATTCTCCTTTGGCAACGCAGTGAAAAAACGGAAAGCTTACACCGGCGGCACCGCCTCGATCTCTAGTCTTTTTCGAGTATTGCCGCCGTCGGGTGACCGCAAGTAAGGTTTCACCCATTCAGAAACACTGTGGGACTGCGGGGACGCCCGTCTCCGAACTGCAATCGACATGTCAAGGTGGGGGAAGAAGTGAAGAAGATTCTTTTTCGCGCAGTCGCTGGTTTTCTTGGGTTGGCCTGGTTGTTCAGCACCCATCTTTCTGCCCAGCAGTTGGCTACGCTCAACGTCACGGTTGCCGACCCGTCGGGACGCGTCATCTCTCAGGCACGAGTCGCCCTGCGCAATGTGGACACAGGTGCAAAGCGGACTGATTTGTCGTCGGGTGCGGGAATCGCGGTCATTCCGGGCCTGCCCGCGGGCAGCTATCAACTCACCGTCGAGTCCGATCAATTCAGCCCGTATCAGGCACCCCTTACACTCACGGTCGGACAGATCGCCTCTGTGCCGGTCACACTCGGCGTCGCAACCGTGAAGCAGCAAGTCGAAGTGCAAGGCACTGTGCAGGGTTGACACGCAGAAATCGGAAGTCAGCCAGGTCATTGACGCGCAGAAGATTTCTGACCTGCCAATCTCGGGCAGGGACTTCATTGATTTCGTGCTGCTCACACCCACAGTGAACGTGGGCCGGAGTACTTCCGTCGGCGCGCAGTCACCATTTCAGGAAACGGTTCTGGAATTGAGTTTTGGAGGGCTGCGGGAAACGCACAGCGCATTCTTCGGACTCGACGGTACCGACTACACCACGAGTATTTCCGGCGTGCAACGCGAGAGTCCATCGCAAGACTGGGTGCAAGAGTTCCGGGTAACCGCCAGCCCCAATACGGCTGACAATGGACGCAATCTGGGCTCGGTGGTAAACACAATTACTAAGTCCGGGAGCAATGGCGTTCACGGCTCCGTCTATGGATTCTTCCGCAACAACAAGATGGACGCGAACAACCTGCTCTCAGCGCCCGGCTTCAATACGCTGCGTTTCAACCAGTTTGGAAGCGACGTCGGCGGCCCGATTCGACAGGACAAGAATTTCTACTTCCTGGGATACGAAGGGCAACGCCGAGCGGAGTCCCCTTTGTATTCATCCTTCATCCTCAATTGCACCAACAATCCCGGATGCTTGGGCCCCGGCACGCCCAGCATCAACCAGGTCAAACAGTTGCTCGGCTTGCAGCCCGAGAATCTGGGTTCCATTCTCCAGATTGGCGACTACGACAAGTTCTTTGGAAAGCTGACGAATGCTTTGAGTGACAAGAGCACCTTGAACATCGGATACCTCTTCAACGACGACCGCAAGCAACACATACCGGGCGCTGCTCCTGGTCAGGGTCTGCCATCCTCATACCGTAACAACGCGATTCGTGATCAGACGGTGTACACGAACTTGCTTCATGTCTTCGGCGGCCGTTGGACCTCGGAGAGTGTTCTGAACTTCGGCCGCAGAATCTTCAACCTTGACCCTGTTGGTGCTGGGTTCGAACCTTCCATCGTGGTGGCCGACCTCCTGAATTCCGGAGGCTTTACCGGCAGCGTCTCGTACTACAGCGAGCAGCATTTCCAGGGCGCCGAAAATCTTACATATATACGGGGCAATCACTCCTTCAAGTTCGGCGGGGATTTCGAACCTGTCTGGATCACAGCCCACACCACTTTCTTCACTCCGGGCGCTGGCATTTTCACGCCGCAGAGTTTCTTCGGGGCGCCCCCCTTTGACCAACCGCCATTCGGCCCCGGAACTCCTGTGGAGTTCTTGTTCCTTCAGCCGCGTTCCTTGTTCGGGCAACAAATTCCTCAACGCACCCTGCCTTTCGAAAGCCTGTACTCCGGTTCGGCAGCCCCTGACTTCAACAACAGCACGGACCTGAAGTTCTTGCACAAGCTCTCGGGTTTGTACGCGCAAGACCAGTGGAAAGCGCGACCGAACCTGACTCTTACCC
>JADGNQ010000321.1 GCA_017883385.1 Candidatus Sulfotelmatobacter sp.
AGCACAATTTTAACATTTACATGACTACACAAAACCGAGCGAATCTGGATATACCGAGCGAAACAAACGCGTTCAGCATTTTGGGGTTAGGAACTTCAGCTTAGCCTGTTAGCAGGCGGGCATGGAGACCTCAGATGTCTGACCCGGAAATCTCTCTAAGTACCTGACACACCATCAGTTCGCAACATCACCAAACAAGGTACCCCCCCTCCCCAAAATCAGAAAAAAGGGTCAAGTCCTGAAGCGACTGACATTTTCGGCGGCGTGCATAGTTCAGGTAACATGCAGCAAGGGTAACAAGCCGTGCAATGCGCCGGAGTTGGTGTCGCCCATTTCTTAGCACCCGTGCGTTTGCTTGAGCTTGGACTGAGTCTTCACTCCGCAAATTCCGTCCACCGCCAGCCCGTGGTCGCACTGAAACTCTTCCACTGCCGACTTGAATTCGGGCGATGGGGATGATATGTCTTCCGGTTGGTTCACATCTCCCGCGAAGTATCCCAGGTTGTTGAGCCGCGCGATCTGGCCCGAGACTTCCTCCACCGGATTCAGGTCTCCAATCTTAATGTCGAACTGCGTGTTGTCGAACGGCGTCTGCGCATCCTGGATCACCAGGGTGGCGGCGCGGACATTCGACGGAATATCCTGCTCGATGCGCCCAACGCCATCCGTCGTCACGCGGCGAAAATCGCTCCCCAGAGCCAGAAGGCAAGGGGCGTTGGCAATCGGCTTTTCATACAGATCTTCCAGGGTCAACCGCAGTTTAAGGGACGGCTTTTTCGCTATGAAGGTGTGTTTCCGGTCGGTGCTGCGCGATTCTACCCGAAGCTCGTGGTCGGGTATGAAAAGGGAATCCCCAGGGAACAGAACGTTAGGGTTTTGACGCAAATTCCTCAGATCAGCGTTCTTGGGATGATTCCAAATGGTGCTGTAGTCGGAGAATCCGAACACCTCGGTAATCTTGGAGAGGTGGTCCCCCTGTTGCACTGTGTAGGTGCCGGCCATGCGCGGACCTCGACGAATTATAGCATATAATAGCATGTACCTCCGAACCAGAATTTTCCAATACAAGATGATCCTGAAACGCGAATTGATTCCAATACAAGATGATCGCGAAAATGTGAGAAGGCGAGGTGCTCTGCGGCCGGATGCAAATACGCATGCAGAACGCAGATGTGCTCACCCAGGAACAGATCCAAGAGTTCCTCAAAGGCAGTCGATCGATCGAATTCACGGGCCAGAACCGAGCCGAACGATACGGGTTTGTGCAACGAGAACTGGTCGCTCAGGAGTACGCCGCGCAGGGCAGGAAACAGCGGGGAGCGATCCGGGCCTACTTGAGCAAGGTCACCGGTCTGAGCCTGCCGCAAATGGCGCGGTTGATCCGCCAATACCGCCAAGAGGGAGTGGTCGAGGCCGTGGCGTATCGCCGGCGACGCTTCCCGACCAAATACACCAGCCGGGACGTGACGTTGTTGGCGGAAGTGGATCGCGCCCACGGCTGGCTCAGCGGGCCGGCTACGGTGCACATTTTCAAGCGGGAGTACGAGCAGTTCGGCAAGGCCGACCATGCACGCCTGGCGGAAATCTCGGTGGGGCATCTGTACAATCTGCGGCACAGCCAGCGCTACCGGAAGCTGGCGGCGAAGTGGGAGCCGACGCGGCCCAGCGCGATTGTGATCGGCGAGCGACGCAAGCCAGATCCGCAAGGGCGTCCGGGGTTTCTACGCATCGACACGGTACACCAGGGCGACTGGGAAGGTGCCAAGGGGGTGTATCACATCAATGCCGTGGACGCAGTGACACAGTGGCAGGTGGTGGGCTGCGTAGAACGCATCAGCGACCAATTTGTGCTGCCGGTCCTGGAGGCCATACTGCATCAGTTCCCCTTTCGAATCATAGGGTTCCATTCCGACAACGGTTCCGAGTATGTGAATTACGAAGTGGCCAAGTTGCTCAAGAACCTGCTGATCGAGTTCACCAAGAGTCGTGCCAACCGGACGCAAGACAACGCGTTAGTGGAAGGCAAGAACGGAGCGATCATCCGCAAACACATAGGCTACGGCTACATTGCCGCCGAGCATGCCGAAAGGGTGCAGAAGTTCCACACCACGCACCTGAACCCTTACTTGAACTTTCATCGTCCGTGCGGATTTGCGACGGTGAGTTTGGACGCGCGGGGCAAACGCAGGAGGCAGTATCCGCGGGAGGATTACGCGACGCCGTACGAGAAGTTGAAGTCGCTCTCGGAAGCGGCCAGTTACCTCAAGGAGAACATGAGCTTCGCCCGGCTGGATCAGGTGGCGTTGGCCATGAGCGATACCGAGAGCGCGAAGAAGATGACGGCCGCCAAGACCGCGCTGCTGAGGGTCGTCAAGACCGAATCGCCGACCCCGCCGCAGTTCCATTGAAGGGGCGGTCGGACGGAGGCGGCCTCCCGATGGTCGGCGCCGCGACGAAATATCAGATAGAAGAGTTTAAGGTCTTCAATAGAAATACGCGGATCGACCAACCCAAAAAACAAGACAAAAAACCAAACCAAAACCGTCCTATGAAGGAAAAACAAAACACCAACGCGGACGCGCAGGGCCTCCCGTTGGTCGCCATCGAAAGCTCAAAAACTCAACGAAAGGAAACCCGCCGCAGCGTCCCCCATCTCACCCTGTTTCAAGATCATCTTGTATTGGAATCCAAACCCCGTTTCAGTATCATCCTTCAATTGGAAAATGCTGGGCAGTTTGTCACGCACCAGGGTGATTCCCCGCGCGAGGGGGCGGGAACGTATGCCTGGGCAGGCCAAATTGGCCTGGATCGCCTTGCACGGACGTCAGTACAAGGCTTACATACGGCAAAGAGGGGACAGAGCGTGAATCGCGTCTGTCCCCTCTTCAGCGGCGTGCCGCCGAGTCCGGTAATTGTTACACCCCCGTGCCGCCGCCGCTCCGGCGGACTCGCGGCTTGTCGCTTTCGGCGTAATCGGCGCTGGCTTCTCCAGCCGAGGCCACGTCGTTGGCCCCGGTCTGTTCCAGGAGTTCCTTGGCGCGCTTCACCCAGTCGGAGTTATCGCAATGGACGGACAACAGAATGCCGCCATCGCGCACGATGCCTTCGTAGCGCTTGGCCTGATACTCCGGAATGCCCATTCCAACCAGCGCGCCGATGAGGCCGCCTACCATCCCGCCGCTGCCGGCGCCGGCCAGCGCGCCCATAATAGGACCGGCCGCGATAAAGGGCCCCAGCCCGGGGATGGCCAGTGCGCCGATTCCCGCCAGCAGCCCGAGAGTGCCGCCAATCGCCGCGCCTGCGGTGGCCCCGGTGGCGGCTCCTTCCGGCGCCTTGGTCCCCTTCTCATGAGCAAAGTCCTTAGTGCCCACATTCTCCGGCAACAGAACGGAGATGTCTTCCCGGCGAAAGCCGTTTCCGATCAGAGTATCCACACCCTGCTCGGCGGCGCCGCGCGTCCGGTAAATGCCAAATACTGCCGTGTTTTTTCCTGCCATGAGTTAGCTCCTGTTTGTCTGACTTGACTTAGTTGTTTGACTTAACTTACTTTTCTTTAGCGGGCTTGATGGTGATCTCGTCGGTGACGTTGCCGCTGCCCGCGATTTCGGTGGCTTTCTGCTCGACCGTCTGCTTTTCCTCTTCGGAGCGCACCGGCCCCTTCAAAGTCACTTTGCCGTCTTGAGCGATGACCTTCACGTTGTGCGCATAAGTAGAAAGTGATTTATCGTCCATGAGCGACTTGCGAATCTTTTGCATGGTCTCGCGATCGGATGTGCCATTTTTTGCCTGGTCCGCCGTGGGTTCGCTGGCGGATCGGTCGCGTTGGTTGGTTTTGGTGTTGTCGGCAGGCGGCTTAGTGCCCTCCTGCGCCTTCAGATGAATGGTATTAACGGATAGCGCACTGGCAATGGCCAAGGCTATCAGCGATGCTCGCATAAATGGTCCTCCCACCTGGAAGGGAGCAAGTGGCGGTCCCAATTACACGACGATACACTTTTGAATTCGTGCTGATTCTAACGGGGGAGGCCGCCGGGCGGCCCTGCACGGTTCTATTGTTGTCGCGGGCTCAGACGCCAGACGTTCTGTTGACGCAGGTTGGAAAGCCACACCGACCCGAATCCGACGCGCACGGAATCGCCTCCGTCGCCAAACCATTGTTTGACGACT
>JADGNQ010000030.1 GCA_017883385.1 Candidatus Sulfotelmatobacter sp.
AGAGCGAAATGGCGCTTCTGAAAAAACAAAGCGCCACCAGGAGACGTGTCGCTCAAAACGCTTGACACGCGGCATCGTCGTTAGAGACAGGATGACAACACAACAAAGTGTGAAAAGAAAGCGGGAGGCTGACATCTCTGTCGCCTCCCGCAAAGAGTGATCGAGCTGCGCTCGATGACCGGGTCAGAGACCCGGTCCCACACTCGGGCTGCTTACACAATGCCTGCTGCATTGCCGGGCTTCGCCCGGGGCGGACGAATGCGTCCGCCCCTACGTGAGCGGCTTATACAGCTTTGCTCGGCCCCTTGGCTTCGATCGACTTCTCGCTGCCTACGTTTACTTTGATCTGCTTTGGCTTGGCTTCGGCCTTTTTGGGGAGAGCGATCTTCAGCACGCCCTTGTCGTAGGTTGCCGCGACGTTCTCGGTGTCGACCGTCGTGGGCAGGGTGAAGGTGCGGGTGAAGGCGCCATACTGGCGTTCCACGCGGCGGTAGTTCTCTTCTTTCTCTTCCTTTTCGATCTTGCGCTCGCCGTGCACGGTGAGGGTGTTGTTCTCCACGCGGACGTCGATGTCCTTCTCGTCGATTCCGGGCACTTCGATTTTCAGAGTGACATTGTGCTCGTCTTCATAGACGTCGACGGCGGGAACGAAGCTCGAAGTGGTCAGGGATTCGTCGCGGTCTGCGCTGGTGTAGGACTCGCGGAATACGCGGTTGATGCGGTCCTGCAGGGTGGAAAACTCACGGAACGGCTCAAAGCGGGTAAGTACGGTCATGGTGAAATCCTCCTTCGGAATTTTGGTGATTCAGAACTGGTTCGTCTCAGTGCCGCTGGGCTTCGCCCTCGCGGGACGGACGAGGCGTCCGTCGCCACACGAGCTTTGCTAGCGTTCACTTCTTATTAGACGCACAATAAGTCTAAATGGAGCATAAAATATGAGTGCATCATTGTCAACTATTGAATATCGTTTGTTGTCATTATCTTACGGAGGCTATGACGCACTTCAAATAGGCGGTTTCGGGGACATTTAGCAGGACTGGATGGTCTTTTGCCTGTCCGCGAAGCTCGATCAGGCGGAGGGTCCGGTGGGCGTCGAGGGCAGCGCCGGCGAGCATTTCCAGGAAGTTCGACTGGCTGACGTGATAGGAGCAGGAGCAGGTGACGAGAATGCCGCCAGGACGGAGCATTTTCAGGGCGCGAAGATTGAGTTCCTTGTAGCCGCGCAGGGCGGCATCGAGATCGCGCTTGGTTTTGGCGAAGGCGGGCGGGTCGAGAACGATGGTGTCGTAGCGGTGATCGGAGGAGGAGTAGTCCTTGAGCAGGTCAAAGGCGTTGGCTTCGATCCATTCGATGCCAGGTTGGTTGGCGTCGCGAGGGTTGAGGGCAGCGTTCTGGTCCGCAACTTCGAGGGCTGGACGCGAGCTGTCAACGCCGGTGACGTGCGAGCAATGCCGAGCGAGGTGGAGGGCGAAGCCTCCCTGATAGCAGAAGACGTCGAGGGCTTCTCCCCTGGCGTACTGGGCGGCGGCGGCGTAGTTTTCCCGCTGGTCGAGGAAGGCTCCGGTCTTCTGGCCTTCAAGCGCGTCGAAGTGGAACCGGATGGAGTTCATGGTGAAGGTGGTGGAAGTCTTCTCCCCTTGCACAAGGCCGGAGGCGCGAGGCGGAAGAGTTTCTAGCTCCCGGACGCGCGGATCGACGCGTTCGACGATGGAGGCCGGGTGGAGTCGGGCGGTCAGTTCCGCGGTGATCGCCTGGCGCACGGGGTCGGCGTCCATGCCTTGGGTGAGGATTTGCAGAGAGAGGATGTCGCCGTAGCGATCGACGATCAGGCCGGGGAGGAAATCGGCTTCGCTGAAGATGACGCGGTAGGCCTCTGTGTTACTGACCAGAGGCTCGCGATAGGCGATGGCGCCGCCGATTCGCTGGCGAAGCAATGCGGGGAAATCGGCGACGGGGTCATGCGAGATCATGCGGATGGCGATTTGTGAGGAGCCGGAGTAGAGCGCCGTGCCGAGAGGCTTGCCGCGATGGTCGGAGACGCGGACCAGGGAGCCGGGGAGGACGCCGTCGGCGGAGACGATGTCGGAACGGTAGACCCAGACGTGGCCGGCTTTGAGGCGGGTGGCGCCACGGGGGGCAACTTTGACTGTCGGAAGACTCGCGAGAGCGGGAGCGTTTGGCATGCAGCCATCTTAAACGCATGGGGCGCGGGTGCTGCTGGCAGGGTCGAGCTGCGCTCGACGACCGGGCCAATGGGCCCGGTTCCACACTGAACCGTCGAGCTTCGCTCGACAGACAGCCGAGGGCGGCTGTCTCCACATAATTTCAACATGTCTCACTTAGCTGGCGGCTTGCTCGGTGGGGGTTACTGGGACTGAGGGCTTGACGTGGGAGCCGGAGGCGGCTTCGTGGCGGGCCAGGTCGAGATCGGATCGGAGCGAGTCGAGGGCGACCATGGGGAGCTCGGTGCCGAAGGCGTCGAGTTCGCTTTCGGTCCAGGCGCCGTTCAGGCGCATGGCTCCGGTGATGTCTTCGGGGAAAGCCTGGCGATAGTCGCCTTCGCGGATGAGAATGTCGCCGAGGAGACGTCCGGTGTGGACGTCATAGACGCGGCGGCTGGATTGCCCGCGGGCCGTGGTCAGACACAGGAACACTTCGCCGATTCCGCCGAACTCGGAACGGTAGTACCAGGCCTGAGGAGCGTCGATTTTAGGATGATGGCGTTTGGCGCGCGTGGTTGAAGGCTTCACGTCGGCAAGTTCGTCGGCGGCATTGAAATACAGGATGCGCTGGCAGGAGTCGCAAACGATGGTCTGTTGGCCGGATCGAACTTCGTTGTAGGTCTGAGGCCGCAGCATGACGCGGCACGCGATGCATTGCTGGTCTCGAACTTCAGAGAGGCCACTGCCGCGGAACTTGGACACGCGCTCGTAGTGGCGGAGCAGGTCTTCGTTGACGCCGGTGCGAATCTGATCGCGCTTGGCGCGCCACTCGGCGAGGAGCTTTTCGTCTTCCGCGGTGCGGTGGCGGGTCTCCTCTTTTTCCTTCTCGATTTCGGCGGTCTCGGCTTTGAGCTCGGCTTGCGCGGCCTTGACTTCCTTGTCGCGAGCGTCGGCGTTGACCATCAGTTCGAGAATCTTGTCTTCGTTGGCGGCGATTTCCTTTTCGGCAAACTGAATCTCCGTCAGAAGAGCCTTGTATTGTTCGTTGGTTTTTACGTCGAGGGACTGGTCGCGGTACTTCGAGATTTTGCCGCGGAGATCGTTGATGGCAGTATCGTACTTGCGGCGTGCGGCTTCGTCGGCTTTGACTGCGGTCTGGGCCTTCTCCAGTTGTGTTTTGGTGCCCGCCAGTTTCTGCTCGATGACGGCGACGCGCTTGGGGAATTCGGCGATCTCGTCCTGCAGACGGCGGATTTCCTTGTCCGTGTCTTGCAGTTTCAGCAGATTTTCGATGTCAGGAAGCATTCGGCATTGGTTCTGCATTGATTCTAGCATGCGTTGGGGCGGGGCTCGCGGGCTTCAAAGGCTTTAACCACGAAGGGCACGAAGGGAACCCTGAGGGCGGATTGCTGCAGCCTTGAGCGGGGCGGTGTACACTTTTCGTTCGCCCGTTGCGCAATCTGCAATTACTTCTTTTCTGTGAGGTCATTTCGTGAAGAGACAAGCTTCTCGCGTCGCCTGCTTTGTCCTGCTCGCCTTCGTCTTCATCTCTACTCTGGGCCCCATCGCTTCCGCGCCGGCGGGGGCGCAAACTGCGCCTACCAAGCCGCTGACCATTGAAACCCTTTATCAGCCGGGAGGACTGGTGGGGCGCGGTCCGGAAACGGTGGAGTGGAGCCCGGATGGGACGAAGCTCTCTTTCGTACAGCGCGATGAGAAGGGAGAGAAAGGCGAGCTGTGGTATGTCGATGTGGCGAGCGGCGAGAAGAAGGTGCTGGTGAGCGCGTCGAAGCTGGCGTCGCTGGACCCGGACGTGAACAAGGTGAAGAACGAACGGGAGAAAGAGCGGCTGACGCGGTATCACGTGGCAGCGTATTTGTGGGCGCCGGATTCGAAGCACCTGATTTTCGATTCGCAGGGACAGCTCTGGCTTTACGACCTGGGCAGCGAAACGGCGGTGCAGTTTACGTCCGCCGGCGATCCGAGCGGAGATCCGAAGTTTTCGCCCGACGGCGGTCACTTGGCCTATGTACGGAAACACAATTTGTATGTTCGTCCGGTGAGCGGCAAGAACGAGAAGCAGCTCACCAAGGACACAGGCGATAGCCTGTTCAATGGCGACATCGACTGGGTATACGCGGAAGAGTTGGCGGTGCGCAGCAATTATTTCTGGTCGCCCGACAGCAAAGAGATCGTCTTCCTGCATATGGACGAGACCAATGTGCCGATTTATCCCATCACCGACTGGATGCCGACACATCCCAGCGTGGAGAACGAGAAGTATCCCAAGGTGGGCGATCCGAATCCGGTGGTGAAGTTGGGCGTGGTAGATGCCGACAAGGGCAAGGTGCGATGGATTTCGCTGGCCAGTGATCCGGAAACATACGTTCCGCGGTTTGGCTGGGTGCGCGAGGGAGTCATTTGGGCGGAAGTGCTGAATCGCACCGAGGACAAGCTGGAGTTGTATTTCATCGATGCGAAGTCAGGAAAGTCGAGGCTCGTGTTGACGGAGACGACTCCCGATGCATGGGTCGAGTTCGATCACGCTGAGGTGCGCTTTCTGAAATCGAGTGGACAGTTCCTTTGGCCAAGTTGGCGCGACGGGAACATGCATCTTTATCTATACAGTTTTGACAAGCAGAATCCGATGGCGGCCGAGGCGAAGCTGGAGCGGCAACTGACGAAGGGTGACTTCGAGGTGTTGGGAATCGAAGGCGTCGATGAAGCGGCGGGCACAGTATTCCTTGCGGCCAACCAAGATGATCCGCGGCAGGTGCAGAGTTTTTCGGTGCAGCTCGATGGATCGGGATTCAAGGCGGTTACATCGGGAGAGGGGCATCATTCCACAAACTTCAGCGATGACGGAAAGCATTATACCGACACGTATTTGGGTCCAGAGACGGAGACCAGGATTTCGCTTTGCGCGGCAGGAGGAGCCTGCAGCGCGGTGTGGCAGGCGCGAGACGCGATTACCGAATACGGATTGCGGGCGCCGAAGTATTTGGAGTTCAAGGCGGAAGAGGGAACGACCCTTTATGGACGCTTGCTGCTTCCTCCGGAGGGAACCGTGAGCGGCAAGATTCCGTTGATTGTAAACATCTACGGCGGGCCCGCCGCGCAAATGGTCATCAAGGTGACGCCGAGCGCGTTCGACGAAATTCTGGCGCGCAAGGGATTCGCGATTTTCGCGGTGGACAATCGCGGGACACCGGGGCGGAATCGCAAGTTTCAGACGGCGATCCGGCATGAATTCGGGGCGATTGAGTTGAAGGATCAGTTGACGGCGCTCGATCAGTTGCTGGCGCAGTATCCGCAGCTCGACAAGGATCGCATCGCGATCTGGGGCTGGTCGAATGGCGGATCGATGACGCTGTACGCGATGACGCATTCCGACCGTTTTCGCGCGGGCGTGGCCGTGGCTCCGGTCACGGATCAACTGAACTACGACACAATTTACACCGAGCGCTACATGGGCCTGCTCAAGGATGACAAGGCAGGATATGAGCAGTCGGATGTGACGAAGTCAGCGGACAAGCTGCACGGAGCGCTGCTGCTGGTGCATGGCACGAGCGACGACAATGTGCATTTTCAGAACACCATTCAGATGATTGATGCGCTGATCAAAGCAGGGAAGCAGTTCCGGCTCATGATCTATCCCAACAAGACGCACAGCATCGCAGGCAAAGACGCGCGGGTGCATCTGTTCACGATGATCGAGGAGCACTTTGAGCGGGAGTTGAAGTAAGTCAGGGGTTAGGGGCTAGAGGTCAGGACAGCTGGAGGACTTTCTTGGCGGCTTCGGTGAATCCGGAGCCGCCTTATTTGTGTCTGCCTGAGCCTTTGCGCGGACTTTCCTTGGAAGAGCCTTCGTTGGACGAGATCACTTTCGCGGAGCTTTCTTTCGTCGCGCCGTCCTTCGAGGAGCTATCTTTCGAGCCGCTGTCCGACTTGGGCTTGTCGTCCTTCTTGTCTTTCGAGGAGGACTCTCCGCCGCCGGAGGATCCCGGAGACGAGGATTTCTTGGCATAGTCGGTGACATACCAGCCGGAGCCCTTGAACTGGACGGCGGGTGCGGAGATCATTTGCTCGACCTGGCCGCCGCATTCGGGGCACTTCTTGACCATCTTGGCGGAGTACAGCTGAATCTTTTCGAACCGGTGGCCGCACTTCTTGCATTCGTATTCGTAAAGGGGCATGAGTGTGAGACGGTCGTGAGGAACAACTCAGTTTCATATTGATTTTAGGGGCGAGGGTTGCGCGGCGTCAATTTTAGGGAAGGTGGTCTACTTTGCGTCAGGCGTTCGCGGCAGCGTTGCGCTGGCAGCGTTGCATCCTGGGCAAGGATCGTTCTTGATGTAACGATAGAATCGCGGGTGCCCTCGGCCGACCCAATACGGAGCTTCGTAGTTCTCAATCCCCGGACCAGCGCTCAGGAAACTGAAGAAAACGTGACGGGACGGCCTGACGACGATTCCCGCGTGCCCGCGCCACACCACCAAGTCGCCGGGCTGGGGGTGCTTGACCCGTAGAAAGCCTGCGACTCCATCGTAGAGATCGTCGGAGTCCGCGTAGGCATAGGGGAATCCCACTCGTTCATAAATCGCGTGAACCAGGTGGGAACAGTCGTGGCCAGAATATCGACGCACTTTGGAATCGAGCGCGGCAGAGATTACTGCCAGCCCATCGTCTGGACTTAGTGTCCGACTAGTTTTTGGCACATGCTTTCCACTGGCGGCTGGCTGGGTGGCGCTTGGAGTTCCGGGCTGTCGAGGCGCCGTCTGTGCCGAGCAGACCTGTGCTGAACATGCATGTAGGGCAAGCCCACAAAGCATGGCGGCGATCATGGCCTTCCTCGGAGTCCGCATCGCTTCCATTTTGATGCGGAAATCGTCTGCCGTGGAGATTACGTTTGTGCAGGAACAGGATCAGGCAACCGGAGAACGCCGTGACAGAGCGGGTAACTATGCCTTTCGCAGGCGTTTCGGGGCAGTGTTGCGCCAAGCTGCCTGGATCGCTTTGCGCAGGACTTCTTTCTTGGCGGCTTTGAGATGGACTCTGGTTGCGCCGCGGCGTCCCCAGACGCCTTTCAGGGGAATGAAGACATCGGGATCGTCTTTCGAAAAATAGTGCTGGTCCTCAGGGGACAGCTTGACCATGCCACAGGTTTTGTCGGGGTAGCCGAGCGTGGCAAAGATCTTTCCTGCGACGCGGAAGTCGGGATGGTTCATGTGCGAATGTTCTGCGGTCTCGGGAAGGGCGAGGGCGATCTGGCGGAAGTCTTTGGCGGTCACGGGGCGGGCTCCTGCGGTGGGTACGTTAGCATAACCGCTCTCGTGTCCGGAAAGTTACGGCGAACAGACCGGTCGAGCTTCGCTCGACGGACAGCCGAGGGCGGCTGTCCCCACATTGCGCGGTGGTAGACTCCGGCCATGAAGGACACGGAACGGCAAGCGGGGAATTCTGCGGGACCAGCGCTGTATCTCGTGGGCACGCCGATCGGGAATCTCGAGGACATCACGCTGCGGGCTCTGCGGGTGCTGAAAGAAGTCGACGTGATTGCCTGCGAGGACACGCGGCAGACGCAGAAGTTGCTCAATCATTATGCGATTGCGACGCGCACCACCAGCTATCACGAGCACAACGAGATCACGAAGTCGGCAGAGCTGGTCAAGGAGATGCAGGAAGGCGCGAGCGTCGCGCTGGTGACCGATGCGGGCATGCCGGGGATTTCTGATCCGGGGTACCGGCTGATCGCGTTGGCGATACGGCATCATGTGCCGGTGGTGCCGATTCCGGGGGCGTCGGCATTTCTGGCGGCGCTGGTGGCGAGCGGGTTGCCTACGGACTCGTTTCGTTTCAGCGGATTTCTTCCGGCCAAGCGCGGGGGGCGGCGGGCGGCGCTGGAAGCTGTGAAGCATTCTCCTCGGACGCAGGTTTTTTATGAGGCGCCGCATCGCGTGGTGGAGACGCTGGAAGATGTTGTCGAGGTTCTGGGAGAAGCGCGTCATGTCGTGATCGCGCGCGAAGTGACCAAGCTGCATGAAGAGTTTCTGCGCGGGCGCGCGGGCGACGTGCTGGAGAACTTGAAGGCGCGCGAGGCAGTGAAGGGCGAGATCACGCTGCTGATTGGCAAAGCCGAGGAAGGCGATGCTCACGTAGCGGCGGACGCCTCGTCCGCCCGGGTTTCTGTCCGGCAGAGGGTAGAGCAGATCATGGCGGAAGAGAAAGTGGACGAGAAGGCCGCGCTGAAGAAAGTAGCGAAGGAGCGGGGCGTGTCGAAGAGCGAGGCTTATCGGGAATTGCAGAGGAGCAAGTGAGCGGAGGGCGATGCGAAAGGAACGATTCCCGACCCTCCTGATTTCGAACTACTTTCCCGCCAGTTCCCGCTTCACAATTTCGCTGACCATCTTGCCATCTACGCGCATGCCGGCCGCGTTGAAGCGGGCCATGGCGTTCTTCATGACCGTGCCCATTTCTTTCATGGTGGGCGCGCCCATTTCGGCGATGGCGGCTTTCACTCCGGCGACCACTTCCGCTTCGCCCGCCGCCTTCGGCAGGTAGGTTTCGATCAGGACGATCTCGGCGGCTTCTTTGTCGGCCATTTCCTGGCGTCCGCCCTTAGTGAACTGCTCGACGGATTCTTTGCGCTGTTTGATCAGCGTGGCCAGCACTGCCTGGGATTCTTTTTCGTCGAGCGGGGCCATCTTTTCGACCTGGCGAAGATGCAGTGCGCTCTTGACCATGCGCAGCGTGGAGAGGCGGGCTTCGGCCTTCGCTTTCATGGCGGTGACGATGTCTTTCTGGATCTGTTCGGTCAGGCTCATGAGGGGATTATAGATCGTGGGTGGGATGAGGCCGTGGCCAATCGCGTCGGGCCAAATCAGCGGCGTATCTTTCACGACCACAGTGAAAGTTGATGGCGGCTGTGAAGCGCTGTTCAGGCCGCTGGCTATGTAAGTTCGCGATTGAATCCACAATTCGAGAGCGGGGCGTTTATGATGAATTCCCAGTTGGGGGAGGCCACGTCCTATGACTGACAAAATCGCCCTCGTTACTGGAGCCAACGGCGGCCTCGGAACATCCGTCACGAAAGCCTTGCTGGACAGCGGTTTCGCCGTGGTCGGACTCGCTCCTAAAATCCAGCAGTCCGACTTCGACCACCCCAATTTCATCGCGCTCCCCGCCGCGCTCGACAACCTCAACGCTGCGAAGAAGGCAGCCGACACGGTCATCGCCCGCTTCGGAAAGATCGACGTTCTAGCCCACTTGGTCGGCGGTTTCGCTGGAAGCCAGACTGTCGCCGACACTGACGACGCCACCTTCCAGCGCATGTTCGACCTGAACCTCAACAGCGCGTTCCACATCTTGCGGGCCGTTATTCCGCACATGCGCAAGGCGGGCACCGGACGCATCATCGCCATTGGCAGTCGCGCTGCCGAAGTTCCCGGCGCCAGCGTCGGTGCCTACAGTGCATCCAAGGCGGCGCTGGTATCGCTGATCCGCACCGTAGCACTCGAGAATAAAGACGCCGGCATCACCGCGAACGTCATTCTGCCGGGCACGATGGATACTCCAGCCAACCGCAAAGCCATGCCCGCTGCCGATGTTTCGCAGTGGGTGCAGCCCGCTTCGGTCGCCAGCCTGATCGTGTGGCTTGCCGGAGATGCGGGGAAAGACGTGACTGGAGCTGCGATCCCCGCGTATGGCAGAGGACTTTAGCGTGGGCTGTGCGCTGGCGATGGGAGAACGAACCCGGGCGCTATACTCTGCAGCGGAAATCTGGCGTAGAAGCCGCCTTATTATGAACAAAGCCGATTCACTGGCTCAGATTGGACCGCGTTTTGAGCTTTCAGCGCTCGCGGTGCATGACGGCCCTTCGGCGTACGATCTGTCCGGAGCAAACGCAGCCTTCTGGTATCGATTGCCAGCTTTAAGTATCGTGTCATGCCACCCATCTTCCCAACTGATGCGGGCCTCGCCGTCCACCACCATCCAGTTTCCGTTGGGGGACCCGAAGTTCTTCTTCGCGACACCGTCACGATTCAGCGTGATATTGAAATACCCGCCCCTGCAATCCCCAACCTTCCAGTCCCCTAAGAAGCGGCCCTGTTCGGCATTGGAAACGGTGGTTGGGGACGCTTGAAACTCAATGCGGGCGACCTCAGACATTGGAAACCTCTGCTGGTGCCCGTCTTTGAAGACCACTACCAGCGAGTTTCGCTGGCCTTGTGAGGGGGACGTCGATTGGGAATTGCTGCGAGGCGGAGCAACCAAGACCGCCCCAAGAACTGAAATGATGATCACAATATTGCGCATGGCCCTTCTCCTTTGCCGATCTTAGATAAAAAGACACACCGAAGCCCGCTGGGCACTCAGGAGAATGTACGCAACGGGACCCGGTTTAGTTCCACCGTAGCTAGGTGTACTCTGCCTCTGTCGCCAGCCTGATCGTGTGGCTCGCCGGGGATGCCGGGGCGACGCGACTGGAGCGGCGATTCCGGTGTATGGCCGAGGGCGGTTGCGAACATGCGATGCCGCTTGGGAAATATGAAATCACGTGTTATGGAAGCTCCCTGAGACGATGCGGATGGCACAGGTTGTAGAGGGATCCCTTCGGCAAGCTCAGGGCAGGCTCTTCGACTGCGTTGTCGCTCGCTTCGCTCGCGAACAACTTCGCTCAGGATGACAATCCGAGGAGATGCGCAGTTTGCCGAAAGGGTACGTAACCCTTTCGTAACCCTCCTGAGTGCACAATAATTGTTGCACTTTAACGCTGGTGAAATATCTTTGATGTAGCCTTATCTCAGGAGGCCGCCATGAGTTCAGCCCGAGTCGCGAGGTCCTTGCCGCTTCAGGTGGCTGCGATCTGTTATCGCAGGCGCGGCACGGCGGTTGAGTTCCTTCTGGTTAATACCAACGGCGGCAACAAGTGGACTTTCCCCAAGGGCTCGACTGACCCTCGCCTGTCACATAGTCAAGCTGCCGAGCGCGAAGCTGCGGAAGAAGCCGGGGCGATCGGCACCATCGAGCCGCGCCACTTTCATCTCTATCTTCATTCCAAGGGCGTGTTCTGGCAGCCCGGCGGCGTGCAGGAATTCGTGGTCAAAGCCTTCCTGATGGAAATCCATCAGATGCGCCGCCCCGACGAGGGCAATCGCCGTCCCACATGGATGACTGCGGACGACGCCAAGCGCCGCCTCTCCAAGGGCCGCGAAGTAAAATATTTCCGCGAACTCGAAGCCGTGGTCGACCGCGCGCTCGAGCGCATCCAGTTCCACAGCGAACTCTGGGGAGCCTATCCCAATTCGCGCAACGCCCGCCCCGCCGTGTCCTCCAAAGATTCCATCGCCAACGTAGTCTGGCCGTAATTCACCGTGTGACACCTCAGTGTCCTCATTGTCCTCTGTGGTTGAGCGCTCCTCACTTCACTAGCCACTGACCCCTAGCTTTTATGAGACGATAACTCCAGCCCATGATTCAGCTTTCCGGCGCCGGAAAACGTTTCGGCCACAAACTCCTCTTCGAAAACGCGGACTGGCTGATCACGCCCCACGATCGTATCGGCCTGGTCGGCGGGAACGGCACGGGCAAATCCACGCTCATGAAGGTCCTCGCGGGCATGGACACATTCGACTACGGGTCCCTGGTCATCGCAAAAGGCACGTCTGCTGGATACCTTCCACAGGATGGCCTCACCCTCTCCGGCCGCACCGTCTTCGCCGAGTGTATGTCGGTCTTCGACGACCTGCGCGCGATGGAGACCGAACTGGAAACGCTCACTCGCAGCATGTCAGAACTCGACCACACGAGTCCGGAATATTCCGCCGTTGCCGACCGATACCACCGCGTCGAACACGAGTTCCGCACGCGCGACGGCTATTCCATCGAAGCGGAAGTGGGCAGAGTTCTGATGGGCCTGGGTTTCACCAAGGAAGACTGGCCGCGCCTCACCGACGAATTCTCCGGCGGATGGCAAATGCGACTCGCGCTGGCCAAACTTCTGCTGCAGCAGCCCAACCTGCTGCTGCTCGACGAACCCACCAACCATCTCGATCTCGAAGCGCGCAACTGGCTCGAAGAATATCTCCAGAACTACCCACACTCTTTCTTGTTGATCTCGCACGACCGCTACTTTCTCGACGTCACGGTCAACAAGATCGCCGAAATCTGGAACAAGCGGTTCTGGTTCTACACCGGAAACTACGACAAGTTCCTCGCCCAGAAAACGCAGCGCAACGAGCAACTGCAGGCTGCCTACCGCAACCAGCGCGACCGCATCGAGCAGCTCGAAGTGTTCATCAACCGCTTCCGCTACCAGGCCACCAAGGCCAAGCAGGTGCAGAGCCGCATCAAGGAACTGGAAAAGATCGAGCGCATCGAGATTCCGCCGGAAGAAAAGACCATCCACTTTTCCTTCCCGCAACCCAAGCCCAGCGGCCGCATCGTGGCCGAGTTCGAAGGTGTGGCCAAAAGCTATCCCGGAAAAAACGGAAGCGCCGACAAAGAAGTCTTTCGCAACGTCGACTTCATGATCGAGCGTGGAGACCGCATCGCGCTGGTCGGAGTCAACGGTGCAGGCAAGTCTACGCTGATCAAACTGCTCGCCGGCACCGAACCCGTCTCGCTGGGCGAATTCCGCCTCGGACACAACGTGGAAGCCGACTACTTCGCGCAGGACCAGTACAAGGAACTCAATCCCGACGCCCGGATGATTGACGATCTCGGCGATGCCTCGCCTGGTTCCGGCCAGACCGAACTGCGCAGCCTGCTCGGGTGTTTCCTGTTCTCCGACGACGACGTGTTCAAGAAGATCGGCGTGCTCTCCGGCGGCGAACGCGGCCGCTACGCCCTGTTGCGCATGCTGCTGCATCCTGCGAACTTTCTGCTGCTCGACGAGCCGACCAACCACCTCGACCTGCGCGCCAAAGACGTGTTGCTCGATGCGCTCGTGAAGTACACCGGCACGGTCGTCTTCGTCTCCCACGACCGCTATTTCATCGACAAGCTGGCTACGCGCGTCTTCGAAGTCGGCGGCGGCAAAGTCGAAGTTTTCCCCGGCAACTATGAAGACTATCTCTGGCGTAAGCAGGGTGGGCAGCACGTCGCGCCGACGCTCGACGATGTTCCCGGAGCGAAGGCGGCGAAGACCGTAGCGACGCCAGCGTCCCAGCCACCCGCATCCCTACCCACCAACGGTAACGGAAGCGGAGAAGCCGAGGCCTCCAAAAAGCGCCTGAATCCCATCAAGCGCAAGCAGTTGGAAGACCGCGTCCACGAGTTGGAGGAGGAAATCAGCCGCGTAGAAGCCGCGATCACGCAATGCGAAACCGCGTTGCAGAATTTCGTCAGCTCCGATGAAAGCCAGCGCCAGTCGCAGGAACTCGACCAGCACAAAGCCAGCCATGCCGCCCTGATCAAGGAATGGGAAGGCTTGGCCCAATCCTTGCAGGGCTCCGACTAGAGATAATCTCGTCCCCGCGCCGGTACACCATCTTCCGTAATCTTAAGAGAACGCTTACGGCTGTGCGATAGTCAGATTGGCCAAGTGGCCAGCAACTGCCGAGGCCACAAAATTCAAGACCAACCGCATTCATAGGTGCCAGGCGCCCCAGGGCGAGGCGCCGCGCGGGAACCCAAGGAAGGTCGCATGCTTCAGTCTTCGGAGAACTCATTTAACTTGAAGTCCAACTCACCGGCTTCCAACCCCAACGCATACAATCCAGTCAAAACCGTCACCGCTCCCGTGGATCAGGCCACCATCGGACGCACTCTGGTAATCAAAGGCGAAATCAGCGGCTCCGAGGCTCTTTACATCGACGGCCGCATTGAAGGCAAGATCACCATGCCCGACAGCCGAGTCACCATCGGACGCAACGGCAAGGTCGACGCCAGCATCCAGGCCCGCGAAGTTGTCGTCATGGGCAAGGTGAATGGCAACATCGAGTGCAGCGACCGCGTCGATATTCGCGCCGAAGGTTCGGTCAGCGGAGACATTTCCACCGTGCGCATCAGCGTCGAAGATGGCGCGTCGCTCAAGGGTGGAATTCAGGTTCGCAACGAAGGCAAACAGAACGCGCAGCCGCAGAAGTCAGCCGAGGCTCCCAAGGCCCTGGCTGCCACCGCCAGCGCGTAGTTGGCGGGAAGAATATCCGGTAACAAACAAGGGGCACGCTCGCGCGTGCCCCTGAGTTTTGTTCGTAGAGACGTTGCTTGCAACGTCTTTCTCACCACGATTCGTGCTGCTGCCGGCAAGACGTAGCAAGCTACGTCTCTACGCTTACTTCTTCTCGCCAGCCCGAAAATCCAACGCCGCAGAATTCATGCAATACCGCAAACCCGTGGGCGCCGGACCGTCCTCAAACACGTGCCCCAGGTGCGCGTCACAAGTCGCGCACCGAACCTCGGTCCGAACCATGCCATAGTTCGAATCCTTGTGCTCGACGACGCCACCGCCTGTGGCGGGCTTGGTGAAACTCGGCCAGCCTGTCCCCGAATTAAACTTTGTATTCGAATCGAACAGCGGAGCCCCACAGCACACGCAGTGATACATCCCCGCATCCTTCGTGTTCCAGTACGCCCCGGTGAAGGCGCACTCGGTCCCCGCCTCGCGCGTCACGTGATACTGCTCGGGCGTGAGCTTCTGCTTCCAGTCCGCCTCAGCCTTCACAACCTTCGCGGCAGTTTTCTCAACCATGACTCCACTCCGTTTCGATGATCTTCTTATCCACTGATTAGATGTTCTAACCCGCCAAAAGCGACATGCGCTGGCGCCTCAGGAAAGGACTAGCTTCCTATTTAAGTTCATGATATAAACCAGTTCATAAAGGAGCGCACGGTTGCCTTCACCGCTGACCTTAGAGCAACAAACGGACGACCCGACCAACTGGGAAGTGCCAGTTGACCACGAACGGCTCAGGTATGTCACTAGACTTCTAGGCTCTCAGGAAGGGCTTAACACGGCGCTCATTGGAACGCTCATTTTCTTCTCGGAAATCTTGAACTCGAGCGGATGGTGGACCCTATTGGCAGCATTGGCATTGGTGGGGAGTTTCAGAGTCTATTTAGCCGCTTACCAGCGTTGGATCCCCGAGTACTATCAGCGACGGTTTGGCACCGTTCAGGTAGCACGAGAGCCGTGGTCCAAGTGGGGCGCCCGTTTCTTCTTGGCCTTTCTTGTACTGCTTTTCATCGGTTGGCCCCTGGCTCCTCACCTACACGCGATGATCTCTGATCCTGCCCGCCAGATAAATCTGTGGCCTTCTTTGTTGTTTATGTTGCTGTTCTTTAGTAGTGTGCGACGGCACATGCCCAGCATTGAACGTCAAAGGTTGTTCTTCCTGCTGGGCGTCCTAGTCGCGGTTTCCTCGATCGCCGGTTATGGAATATTGCATCCGGATGCGAGACAAGTCGGGTTGTGGAAGGTTCTGAACGCTGGCGAACTCGGTCTCAGTTTAATAGCGATGGGATTGTACGATCATATTATCCTCGTCCGCACGCTGCCAAGACGAGTCGCGGAGGGCGACGATGAGTAACGAACTCAGTGGCGTCCCCTCGCCCAATCGACTGATACACGAACCGGCGCGGTTGGCCATCCTGACGGTTCTGTCTTCATGCGCGGCTGCCGACTTTGTCTTTCTTCAGAAAGTGACCCGACTGAGCAAGGGGAATTTATCAGTACAACTCACTAATCTGGAGCAGGCCGGGCTGGTAATCATTCGCAAAGAAATTGTGGACAAGAAGATGCGCACGACCGTCAGTCTCTCGAAACGTGGCATTTCTGAGATCGCCGACTACTGGAAAACCATGGACGAGATTCGTGCTCAAATGGTTCAGGAAAAGAAACGCCGCGCTCCGGGACGAACCGCCCCGCGCCCCGGGTTATCACCGGAACTAGCAACGTGAGCTCTACTCCCCCACGTCCTCCCCCACCTCCCGATACTTCCCCCGGAAGAACAGCAACGGCTCGCCCTCCCGCACCACGACGTCCTCAACTTCCGCGATAAAGATAGTGTGGTCGCCAGCTTCTTCCGCCGAGTGCAGCCGGCACTCCAGATACGCCAGCGAGCCATGCAACATGGGGGTGCCATGCTTGGTCCGGTCAAACCGCGCTCCGGCCTCGGTTTCCGCGTGCTCGTGGCTGCGGTCAGGGCGTGCGTAGTACTCCGAAATCGCCCGCTGACCTTCGCAGAGCACATTGATCCCGAAGCGCTTCTTCGCGTGCAGGTGCGCGTGCGTGCGTGTGTTGGCGTCAACGCAAACCAGCACCAGCAGCGGATCGAGCGACACCGACGCGAACGCATTGGCCGTCATGCCATGAACTTCGCCATCGAGGTCAACGGTGATGATCGTGACTCCGGTAGCGAAGCTCCCCATCGCCTTTCGAAATTCGGAGGGATTCAAGCTCATGATGTCTGGCGAAAACCTGTCGTAGAGACGTTGCTTGCAACGTCTCTCTCACCATCGTTCGCGGTGCCGCCGGCGAAGACGTAGCAAGCTACGTCTCTACGACGGTGCCCCGCACCGCGCAACCGCCTACATTACCACGCCCCGCCGTTGTATCATTCGATGCAACCGTGACCCTGACCGCAATCACGCCCGTCACGCCGGACACTCGCTCGGTATGCGCCTCTGCGCTCGCGCAACTGCGGCCCGGAGAGCCCATTTCGCGCGATGCCGCCCTGCAGTTGATTCGCTGCTCCGACGACGATCTCCCCGAGCTCCTGGCTGCGGCCCGTGCTGCCAAGGAGCGCTTCAGGCCCGGCGTCATCACCTATTCGCGCAAAGTCTTCCTGCCGCTGACTAATCTCTGCCGAGACTACTGCGGATACTGCACCTTCCGCCGCGATCCCGGCGACCCCGGCGCGCACACCATGACGCCCGACGAAGTCCTCTCGGTCGCCCGCACCGGCGAGACACTTGGATGCACCGAAGCCCTCTTCAGCCTCGGCGACAAGCCTGAGTTGCTTTTCCCCGAGATGCGCGAAACGCTGCGCCACCTCGGCTACAAGTCCACGCTGCACTATCTCGAAGCCATGTGCGAACTGGTGCTGCGCGAGACGAGCTTGCTGCCGCACCCGAATCCCGGCCTGCTCAGCGCGGAATGGATCGCCCGCCTCGCCGCTGTCTCCCCCAGCATGGGCCTCATGCTCGAAACCACGAACGTGTCGCTGCTGGCCTCCGGCAAGGCTCACGACAATGCTCCCGACAAAGCCCCGGCCAAGCGCCTGCGCACCATTGAAGATGCCGGCAAACAGAATGTCCCCTTCACAACGGGTTTGCTCATCGGAATCGGCGAATCCCCCGAGGACCGCGTCGACACGCTCCTTGCGATCCGCGATTTGCACGACCGCTACGGCCACATCCAGGAAGTAATCGTGCAAAACTTCCGCGTGAAGCCGTCGATCCCAATGGCGCACTGCCCTGAGCCTTCGCGCGGCGAAATGCTCCGCACCGTAGCGGTAGCTCGCTTGTTACTCCCCAGAGTCAACATTCAGGCTCCACCCAATCTCTCCGCACCTTACTATGATGATCTAGTGGACGCGGGCATCAACGATTGGGGAGGAATTTCGCCGCTGACTCCCGACTACATCAATCCGGAAAAGCCCTGGCCACACCTGGAACAACTTCGCTTGCGCACTGAAGCCAAAGGATTCGCATTACGCCAGCGCCTGCCGGTGTATCCGGAATTTATTCCCGCCGTGACAGCGAAACCTGGCTTGCTGTCCGAAAGATTGCGCGCCGCCGTCGATGACCACGGCCTGGCCAAGATAACGAGGGCCGCCTGATGGAGTCGAAAAGATGATCTGCGTTCTCACCGGCGGCACCGGCGGCGCGAAGTTCGTCGACGGCCTGCGCCAGGCCATGCCCGCCGAAGAAATCACCTTGATCGTCAACACCGGTGACGACCTGCTCTGGTGGGGACTCTACGTCTCCCCCGATATCGACTCGATCACGTACGTGCTCTCCGGCATGCTGAGCCGCGAGCGCGGATGGGGTGTGAAAGGCGACACCTTCCTTTGCCTGCAGGCCATGGGACAACTTGGCGAGCCCACCTGGTTTCACACCGGCGACCGCGACCTCGCCATGCATCTACTGCGTTCGCGCCTGCTGGCCGAAGGCAAGACGCTCTCTGAAGCCACGACCGTTGTCTCCGAAAAACTTGGTGTGAAGGCGCGCGTCTTGCCCATGAGCAACTCGCGCGTCGAAACCCGCGTCGATACGCCCATTGGCGAGTTGAGCTTCGAAGAGTACTTCGTGCAGCGCTGGTATCAGGACCCGGTCAACTCCGTGCGCTTCGCCGGAGCGACTGACGCCGAACCCGCTCCCGGCGTGATCGAAGCGATCGCGGCAGCCGATGCCATTCTGATCGCGCCGAGCAATCCCATCACCAGCATTGGTCCAATCCTGGCGGTGCCAGGTATTCGCGAGGCCTTGCACCGCGCCCACGGTAAGATCGCCGCCATCAGCCCCATCGTCGGCAATGCTCCAGTCGCGGGTCCGGCAGGAATATTGATGGCCGCCCAGGGACTGCCCTGCTCGATCGCCGGCGTTGCGCAGGCGTATGAAGATTTTCTCGACATCCTGATCTGCGACACGCGCGATGCCCGCGCCGCCGAGGCACTGCGCAAAAGCGGCTTGCGCGTGGAGTGTACGCAAACCATCATGCGCAGCGCCGAAGACAAAGCCACTCTCGCGCGAGAAGCGCTCTCGTTCGTCTCCTCGGCTTCGCTCGCAGGGGATGAGCCCCGCCCCCGCTCCACCGCCTTTCGCCGTTTGGATAGCCAGCCGTGATTCTCGTTCCGGTCAAGGATCTATCCGCGGCAAAGCAGCGCCTGGCAGCTGTTCTCGATCAACCGTCCCGTACCGCATTGGCGCAGGCCATGCTGCATGACGTGTTGACCACACTGCACAACTGGACGAACCGGCCGCGAGTCGCCTTGGTCACCAGCGATGCATACGCAGTAAAGCTGGCCGGAGAGTATCGATTCGAAGTCATTCCCGACCCTGACAATCCAGGAGAAACCGGAGCCATCGAGATGGGGACTCGCATCTGCGTCGAGCGCGGTGCCGACAGCACGCTGGTGATCCCGGCCGACATTCCCCTGATTCAGTCGTGGGAGCTGGAAGAAATCCTGAAGCACGCGCCCACCGAGGGCAGCGTCCTGGTCCCAGCGGCCGATGGACGCGGCACCAACGCCGCCTTCCGCCGTCCTGCGAACTTGTTCCCGTTGCGCTTCGGTAACGATAGCTTCAAACCGCACCACGCCGCCGCCCAAGCCACAGGCAGATCTTGCATTGTGCTGAACCTGCCGGGAATCGCAGTCGATGTCGACAACCCCGAAGACCTGCAACAACTCGTCGCGTCACCCGGCGAAACCGGCGCCCAATGCCTCGCGCGCGAATATGCCCGTGCAGGCACGGACCGTGTAGAGACGGGCGCCTCGCCCGTCCAGCCGCGAAGCGGCGATTCTTGAAACTGCCCTCCAACCGATATTATTGGTGCGTGAGTGAGTCACAGACAGATAGAAAAAACTCAGCCGCGAAGCGGCGCAAGAATGCAGCCCACGGCGCAAGCCGTGGGTCAGCCGCCGGAAACACCCCAGCCCCGAAGGGGCGAAAGAAATTTCTGCGAGCAGCGTCGGCTGAACTTCGCCTGATCCCCATCCCGGTCGAAGACGAAATCCTCCCAGGCGATTCGATCGCAGATGAACTGCTCAGATCCTTGCGCCGCCGCCGGTTCCACTTCCAATCCGGCGACATCCTCGTCGTCAAACACAAAATCGTCTCGAAAGCCGAAGGCCGCCTGGTCGACCTCACCACGATCCAACCGACACACGATTCCATCGCGTGGGCGAAACAATACGCCCTCGATGCCCGCGTCGTGGAACTCGCGCTGCGCGAGAGCCGCTCCATCATCCGCCGCAAGAACGGCGTGCTCATCACCGAGACCCACCACGGCTTCCTCTGTGCCAACAGCGGCATCGACGTCTCCAACGTCGATGGAGGCACTCATGCGCTCCTCCTTCCGGAAGATCCTGATCGTTCCGCCGCCAACCTCCGCCGCGCGATAAAGAAACGTACCGGCTTCTCCATCCCCGTGATCATCACCGACAGTTTCGGCCGTCCGTGGCGCGAGGGCCTAACGGAGGTCGCCATCGGCATCGCCGGGATGAAACCGTTGCGGGACGACCGGGGCCACCGCGACCCCCACGCCTACAAGCTGAAAGCCAGTGTCGAGGCCGTCGCCGACGAACTGGCCTGCGCCGCCGGACTGGTCTGCGGCAAGCTCAACCGTGCACCCGCGTGCATCGTCCGCGGATTTCGCTACGAACGGGGGACAGGCCAAGCCCAAGACCTCCTCCGCCCTGCATCCACCGATCTATTCCGGTAGACTGTCTCGCGCGATTTTGGCTTTTGGGGTGGCGCTGCGCTTGCGGTGCTGCAATTAGAATTCCACTAACTCGGGGCTACGACAACGCGCTTGTGAGACACTGAATTCCGAGAACGGACAATCCCAACGGAGGTGCTATGGCACCGGACACTCAAGACATTAAAGAAGAAAAGCCGGAAGTGCGTAATTTTAGCCGGCGGGAAGTGCTCGGCCTCATCGGCGCGACAGCGGCCGCATCGCTCGTTGGAGGTCCAGGCGAAGGATCCGCCTCGGCAGAGCAGACTCAGAACGTGAACGGCCGGATCGTCAGAATCAACGCGAAGCCCGAAGCGATTGCGATTGATATCAAAAAAACTGCGGTAATTGTCGTAGATATGCAGAACGATTTTGGAGCTAAGGGCGGCATGGTCGACCTGGCTGGGATTGATATTTCAGGCATTCGAAAGGCTATCGCCCCAATCGCAAAAGTGCTGACCTCGGCTCGCCACGCCGGCATCAAGATTGCTTATCTCAAAATGGCTTTTCGTCCGGACCTCTCGGACTTCGGTGCTCCCGACTCGCCGAACCGCTTGAAACACCTGCCGTTCGATGTCGGGAAGAGCATTCACGCCCCTGACGGTAGGGACAGTCGGATTCTGATCCGCGACACATGGAATACGGATATCGTTGACGAGCTCAAGCCTCAAGCCGATGACTTCGTCATCTACAAACACAGATACAGCGGTTTCTATCAGACCGACTTGGATTCCACGCTAAAAAAGCTGGGGATCCAACATCTCATCATCACAGGCTGTACCACGAGTGTTTGCGTTGAGTCGACGGTCAGAGACGCCATGTTTAGAGATTATTCGTGTGTGTTGCTGGAGGATTGTATGAGCCAGCCGACGCCTCCCCACAGTTTGCCGGGAAGTAATCACGACGCCTCGATCGTACTCGCCGAAGCGTTCTTCGCCTGGGTGTCAAAGTCGGAGCAATTTATGACTGCCCTCCAAGCGTAATCGATTGCGTTGGGGCAATAGAAGCTTGAAAAGAACCGCGTAGCCTGATTTTCGTCCACAGCCAGCCTTGTGACTCACTGCAGGCCTCAATGCCGGTCGCCGCGAACTCGAACTGCATCGTATCCATCCTGCACCATCTTTCCCTTGAGTTAACAAAAGTCCCGCCGAAGCGATAAGATGCCCCTTAGCGATTCAGGAGGGACCATGAGCAAGGAAATCTCTCGCAGAAAGTTTCTTGAGAAAATTGGGCTAGGAACCGCGGCCGGCACAAGTTTCCTGCTGCTGAAGGATGTTGCCCACGCGCAACCTCCCGCCGCCGCGCTTCCCTCCCGCACCCTCGGACGAACTGGCGCAAAAGTTTCCATCCTCGCTTTCGGCTGCGGCAGCCGCTTCCTGATGTACAAAGACGATGAAAGCGCCGCAGCGATCCTGAATCGCGCGATTGATCTAGGCATCTCCTACCTGGATACGGCCTACGCATACGGAGACGGCCAAAGCGAAACTCGAGTCGGCAAGGTGATGGCTTCGCGACGTAAGGAAGTCTGGCTGGCAACGAAGATTCCTGATCGTACGCGTGACGAATTTCTGCGCCGTCTGGAGGCGAGCCTGAAACGGCTCCAGACTGACCATGTGGATCTGGTCCACATTCATAGCCTGGGCCAAGCCGACGATCTGGCGAAGATCGAGGCACCGGACGGTGCTCTGAAAGGCCTGATGGAAGCTCGCGAACAGAAAATGGCGCGTTTCGTCGGCATGACCAGCCATACCAACGGAGAGGTGATGGCTACGGCCATCAAGCGCCACGACCTCGACTGTGTGCAGATGGCCCTCAACGCTTCGCGGAACGGCCGCTTTGAGGAGCTTGCCCTGCCCGCTGCCAACGCCAAGAATCTTGGCGTAATAGCCATGAAGGTGACGGGTCAGGAATTCCTGGTGGGCGCCGGTGCGGGAAAGGCGGACATGAACTCATTGCTGCGCTATTCCATGAGCCTGCCGGTAACGACTGCGGTCGTTGGAATGCCACGCCCCGAAATGCTCGCACACAATGTCGAGAGTGCGCGGAGTTTTTCGCCGCTAAGTGATCAAGAAAAAGAACGCCTCAGGCAGCAACTCAATCCCTCTCGTGAGGGATTGGAGAAGCGACTCGTCGGTCATCTGGATGGACCGACGGCGAATCCGGAAATGTTTCTGGCGTAGCGCCAGAAAGTACTGTGAAAAGCCGATTGAACTTGGAGGAACCCGTGCCCCGCGAACTCATATCTTCGGAACTCGAATCCTTTCCCGCACTCGACTGGTCCGACATCGCCCCGCGCGTAGCTCCCGCGTTGCGATCTTCTTTGGAAAAGGTGCTTGAGACTCAGAACGGCGCGGACCTCCCGCTGGAAGAGTCCTACGCACTGGCCAACTCCGAAGGTGACGACCTCCTAGGTCTGCTGGTCGCCGCCAACATGCTGCGCGCCGAACTCGCCGGCAACATCGTCACCTACGTGGTCAACCGCAACATCAATTTCACCAACATCTGTTTCGTGGGATGCAAATTCTGCGCTTTCAGCCGCGGCCCGCGCGAGTCCGATGCATATTTTCACTCTCTCGACGATATGGCTCGGAAGGCCGTAGAAGCCTGGCAACTCGGCGCCACCGAAGTCTGCATCCAGGGCGGACTACCTCGCGATCTTCCCAAGTTCTACTACCGCGACATTCTTCGCGCCGTGAAGAACGCTGTCCCGGGCATGCACATCCACGCCTTCTCGCCGATGGAAATCGTCTACGGCGTCGAGCTCACCGGCATGCCACTCGCCGACTATCTCTCGATGCTACGCGACAACGGACTCGGCACTTTGCCCGGAACCGCCGCCGAAATCCTCGACGACGAAATCCGCCACATCCTCTCCGCCAACAAGCTTTCGACAGCGCAGTGGGTCGAAGTCATCCGCACCGCGCATCAATGCGGCATCCGCACCACCTCGACCCTCATGTACGGACACGCGGAAACCCCCGCGCACTGGGTCCGCCAGATGCTGCTCTTGCGCGAGATTCAATCCGAAACCGGAGGCTTCACCGAATTCGTTCCCCTCGGCTTCGTGCACCAGAACACGATCCTCTTCCATCAGGGGTTGGCGCGGACCGGTCCTACCCTCGCCGAGCATCTCAAAGTTCACGCGCTGGCGCGCCTGCTGCTGGCGGGTTCCATCAATAACATTCAGGTTTCGTGGGTGAAGCTGAATCGCAAGCTCTCGCAACTCTGCCTGCACGCTGGCGCCAATGACTACGGCGGCACACTGATGGAAGAGAACATTTCGCGCGAAGCCGGAGCGACCGCCGGCCAATACACCAGCCCGGAGGATTTCCAATCGCTGATTCTGGAGATGGGCCGCATCCCCGCCGAACGCAACACGACCTACTCTCGTATCCACATCAAACTTCCGCTTAATGAAGATGAATTCACCGCCGAACAGTCGCTGGACGCTGAGTTCGCGTGACCAACATGACAACGACCGAGAATTCCGCAGGCGCCGCCCCGTCCCGTCCCATTGCAATCTTAGGAGGCACCGGCCCCGCTGGCATGGGTCTTGCCCTGCGCTGGGCGCGAGCCGGAGAAAGCATCATCATCGGCTCCCGCAACGCGGAGCGTGCTCGGCAGGCGGCCGCCGCCATTCAGCAGAGTGTGGGGAACCAGGCGAATGTCTCCGGCATGGAAAACAGCGAGGCTTGCGCCGCTGCCGACATTCTCATGTTGACCGTTCCCTTCGAAGGTCAAGCCGCACTTCTCAGGCAGCTCAAACCGGCAATGACCGAAGGCAGCATCCTCATCGACGCTACCGTTCCTTTGGCGGCCAGCGTCGGCGGACGCGCCTCGCGCACTCTCGGCGTCTGGCAGGGCTCCGCAGCCCAGCAGGCCGACGATCTTGTCCCCACAGAGGTCAGCGTGGTCGCCGCCTTCCACAATCTCTCGGCCGATCTGCTCAATGGCGATGGCCCGCTCGACTGTGACGTGATCGTCTGCAGCGACGATCCCGATGCCGCTCAACTCACCCGCGAGCTGGCGGCAAAGATTCCCGGCGTCCGCGCCATCGACGGTGGCAGACTCGAAAACTCCCGCATCGTTGAGCAGATCACCGCGTTGCTCATTGGCCTGAACATCCGCCACAAAGGTCACGCGGGAATCCGCATCACCGGTCTGCCACCGGCCGCGTATCGCTAACGTAATCTGGCTTACATGTCGCGCACACAGCAGGGAGCCGTACTAGTTCCCGACCTGAGGATCACATGTCCAGGCCCGTCGCGCCCTTCATTGCCCAGAGTTGCTCGGACTATAATTGCGCACACAAATGCCTCTGACCTCTGGCACGAAGCTCAGCCAGTATGAGATTCTCTCGCCCCTTGGAGCGGGCAGCATGGGCGAGGTGTATCGCGCGCGCGATTCCCGGCTGGACCGCGAGGTGGCCATCAAGGTCCTGCCCGAGTTGGTCTCCCTGGATCCAGAGCGCCTGCAGCGCTTCGAGGTGGAAGCGAAGGCCGCGGCAGCGCTGAATCATCCCAACATTCTTGCGGTCTATCAGATGGGAACGTACGCGGGTGTGCCGTATCTGGTCTCAGAACTGCTCGAAGGCAAGACCCTCACCGAGACTCTCAGGCGGGGGCCACTGCCGTTGCGCAAGGTGATTGACTACGGAGTGCAGATCGCGCACGGACTCGCGGCCGCTCACGAAAAAGGGATCGTGCACCGCGACCTCAAGCCGGACAACATCTTCGTCACCAAAGATGGACGAATCAAGATTCTGGACTTCGGCCTGGCCAAGCTGATGCAACCGAAAGAGTCGGTGGCCAACGTGGCTCCCACGCTCACGCTGCCTGGCGTGGCGATGGGAACCGTGGGCTACATGGCTCCAGAGCAGGTGCGGGGACTGGCCACCGACCACCGCTCCGACATCTTCTCCTTCGGCGCAATTCTCTGTGAAATGGTGATGGGGAAGCCGACGTTTCAGAGGCCGACCTCTGCAGATACCATGAGCGCGATCCTGAACGAAGAGCCCCCGCGCATATCGGACCTTGCGCCCGATACGCCTGTGGCGCTGCAAAGAGTTGTGCATCGCTGCCTGGAGAAGAACGCAGAGCAACGGTTTCAGTCGGCATCCGATCTGGCCTTTGCCCTGGCAGCATTATCGGGTACGGCAACGTCCCCACTTCCCGGCGGTCAGGAAAAGAAGAAAGAAGGCCCCAATCGTCGACGATCTGCATTGACCGGGGCAGCGTTGGTCTTGGTCCTCGGCGCGGCGTTACTCGCGTACTTCTCGATGCAGCCCGCGCCCGTGCCCAAGATGTCGAATTACGTTCAACTCACGCACGACGGCCAGCAGAAGTCGCTCGTGGGAACCGACGGTTCCAGGCTCTACCTGAATTCGGGCGAGGGCAGAGCCGGGAGTTTTGCGTCCCGTGGCGTCGCCGAGATGTCCGTCGCAGGCGGGGAACCCAAGAAGATTTCAATTCTGCCTTCTCTCAACATGGTTCCCGTCGACCTGTCGGCGGACGGTTCCGAACTCCTCGTCGTGGACGGTCAGGGCGCCCCTCCTAAGGGACCGCTCTGGAGCTTCCCGATTCTGGGTGGTTCGCCACGCAGGCTCGGGGACATCGTGGGAGAAACTGGTGCCTGGTCCCCCGACGGCAAGATGCTGGCTTACACCAACCTGAGTGATTTGTTCGTGGCGAAAGCCGACGGGACCGAGTCGCGCAAGCTGCTTAGCGTGAAGGGCGACATCTTGAGTGTCGCGTGGTCTCCTGACGGCGGCTACTTGCGATTCGATTCTTCGGAGACAGCCGGGACCGTCGGCCAGCAACTTCTTTGGGAAGCATCCGCGGATGGGACGGGCCTGCATCAATTGCTCGCGGGCTGGCACGATCCGCCGGACGAGTGTTGCGGCAGATGGACTGCGGACGGGAAGTACTTCATTTTTCAGGCAAACAGCCAGATCTGGGCCCTTTCGCAAAAAGGCAGCGTGCTTCACTCCCAACCAAAGCCTGTTCCATTGACGTCCAGCCCGCTGTCGTTGTCGTCCCCACTTCCCAGCAAGGATGGCAAGAAGCTCTTCCTTGTTGGTCAAACCTATCGCGGCGAACTGACGCGCTACGACGCGAAGTCCCACCAGTTCTCACCCTTCCTCGGCGGCATTTCGGCGGAATACGTCGCTTTCTCGAAGGATGGCCAGTGGGTAACCTATGTTTCCTATCGTGAGGGCGCCCTGTGGCGAAGCAAGTTGGACGGGACCGAGCGCCTGCAACTGACCTACCCGCCCATGTATCCGGTGCTGCCTCGCTGGTCGCCGGATGGCAAGAGGATCATCTTCTTTGAGTTCGCGTTGCGCGCCGACAAGCCCGCCAGAATGTATGAAGTCTCTCCAGAAGGAGGAAGTCTCCGGCAACTGCTGCCGGACGATCCCAATCAGCAGTTGGATCCGAACTGGTCGCCTGACGGAACCCGGATCGTTTTCGCGGGCGAATCCAATGACCCGTCCTCGACGATCCGTGTCCTTGATTTGGCGAGCCGCCAGGCGTCCAACGTGCCCGGTTCCCAAGGGTTCTACTCGCCTCGGTGGTCCCCGGACAGCCGCTATATTTCTGCATTCTCAGCGGACTCGAAAACCCTCCTCCTGTTCGACTTCCAAACGAAAAAGTGGGCCGAACTGGCCAGCGGTTCATTGAGCTGGCTGAACTGGTCGCACGACGGACAATACGTTTACGTCTCGGATTTTCGGGGAAGGAATGCCGTAGTCCGGATTCGCATCAGCGATCACAAGGTAGAACAAGTGGTCGACCTGAAGGATCTCGTGACCGCCGGCCGCTACGGCGGTTGGCTCGCCCTCACGCCGGACGATTCGCCCTTATTGCTCCGCGACACAGGGGCCCAGGATGTTTACTCTGTCAACTGGGAAGCGCCCTAACCTTCTCCCCTAGAACTGTAAATCTCAACCGTGGGCTGGGGCTGCGGGCTTGTTCTGCTGAGAGTTTCGCGACGTTCCGTAATCGAGCGTGTGCTTGGGTGTGCAACTGGTACAGGACAAGGTTGAGAAGTAACGAGCGGGGAATGTGTACCCCGCTCTGTTTGACAATGGCCCCTTCCGCAGGCCTGTACTTACTTCGTGAGAATGTGGATGCGCTCCCCTTCGCCCGTAGTTGCGAAACCCGGATCGATCACGACTTGGTGGATCGTGTTCCCCGATTGCGCGACGATAAACTGCAAGTGCAGATCGGGCATGCCCGGGACCGAAATAGTCTGGGTTCCGGTGCAGTCCGGGTTCACGGTGTAGGTGCCCGTGCCGGAGCGCCAGCCCGGCGCGAGGTTGCCGTTTGTGGCAACCGCGTCAACTTGCCTGAAATTCCCATTGCCGTCAAACGTAATCTTGTCGATGCCGTCAACGAGTAGCGTAGACCCGTCGGGGAGAAAGAGTGTTCCGTGGAGGGTAAAGGCGTAGGCACCACGGATGGTGGCGTTGCTGCAAGCGCTGGCATGGGCCGTCAAGGTTGACGACGCAGCCAAAGCAAGAGTGAGCAGAAACAGCGAAGTGCGGAATTTCATGTGCCTCCAGATATTTACTAACTGAGTTCAAGCCTTGAATGCTCGAGAGCAGAGATTGAATCCCCACGTCTGGTGCACCATCGCACCGCTCACAGGAGCCATCAATGCACCGAGGGTGAATCGAGGGGTGAACTGAAGGTGAACTGCGCAACTGTGCGATAACGAAGCAGTTAGCGGCGTAAAGGGCCTGCCGAAAACGCCCGCTCCAGGGGAAACTGAGGTACACTTCCATCTCTTAGTTGAGGTTTCAGTTGGCTACATACGGTTCTCTCCGTCGGGCGTGTGCACGCTTTGACAGGTTCCAAGTCGATCTGAGTAGCAGTGAATTGTTCCGCTCCGGCGTGCGTGTGCCGATTCAGGAGCAACCACTCCAGATATTGCGCCTGCTTTTGGAGGCGGAAGGAAAGGTCGTCACCCGCGAGCAACTGCGTGCGGCCCTCTGGCCGGAAGACACGTTTGTTGACTTCGAGCATGGTGTCAATACCGCCGTGAAGAAGGTGCGGCAGGCGCTCGAAGACTCAGCCGAAAGTCCCAAGTTCATCGAAACCCTGCCCAAGATTGGCTATCGCTTCATCATTCCCGTGGAATGGGTGGCTGATGCAAGTGGCAAGAGTCCGCTCCCCCGCGTTGTACCTATTGCTCCGCCGGGACCAACGGCCGTTCCTCCATTTGCACCCAGAGAGGATGTTTCTCCGGCGGCACGCTGGCAATGGCGAATCGCGCCCCTCGCCATTGGACTCGTACTCCTGGCGGCGAGCGCCGCCTACCTGCTGCGGCCTCGACCACAAGGACTGCCCGATAAGCTGACCATCGTCCCCTTTACAACCTTTCCTGGATTTGAAATCGGACCAAGTTTTTCGCCGGACGGAAACCAGATCGTCTTCGCCTGGTTTGGTTACGAAAAGGAGTTTCAATTCGACCTTTACGTCAAGCAGGTTGGGGAAGAGCGGGTAGTGCAGTTAACTCACCATCCTGCCATATTTCTCGGCGCTGCCTGGTCACCCGACGGCCGATTTATTGCGTTCATGCGCCAAGCCGACCCTGACGCAACCGGTATCTACCTCATCTCCGCGCTGGGAGGCTCGGAGCGCAAGCTGGCCGATATCACTCAATTTGGAGATTGGGCCCCGATTGGTGTGAGTTGGTCGGTGGACGGCAAGTGGCTGGCGTTTGCCAAAGGAAGTTCTTCCCCAACCAAAGCGAACTCTTCACCCGAACATCTTAGCGTTCACTTGGTCAATGTGGAAACCACCGAAGAGCGGACTGTGCCTGATCCCTCCCCGGATTGCGTGCATACGTGGCAAGCTGCTTTCTCACCAGATGGCAAATATCTCGCTTCGGCGTGTGTGCTTACCGAGGGTGTCGCCAAGATCTACGTGCAAACCCCCGATGGGAAACAATCGCGCGAAGTAGTGGGAGCAACGTCTTCAGAGGGTTTTTCGGGTATCGCCTGGGCGGCGGACAGCCACTCTCTCCTTTATAGCTCGGACCAGCATCTCTGGCGAATTCCGCTCACCGGAGGAAAACCGGAGAAGCTTCTCTTCGCGCAGGATGTGGAAACGGTGGCGGTCGCGCGCACTGGGAATAAACTCGCTTACGCTCAGGTGCGCCATCCCAGCAACATCTGGCGACTCGAGTTGGATGGCCAGGCAAAACCTGCCGGTCCAGCCACCAAGCTCATCTCTTCCAGCCTCGGCGACGCGGGCCCGCACACTTCGCCGGACGGCAAATACATTGCTTTCCAGTCCTGGCGCTCCGGCAGCCCGGAGGTCTGGGTGTGTGACCGCGATGCATCGAATCCTGTCCAATTGACTTTCTTTGGAGGGTCTCAGGTTGGGGCGCCAAGCTGGTCACCGGACAGCCGCCGGATCGTCTTCGACCTGCGCGCTTCCGGCAATGCCGAACTCTACACCGTGAACGTAGGTGGAGGGCCTCCGAAGCGATTCCCTTCGGGAACGGCAAACGCTTCTTCGCCCTTCTGGTCGGCTGATGGCCGCTGGATCTATTTCAACTCGGAACGGCCTGACGCTATTTGGAAGGCGCCCGTGGAAGGCGGCGCGGCGGTTCGGGTAACCGAAGAGGGAAAGGGCCAATTCGCGCCGCAGGAAGCAGCGGACGGGACGCGTGTGTTTTATTACAAAGTTGAAGGAGGCCAAGGGCAGGCTTGGTCTGCGTCCGCGAATGGCGGCGACGAACGCCCCGTCCCCGGAATGCCCGCAGACGTAAGCTGGGTGCCGGCGCAGAATGGCTTTTACTTCATCAATGGTTCTCCGCGGCACTTTTCCCTCAATCTTTTCGACCCTGTCACTCATCATGTCCACAAGATTGCGGACATGCCCGGTCTATTCGCCATCTGGGGGGCGAATCTCTCTCCTGACGGCCACACTTTTCTCTTTTCCGGAATCGAGCACTCCGAGGGGGACATCGTCCTGGTCGAGGGGTTCCGGTAGGTGGCACTGGGCCCAATACGACAGTTGACGAACACGAGATCAGCCTTCTTGACCAACAGTGTAAGATCAGTAACCGTTCCCACCTCGTGCAGGAGCTTTCTTTAGCATCGACGGACCGCCTCACGCCCACTGGTGCTGACCTTGTCACATGCTGTTCGGCCCTTGATTCCTGGAGGTTTGATCGACGATGCCGAGAAATATCGTAGTCTGCTGTGACGGAACCGGGAATATGTATGGGTATGCGAACTCAAACGTTGTAAAGCTCTACTGGACGGTAGCTGGAGGCGACTACCAAACCACTTATTATCATCCAGGCGTTGGAACGATGGGGGCGAGGAACGCGCTTTCCGCCGCCGGCAAGTGGTGGACGCAGGTGAGGGGCTTGGCCTTCGGCTACGGCTTCTCCGACCATATCGCGGATGCTTATTCGTTCCTGATGCGCGAGTACACTCCCGGCGACCAGATCTTCATCTTTGGTTTCAGTCGCGGCGCCTACACGGCTCGTGCCGTCTGCGGGCTGTTGCATATGTGTGGGTTACTCACACCGGGCAACGAGGCACTCATTCCGTATGCTCTGCGACTCTACAAAAGCGAGGACCCCAACAAATTCCAAATTGCTGCGGGCTTCAGATCCACTTTCAGTGTCCAGTGCACACCGCATTTCCTTGGCTTGTGGGACACGGTTAGCTCGATTGGTTGGATTCTCGATCCCGTTCACACGAAGGGCGGGTACTTACCCTATACCGCGACCTTGCCGGAAGTCCGCATCGTGCGGCACGCGGTATCGATTGATGAACGTCGCGCTTTCTTCCGCCAGAACCTCGTCCACGAACCGGGGCCTGCCAATCAAAACGTAAAAGAAGTATGGTTCGCGGGCGTTCACTCTGACGTCGGTGGCGGTTACTTCGAAGCTGAGAGCGGACTATCGAAAATCGCATTGCAGTGGATGTTGTTGGAAGCGCAATCCGCCGGGCTGTTGCTTGATCCTCAGAGAATCCATGACGTGTTGGGCGGAAGAGTTCCGTATGTCGCGCCTGACTCCAACGGGCCGTTGCATGAGTCACTGCGCGGATTCTGGTGGTTTGGGGAATTCTGGCCGAAGCGCTTTCAATATCGCGTTACGATACCGGATCGTCCTGAGCCGGAGTATTACAGCGGCCTCAGACTCAACCTCGGGCGCCGGCGGAACATTCCAGAAGGTGCGCACATTCACCAGAGTGTCCTCGATCGGATGCAGCAAAGGCCGGAATACCGCCCGCAGAACTTGCCGCAGCACTACGTTGTGGAGCCGGAGACCCTGTGAACTTCAACCCTTGCGTCATTAACGTCGTCCTTCGATGTCGGAGGTAGTTATGAAGAGTTGGCGAGTAAGCATGCCGCTTAGTCTTTCATTGCTTGCCGTTGTGGCCCTTTGGCCTCAAGCCGCCTTTGCGTCCGACGTCACCACTGGCGGTCCGACAGCATGGCAAGTTCTTGAATTCATCGCTTGTGCCTCGGGTGGTTCGCTGATTCTCTATCTGTTCGGCCAACCTACTAAGGCGGATTTTCTGGCTGTTAGATTTCCAGCGTGGAAGCCGAGTTGGACAAAAGACTTGTGCTCTTTCGTGATTTACGTGATTGTAGGCGGAGTAATCGGCTACTTTATTGCCGGGCCCGAATCGCCCCGAGCAGCTTTTATGTCTGGTTTTGGGTGGCCAGCACTACTTGACTTAGGTGCGGCGAGACGAGAGAAGGACCCAGTCTCAAAGGGTCCGACGGAGATAGTTTCTTGAACTGCCCCCCGGATCTCTGTTTCGTTGTCGGAACAATGTGTTTTCTAACGTATTGAGGTGGTATGTGAACCAAGATAAGGGGACAAAGCGGGACGGCAAGCCTGGCCTGCTCAAGCGTAAGAGTGTGATAGCTGCTCTCGCATTGCTTGCCGTGTTCGCCCTGTGCGCCGCGGTAGTTGCAGTTTTCACCATACACAACAGCTTGCAGGTACCGAAGATCGAGAGACCCACCGCCGTCGTCTGGCTCCCCCAGAACTGGACCGAAGACCAACGTCGTCGTTACTACCACACGTCACAAGGCAGCGAACTTCTACCCTACGCCTGGTTTCTCGCGCTCGAGCAGCCCCGCTTCACCATCAAAGGAGCTCCTCTGTTTAAGGACAACTCCTACCTGCAAGGCTTCGGCTTTATTCCCGACGGCGCTTACGAACAGAATCCGGACGCGCTGCCGGTCGGCTTCGCGCGCGACGATCGTTTCGTCGATCCCTACACTGGGCAAAAAAACGTAGTGCTCGGTATTACGTGCGCGGCCTGCCACACGGGAGAACTCTTCTACGGCGACAAAGCAATCCGGATCGATGCGGGCCCGTCGCTGATCGACCTGCAGAAATTCACCGAGGCGGTCGGTCTCGCAGTTACCTGGACTTACTATGATCCGTTGCGCTTCCACAGATTTGCGCACCGCGTGCTTGGACCCAACCCCTCGCACGCCGACAAAGCTCTGTTGCGTCACGCGCTCAAGTATTACCTCGACACCAGCTTCACCGAGTTCAAAGCGAACCTCCATCTCTTCCCGACTCCTGAAGGCTACGGCCGCACCGACGCGCTGGCTCGAATTGGCAACTTCGTTTTTGGAACCGAGCTGAACAACAGAAAGAACTTGGTCGTCGGCGATGGCCCCGTGAACTACCCACCGATCTGGGACGCATCCTGGATGGACTGGGTGCAATACAACGGCTCTATTCAGCAGCCGATGGGGAGAAACGTCGGCGAGGCTCTGGGTGTGCGCGCGCGCATCAATCTTGTCGGTTACCCTGGAACGCAGTTTCAGAACACCATCCGCATCGACAATCTCCACGAGATCGAAACTTTGCTCGGCGGCGATGCGCTCGGGAAAGGCGTCTGGTCGCCAAAGTGGCCAGCGGACGTCCTGGGAAAAGTTGATGCCGACAAGGTGGCCAGGGGGGAAAAGCTCTACAACGAACTATGCCTGCACTGCCACCAACCACCCATGCTTTCCGACGAAGGCCGCAAGCCCCAGCACTGGACGAATAACACGAACAGTGCAGGAAGACAATTCTTCAAAGTTACGATGATTCCGCTGGCGGAGATCGGGACCGATCCGAAGGAAGCGCAGAATTTTTCTAACCGGACCGCCGATAGCGGACCGCTGGGAAAGGGAATCGTCTCTGCCCGCGACGGATTGAAATACACTACGCAAAAGGTGATCGATCAGGCATACGGCGACCTCAAGCTCTCACCCGAACAGCAGAGCGAGTGGAACGGCTTCCGCGACAACGAACTTCTGGCGCCGCTGGCTTACAAGGCGCGCCCCCATAACGGCATCTGGGCTACGCCTCCCTACCTTCACAACGGTTCCGTGCCCAACCTGTTTGCGCTGCTTTCACCCGTTTCTGAGCGGCCCACGGTCTTTTATCTTGGGAACAAGCAGTACGACCCCGTCAAACTCGGCCTCAATACCAACCCGCTCAAAGGCGCCAGTGAATTCCGTACCGATCTTCCCGGCAACTCGAATGCTGGGCATGAATTCAACGACGGCCCCAAGGGCAACGGCGTGATCGGCCGCAAGCTGTCCGAAGAGGAACGAATGCAGATTATCGAGTACCTGAAGACGCTGTAAGGGATGCAGTCGAGTATCCACACGACAGGGTCAATAACTGAATGGCGATTCCAGCGAGAATGGGATCGAGGATCAACGGAAGGGGCTCACCGGTAGTGGGTCAGTTTGAAATGTCATAGGGTAGAACGGCATCGCGGCCTGTGCGATACTCGCTTTGTGGCCAAACGTCCACGTGATCCCGTCCAACTTGCCAAGTAAGTATTCGATATTGCCATCGGCGAGGCTGAGGACACCGTGAGCGAGTCGAAGCGCCATACATGCCGCAAGCGAAAAAGCGTGGGCCTTATAAAGAGAAGGTAGTCGGGCGGTTTGTTTTCTGAAAATATGGCTACTATGTTCTACAAGGCCATAGATAAAGTCGTAGATAAACTCCCAACGTGGGTGAAGTTCATTCTTATGGTTCTCACAGTTCTCGGGAGCGCATACTGCATCTCGCGTTACGGCTTCTGGTCATTCCTGCTGCGTGTGATTTTCAGTCCATAGATTTCAAACTGAGGCACTCCCAGCTCCCCTCTGCATTGGACACGAGTGAGGGTTCAGCGTAGTGTTGAAAGCGAGCGAGTAATCCCTCTCCTCTTTCAGATCCCCTGAACTAAGTCAGTCCATCTGGAGTACCTCTCCCTTAGTGCGCAGCACTCAGGAGGTGTTCTATGTTTGACCCCAAGGCTCGCAGACGATCGAGACCAAACACTGCTGGCATCCAGACTGGCACCCAGAAAAGCTCGCCTGCCAAAATGGCGCTGATGCCAAACACTCTGCCGCCACTGGACAAGATAAGAGAACGGGCCTATGCGCTGTATGAAAGTCGCGGTTGCGAACCCGGCCAAGACGAACAGGACTGGCTCCGCGCCGAGCGGGAGCTGCTCACAGTGTAAAGCTGGAGGAACTCTGGCGGTCTCGCCCTGAGGACTGCGTTCAGTGTTCACGACTGGTCAATGAGCGCAACCGCGATGTTGCGGCAATAGCCGGGAATTTCGAAGGACTGCCCGGGGCTGCGTGCTCCGTGGAACACGGGCCCCGCGCGGCTACTCCTTCGCCACCCCCGCCGTCATTTCTTCCGACGGCTCACCGCCGGCCATCGCCTGCGCGATGATCAACTGCCGCGCCTCGGCGCGAATTTTCGGCAACTGCACGCTGAACCACCAGGCTCCGATCACCGACGCAAAGCCGCCAATTGAAACCGTAAGCGGAGCGCCCAGCCGGTCCGACAACCCGCCACCCAGCAGCGCTCCAATCGGCGCCATCCCCATGAACATCATCGAATACACCGCCATCGTTCGCCCGCGCAGTGCATCCGGCACCATTACCTGAATCAGCGTGTTCGATGACGCCATCTGCAGCATGATGAAATATCCCACCGGCATCAGCAGCAGCACCGAAAGCCAGAACGATTTGGAAAACGAAAACAGCATCAGGCTCACGCCAAAACCCGCGCAGCATACCGAGACCCACGTTCCCAGGCCCTTGACGCCCGATCGCACCGCCAGGGTCAACGCCCCCAACAGCGCTCCCACACCCGCAGCGCCCATCAGGATCCCCAGCCGCACGGCACCGAGATCGTGTGACCCGATTAGCGACGCGAATTCCTGCCCGCCGTGATGCAATATCTTGTCGGCAAAAATCGGCATTAGCACTACGTAGGGCATCCCGGTCACGCTCACCAGCCCCAGCAGTATCATGAGCGCTCGAATCGGCGCCGTCCGGTTGACGAACTGAAAGCCTTCGACGATGTGCTCCCAGGGCGACGTTTTCGCCGAAACCCGCGCCGGAGCGTGCACGTTCATCAGCATCAAGCCGGCGATCACCGCGATGTAGCTCACCCCGTTCGCGAAAAAGCACCAACCCTCGCCCAGCCTCGCCACCAGGACGCCCGCCACCGCCGGCCCAATCACACGCGCTCCGTTGAACATGGACGAATTCAGCGCGATGGCATTCATCAAGTCTTCCCTGCCCACCATGTCCACCAGGAACGACTGGCGCCCGGGAATATCAAATGCGTTCACCACACCCAGCAACGCCGCAAGCACAAAAACGTGCCACACATGCACCCTGTGCATAAGCGTGAGGGCCGCCAGCACGAGCGCCAGCACCATCGATGCGACCTGCGTCGCGATCACTACGTGCTTGCGGTTGCTGCGATCCGCGACAATCCCGCCGATCGGCGCAAACAGGAACACCGGAATCTGGCTGGCAAATCCCACCGCTCCCAGCTTCAACCCTGATCCCGTCAGCCGGTAAACGAGCCACGACTGCGCCACGGTCTGCATCCACGTGCCAATCAGAGAAATCAGTTGTCCGGTGAAAAATAGCTGGAAGTTGCGGTGCCGCAGAGCGCGTCCCGCGGCCTGCCAGTGCAGTCTGCGGCCGTCGGCGGTCTGCTCGACGCTCGCAGTTGTATTTTCTGGAATGGGATTCTTCGACTCAGCCACGTTCGCTTCTTTGGATGATGCAGCGCCGTTCCGGGCACCACTATATCGCGAGCGCTTCACGGACTTGCCTCAGTGCACTCGATATACGCCCAATTTTTTCCACAGTCCCGTCCCGTTCCAACCGTCATACTCCACCCTCTCACGCCCTGCAACTGCAAGCGAATGACCAATTTGGGACTGATTTGCTCGCTGTAACTAACTTGTAACCTTCTCATCCCCCCCCGCCGTGAGCTACAGTAAGTAGTACGCTTTGCGGCGGTTCGGCAAAGGAAGTGCACGCATGACCACTCTTCCAGTTCGAGTTGAACGCCGTGTTGGACAAAGATTCCTGTACCTTCTTCCCCTTTCTCTCCGCCAGTCTACTGCTTCCATTGAGGGCCTCGGCTTCACGCAGGATCTCAGTTCGCGCGGAGTCTTCTTCTTCACTGATGCCCCGCTCCAGGAAGGGACCGAAATCGAGATTACGCTCATGATGCCCTCCGAGATCACCTTGGGCGAGAGCATGCGCGTACGTTGCCGGGGCCACATTTTGCGTGTGGCGAAACCCGTTACTTCGCTTCAGGATTCATCGAGCCCAACTCGCGCCGAAACTAAGATCGGAGTCGCCGTTCGCCTCGATGGCTACGAATATCTGACGGAAACCGCCGGCTCGTCCTCGTCTTTCGCGCGCGTCTCTTCGCTTCACTCCCACCAGGACCCCCTCCACGACGAAGATCGGCCCCCGGCTCACTCCTCCGCCCGCCCCATACTGGGCTGATTCAACCACCAACCAGCCCCTTTCCCCGCATCCGTTTCCCTTGCTGTTTTGTGCCATCTGGAAGATTGTTCAAATCCTCCTCCGCCGCCACCTTTTCAACCTCGCCTGTTTGGCTTACAATTGTAGGTATTAGAGGCGAACAGCCTCGGAGCTCCTCTTCTTTGTGCATTTTCCCCCCAGCTGTCCATGAGGGTGTTGTGCGTCCCGGATTTTCGCGTGCATCGCGTGCCGGTGCGGTTGCGGTCCATTACCTAGGTCACTTGGCGGAGAGTACGTTTTCTTTCTAACATGCAGACACCGAGAGAAATCAGCGAGAACCGCGCTATGCATGGGATCGCCGTCGCCCTCCTGACCGAGGACCGGGAACACTTATCTACGCTCCAAACCCGTCTGGAAGAAACGCGTCTGGGACGCGCGGTGTTCAGCCATGTCGGTTTTCCCGCGGGCCCCACGGACGCGATCCTCCGCCAGCTTCAGGATTCGCGAGCGGAAGTGGTTGTCGTGGATATTCCTGCCCAGGATTCGCAGCGCGCCATTCGCACCATCGAACTGATTCGCGCCACCACCCTGCAGATTGCCATCTTCGCCAATGGCGGGATGACGCAACCGGCCAGCATCGTCGCCAGTATGCGTGCGGGCGCTGGCGAGTACCTCGATCACTCCGCCGGTTCCGAGGCTCTGCTGGAGGCCCTGACCCGCTTCAGTTCAGCTCGCACCCACACCACGGGCGGGGTCGGCAAAGCCAAAGTTTTCACGTTTCTTAGCGCCAAAGGGGGCGCCGGCTGCACCACATGCGCCGTTAATACCGCACTCGCGCTGCAGCAGTCTCATGGGGACGTCGTTCTGGTGGATTTCGCGCCCATCGGCCACACCGCTCTTCATCTCAATTTGCGCCCCCAGTTCGGCGTGCTCGACGCCCTGCAGAACCTGCACCGTCTGGACGTTTCTCTGCTCGATGGCCTCATGACCCCGACCAAAGAGGGTCTGCATCTTCTCGCCGGACCGCAGCAGCCTTACCCCACCGCACCCACACCGGGTGAACTGGCGCGCCTGTTTGATCTGCTGGTGAATCACTATCGCTTCGTCGTGGTGGACGCCTCCAGCCGTCTCGATCCCACCACCCGCCTGCTCTCCGATCTTTCCAACGCCGTGCTCGTTGTCGCTCAGACCGACGTGGTCACCCTCTGGAGCGCCGGCCGCATTCACGCCTTCCTGGAAGAAGGCACCGGACGCAACCGTCTGCGCATTGTTCTGAATCGGTACAAGAAGATTCCCGGCTTTACCGACGAAGATATCGAGCAGGTCACCAACTGCAAAGTCTTGTGGAAAATCCCCAACGCTTTCCAATTGGTGAACCCCGCCATCGACCACGGCACCCCGGTCGTCCTGCAGGAGGGCCCAGAGATCAGCCGCTCCTATCGTGCCTTGGCAGAGACCTTGGCCGAAGCGTCCTCCAATTCCGACGGCAGCCCCGATCTCGTCTACGGCGAGGAAAGCTCCCGCAAAAAAGCCCCCGGCCGCCTGAACCTCTCCCCCATCCGCGCGGGACAGTAACCCCAGTACCGAGTCGCGAGTACCAGGTACCGAGAAACCCCGCCGGTTCTGCTTTTCTTTGCGTCCTTCGCGCTGCCTTTGCGATCTTCGCGGTCAAAGGCTTTTTTTGCCACAGTACTCGGTACTCGTAACTCGGTACTATTTCCGCACCGCTGGTGCTGGCGTCGCATCCTGCGGAAACATTTTGAACACCACTTCCCGCGCATGCGACGTCACCTTCTTGTTCACGTCGCTCGCGTTCTCCGTCAACGTACCTTTGAGCACGAAATAAGCCTCATCTCCCGGATTCTTCCCCTCGCCGCGCTCGGCCGTCCCCTTAAAGTCGAACGACACCCCGTGAACAATCTCGGTGATGAAGTTCAACTTGTTCCCCTCCAGCTTGCCGCTCTTGAAGAACTGGTCCAGAAACGCTCCCTTGTCGCTCTCTCCATCTCCGAATCGCGAAATGAATCCCGTGACGTGTCCTTCATCTTCCACCGTGACCTGCACAAACTCGCCTTCTCTCAGGAACGTGTACATCCCCGAATACGCCTGCCCGCTCTTCGCATCCTTCTCCTGCGCTGGAGCCTGCTCCCCCACCTTCTCCTGCGCGGGCTTGGCCTCTTGCGCGCACAGCTCCGCCGGAACAACCGCCACTCCCAGCCCGAACACCAACGCGAAAAGAAAGATGAAGTAGGTTCTTTTCATGACACCGCCCCGGCTCAATCGTACTACCAGCGCGCCGTGCCACCAAGTTCCTCGTTCCAAGTAGCGCCGCCGTCCCGGCGGCTGGCGTGCGGGCGTCTCGCCCGCACATTCGGTTACATCCGCAGACTCTCAATACCCTACCCGGAAACAGAAAAGGCTCCAGCCTCGCGGCTGAAGCCTCTACTCTCTAAATCCGGGCGCCCTACTTCTTCGTCGCCTTCCCTTCCATAAACGTCATCCAGGTCGTGCCATCGATCGATATTTCGAATTTCATGCTGTAACTCGTGGGTGTCAGGATCTTCATCGTCATCTTCTGCTTGATTTCCTGCCCGCCGTAGTTTGCTGAACTCGTGAACGTCCAGGTGTCGCCAGTTACCGAGCCCTTCGACGTTTCATGCCGTCCCTGGCTGTTGTAGCCGTCATAGGTATACACGTTCTGGTCCGAGTCGTACCCCATGATGGACACTTCTTTGCCCTCGCCGCCAACTTCGGGTGGCATCTTGAAGTCGGAGTGTCCGGAGACGAAGAAGTTGCCGGCCATCCATTCCGAAGTATCGGTAGAACTGAATTTCCCACCCGCTCCCCACGGTCCCTGCGCCACAGTTCCTTCGGTGCTCCAGGTTCCGATAAAGTAGTCGAGCTTCTTCACTTCCGCGCCCGGCTTAGGCGCCATCTGCGCCCAGGCGGAAACTGCAAACAGGATCATTGCCGGAACAAGAAACGCCTTACGATTCATAATGTCTTCTCCTTAAGGGTTGTCTGGTTAAGAGTTGTCTGGGCTGCCAGAGGATATTAATGGCCCACCAGGCGCCCTGCCCAGTGAGGTTCATCATTCCCGCTGCATGACAATTGTCACCCGAGCGCAATCACTTCGTTTTGGTCGCCTTCCCGTCCATGACCATCGTCCATTTCGTCCCATCCTGTGACATTTCGAACGAGAAGTTGTACGACGTCAGCGAGGTAACCTTCATCGTGAACCGGGCCTTCATCGTCATGCCGCCCATCTTCTCGTCGTTGGTCCAGGTCCAGGTATCGCCGTCGACCGAGCCCTTGGAGTCCGTGAACTCGCCCCAACTGTTGAACTCGCGGTAGGTGTAAGCCTTGTCGTCAGTGGAGTAGCCCATCACAGACACACCGGACCCTTTGCCCATCGTAGTCTTGAAATCCGTATGGCAGACGAGGTAGAAGCCGCCTTCCATCCACTCGCACTTCTCGTTCTCCGTCACCTTGCCGCCCGGACCCATCGCTCCCGCCTTCATGTCGCCATCCAGCGTCCACGTGCCGGCAAAGGCGTCGAGTTTCTTGTGTTCCGGCCCGGGCTTCGGCATCTCCTGTGCCAGCGCCCCGGCAGCCAACACCAGCCATGCCGCCAAAATCATTGCTTGAGTTTTCATCGTGTGCCTCCAGATTGACTGCTGATTTCTGATTGCTGATCGAAGAGCCGCTGGGGCTGCGGCGACATAGTAGCCTCACACCTAAAGGCGCGTCAACCAAAGGTTCACGCGCCTTTCAATCAACAATCAACAATCAACAATCATAAATCATCAATCTGCAATCGCTACCAGTCTCCCCAATGCGACGCCGTCATCTGCTGAAACTTCATCTTCCACACATCCCCTTGCTTTACCCAAACCGTGCTGAAGTGCTGATACCGCGGAGGCGGCCCCTGATCCTCCGCCGCCGGAACGCGCAGCACCACGTTGTAGGTCACGATCGCGACGCCCTCACCGGCCGTCACCACCTTCATGTCATAGGGCAGCAAATTCACGCCACCATCGCTGAACTGGTCGAGCATGTCCTGCCGGTCATACAGCTGCCCGTCGAACTGGACGAATGAAAAATCATCCGTGAGCGTGCGCTTGAAATATGCGATGTCGCCTTTCTTCGCGGCCTCTACAAAACTCTTCTCGGCATCGAGGAGCGTCTGCTCCAGCGCACTCAAGGCCTTCGCCGGCGCATTCGCGCTCTGCGCACTCACGGTGCAAGCCATGCATAACAACACCAGGCACGCCACGAAACATTTCTTCATCCGTCCCTCCGTCTCCCGACGCTGTCTTGAATCGAACCCTACTCCGCGACACCCGGCAATCCGTCAATACTCTGCCGGGTGCCCCATCCTTAACGTCGCGCTCTTTGCGACGTTAGGGTGGGGATTTTGATCTCCCCGACGACCCAACCCATCTGCTAATCTAAAATCTAAAATCGCCTACCCCTGAATCCTCCGCGCCAGCTCCGCCCGCGGCACCGACACCTGTTCCCCCGTAGCCAGATTCTTCACGGCAAACGCATCCGCCTTCACTTCGTTCTCACCCACAATAAGGATGTACTTCGCTCCCGCCTTCGTTGCCGCCTCAAACGATTTCTTCAACCGGAAGCCCTCGTCTCCCAACTCGACCACCAGATCATGCCGCCGCAGTTCCCGCGCCAGCCGCGCCGACTCGCCATTCATCCCCGCCATCGGAGCCACATAGACATCCGGCTTCCGCAGCACGCCCTCAGCGGTCTCCTTCAGAGACATCACCAGCCGGTCTTCGCCGATCGCGAAGCCAATCCCCGGAGCCGCCGGTCCGCCCAGAGCTTCCGATAGCCCGTCATAGCGGCCGCCGCCGAGAATCGCGTTCTGCGCCCCCAGCGCTCCGTGCGTGAACTCGAATGCCGTGCGCGTGTAGTAGTCGAGCCCGCGCACCAGGCGGTCGTTCAAGGAAAATCGCACGCCAACCTTGGTCAGAATTTCCTGCACCGCGTCAAAGTGCTTGCGGGAATCTTCGCCAAGAAACTGGGTGATGCGCGGCAGGGTCTCGATGATCGGCTGATCCCCCGGCACCTTGCAATCAAACACCCTCAGAGGATTCGTCACCGCCCGCCGCTGACAGTCGCCGCACATCTTTTCTTTCACCGGCTCCAAAGCGGTGCGCAGCGCCTCGTTGAACGCGGCACGGTCGGCGGGAGTTCCGACAGAATTGAGTTCGAGATTCCAGTCCGCGATGCCGACCCGGTCCAGCAACGTCGCCAGCATCTCCAGCACTTCCGCATCCCGCGCCGGAGACTCGCTCCCCGCCGATGGGGGTCCTATGACTTCGGCGCCGATCTGATAAAACTGCCGGTATCGCCCCTTCTGCGGTCGCTCCCGCCGAAACTGCGGCCCAATGTAGTAGAGCTTGTTCAGACCGCGATCCCACAATTTGTGCTCAATATAAGCCCGCACCACCCCCGCCGTATTCTCAGGACGCAGCGTCAGCGATTGTCCCTTCTCGCTAGCCGCCCGTGCGCGATCTTCCCACGTGTACATCTCCTTCGCGACGATGTCCGTCTCTTCCCCCACACCTCGCGCGAACAGCGCCGTCTCCTCAAAAATCGGGGTACGAATTTCCTGGAAGTTGTAAGCGCGAAACACATCCCGTACCGCCGCCTCCACAAAATTCCACAACGCCGTCTCCGGCGGCAAAAGATCCCGCGTTCCTCGCACTGCCTTAATCATTCCGTTCCATCTCTCTTCCCAGTTCCCACCACATACCCTGTCATCCTGTTTAACGCTGTCATCCTGAGCGAAGCGCGCTCGAATGAGCGCGCGTAGTCGAAGGATCCCTACCACTCCGGCAGCACCTCAAGCCTATCAGGGAGTTCTCTCGCAACACTTCCGCCGCATCCGCGGAAGGGTGAAAACGCCTTGACGCATCTTGGGTGGCGATGGCCCGATAGGGGTCCTTCGACTCCGCAAGCCGGTTCGCTTCGCTCACCGTCTGGCTCCGCTCAGGATGACAATTCTTGGTACTCGGCACTCGCCACTCACCTCTCCCGCAAATACTCATCCTTGTAACCCAAATAATTCCGCGCATACCGCATGATCATCTCGTCCTCACCCGTCTCCAGCTTCCGCCGAAACTTCCCCGGGGATCCCATCCACAACGATCCCGGCTCCACCACCGTCTTCTCCGGAATCAGCGTCCCCGCCGCGATAATCGATCCCGCCCCAATCCGAGCCCCGTTCAAAATGATGGTCCCCATCCCGATCAAACACCGGTCCTCGATCACGCATCCATGCAGCGTTACCGAATGCCCCACCGTGACGTACTCTCCGAGATAAACGCCCCACTGCTGCTTCATCCCGTGCAGCACGCTGTTGTCCTGCACATTGGAGTAAGCCCCAATGCGTATCTCATGTACGTCCCCGCGTACCACCGCATTCATCCACACCGAGGCGTGCTCGCCCAGCACCACATCGCCAATAATCTGCGCCGATTCGTCGACGTAGCAACTCGCCGGAATCGTCGGCCGCACACCTTTATAAGATCGAATCATGTTGTTTTCGAAAGGAATCTGAAAATAACACGAGAACGCAGTCGAACGTAAGAGCGGTCGCGACCCGAGCAGAGGGAGCATTGACTTCCTCCGTGTCCTCTGTGGTCAATTGTCTTCGCCGTTCCCATTCCGGGACTCATCCCAAAAAAGACTCCGCCCCATCACTGAACTCCTCTTCCTCTCCATGCTATACAAAAATTGGTTCTCCTTTTCCCGCGGAGAAGCTTCTGGCTGCGCATTACTAGGGTGCGCCCTCCGGCACTTCTCCGCGAATTTTCCCGCCTCGCGTCCGGTTAACGCGCGTCGGGTCGGCCCTCCGAGCTGATTTCACGAGACAACGATCTGCACGCAGGGGCGACCTTATGAGTTCGACGCGCATTCTTTCTCTTCCGGCTCTCATCCTCTTTTTGATCACGCTATCCACTTCCACGGCCGCCCAGGATTCCGCCACCGGAGCGATCCGCGGCACCGTGCTCGATTCCACCGGCAGCCGCATTGCCAAGGCTTCGATCGTCGTCGTCAACGCTGCGACCGCCACGCGCTACACGGCGATCAGCGACGACGATGGCCGCTTTGCCCTCGACCTGCTGCCCCCCGGGGATTACTCCGCCCGCGCCATTGCCCAAGGCATGTCGCCGCAGGTCACGCCCCAGTTGCACGTGGATGTCGGCGGCGCAGCCGAACTAGAATTCCGTCTCACCATCGCAGGTGCGCATGAGAATGTCACAGTGTCGGGCGCCCCAGCCCTGGTAGAAACCAAAACCAGCGCCGTCTCCACGCTACTCGATGAACGCGCCGTCAACGATTTCCCCCTCAACGGCCGCCGCTTCTCCGATCTCGCCCTGTTCTCGCCCGGCGTCTCCCAAGATCCCCGCGGCCTCACTTCAGCCACCAACGGTGATCTCTCCTTCGGCGGCATTCGCGGATTCCAGAACAGCTTCCTCGTCGACGGCCTCGACTTCAACAACGCATTCTTCGCGCAAGCCCGCGGACGCTACCGCGCCCCCTACCAGTTCTCCACTGAAGTCGTGCAGGAGTTCCGCGTCTCCACCAATGCCTACGGCGCCGAACTCGGACGTTCCGGCGGCGCCGTCGTCAACGTCGTGACGAAATCCGGCTCCAATCACGTACACGGCACTGCGTTTTACTATCTGCGCGACAGTTCCTTCGGCGCCTCCAACCCGTTCCTCGCCTTCAAGCCTCACAATCGCCAGCAGCAGGTCGGAGGCACCATCGGCGGCCCGCTCAAGCGCAACAAGATCTTCTTCTTCGCCGGATTCGACCAGCACATCTTCCACGTCCCCAACGTCGTCGAATTCCTGAACGGCAGTTCGCAAGTCGTCCCCCAACTCGGCACCGGACCATACACTCCCGGCGACTACGAGCCCAGCGACCAAGCCCTGGTCTTCGCCGCCGCCGCCCAACTTACCTCACTCGCCGGAGAATATCCCGCCGGACAAATCGGCAACTCCTCCTACGCCAAGCTCGACATCAATCTCACTCCCCACCATCAACTAGCGCTGCGCCTGAACACCTCGCGGTACTGGGGATCGAACAACGTCTTCCTCGATCCCGCCAGTCCCGTCACCTACGACTCCATCAGCAATAACGGGCAGGAGGTCGTCTCCACCGAGTCCGGATCGCTCTCCCTCACCTCCGGCCTCTCGCAGCGCTGGATCAGCCACCTCCGCGCCCAGTTCTCGCGCGACCGCCAGCAGTCCTACAGCAACACCAGCGACGTGCTGGTCAAGATTCCCACCATTCTCGACGGCATGGGACGCTCCAACCTTCTCCCCCGCCAGACCCGCGAGCACCGCCTGCACCTGGCCGAAACTCTCAGCTTCGAAGGCAGCCGCCATTCCTTCAAGTTCGGCGGCGACGGCCTCCTCACCTGGATCTACGATTTCTTCCCCAACCAGCAGAGCGGCGAATACCTTTTCTATCCCATCAAGGTCAATCCCTTTACCTTCCAGCCCATGCAAGCCGGACTCCAACTCACGCCCCTCCGCGCCTACGCTCACGAAATGCCGCACTACTATCTGCAAAACTTCGGCAGCGCCACCTCGCACCCCGACACCAACGAATACGCCGCCTTCGCCCAGGACACGATCCGCGTCACCAACCGCCTGGCCGTGAATCTCGGCGTGCGCTGGGATTTGCAAACCTTCACCACCGCCGGACTCCTCTCCAACCCGCTGTTCCCACCCGCCGGCAAGGTCCCATTTAAGCCTTACAACTTTGCCCCCCGCGCCGGACTCGCCTACTCCTTCGGCAAGGCGCGTCCCCTCGTAGTCCGCGCCGGATACGGCATCTTCTTCGTCCGCATTCCCCAGATCTACAACTCGGTCATTCAGACCGAAAACGGCGTCACCGACGCCAGCCTCTTCCTCAACAACACGAACTACTACGACCGCCAGGTCTTCCCCACCTATCCCAATCCGCTGGTCAGTTGCCCGCTCTACGCCGCGAACTGCGCACTGCCCACCGGATTCACCCAGGGAATCACAAATGATGTCTCAGCCTTCGCCCCGAACTTCGTCACTCCCCGAGTGCAGCAAGCCAGCATCACGCTGGAAAAAGAAGTCGCCGACCACACCACCGTCGCCGTCTCACTGCTCAACGTTCGCGGCGAACATCTGATCCGCGCGCTGGATGTGAACCTCCCGCAGCCCAAAGCCCTGACCTACCCCATCTTCGATTCCACCGGATCCATCTTTGATGGCGGCTACTACACGGTCGATTCCTTCGCCACCTGGCAATTCAGCCGCACCCTCGACTGCCCCTGGCCTCCCTGCATCAACCCGCTCGGGCGTCCCATCGCGCAACTCGGCGCCATCAACGAATTTCAGAGCGCCGCCTCCAGCTACTACAACGGGGCCACGCTCTCCATCAATCGCCGCATAGCTCGCGGCACCTACGTGCGCCTCTCCTACACCTACGCTCACGCCATTGATGACGGCCAGGATGCCCTCGTCGCCGGACAACCCGCCACCGTGCAGAATTCCTACGCGCCCAGCACCGAACGCGGCCCCAGCGTGACCGACCAGCGCCATCGCATCGTCGCCGCCTTCTCCGCCGAGCCGCGCCCATTCCACCGCGGCCACGAACTTCTCGGCCACATCTTCAACGACTGGAAGATTTCCACGGTCGTCAACTACGGCACCGGACGCCCCGTCAACGCTACCGTCTCCGGCGACCCCAACCAGGACTCCAACGGCCTCAACGACCGCCTCCCCGGCTACAGCCGCAACGCCTTCACCGGCCCTGACTACGCCACCGCCGACCTCCGCATCACGCGGAAGATCCGCCTCGGCGAGCGCTTTAAACTCAACCTGGTTGCCGAATCCTTCAACTTGTTCAACCGCGACAACCAGCGCGTCGCCATCACTCCAAACGGCATGGTCGCCACCTCGAGCACGTTTGTGCAAAGCTCAGTCACGGCCAACATCGCTCCCTTCCCCGGCTACTACCAGTTGCCCAACAACTTCATGAAGCCCAACGCGGCGTACGCTCCAAGGCAAATCCAGCTAGCCTTGAAATTCATCTACTAAGCTCATGTGGGAACAGCCGCCTTCGGCTGTCCGCCTAGGCGAATCTCGGCCCTGTGCCATGCAGTGGCCAATTTTGAGAAGAACGATCGTCTCAGGGGCATCGCTTCAGCGATGCCGCAAGTGCCGCAAAATCAGTCTCGGCTTCAGAGGTTGCGGAAAAACGCACGATTCGTATCAGGCTATGCCTTCAGGCATAGCGTAAATGCTGGCGAATCAATCACGCCTTCAGGCGCTGCCCACGCGGCATGCGACTTCTTCC
>JADGNQ010000322.1 GCA_017883385.1 Candidatus Sulfotelmatobacter sp.
GAAGCCCTACAAGCGACGTTCTCAGTTTTTCTAGACATTTTCTATCCCCCAAATTTCGGCCGTTTTGAGGAAAACGGAGTTTTTCAACACCCACGCCTGGTTTCCACAGTTAACTTCCGGTTTGACCGTCACCCGCCAAGAGTCGGTGCGAACCGTACAAAAATCACTTCCTACGAGCCGACTTTCGGGTAGTAATCCGGCGCCTATAACGGCGGTTCATCCACGATTTTTGGCGCAATTGGGCCCCCTGCCAAGACTCGGTTTCATAACCTTCGGTCAACGGCCCTTCAACTTCAGTTATTTTGAAGCTGCTTCGAAACGCGTATACTCAGCAATCTACGAGGATCAATGCGCGTTCAATTCATGGCGGCAGTCATTCTTGGACTCACCTTAAGCCCTGCGCCTGTTTTTGGTTGTACGTGCGCTGTACCACCAAAGGAGGTCAAGACTGAGTCAGAATTGGCGGCTTGGCCCAGAGCTGACGCAATATTCGAAGGTAAAGTCGAGAGCGTTGAGTTGAGATGGAAATTGAAGGAGGCGCAAATTGGAGATGTCATACCTACTGTAGCTACCGACCTCGACCAAAATGGTCCCGTAATCCTGGTCTCGTTGGAGATATTGCACTCCTATCGCGGTGATCAGCGGAAGCCCATGCGGCTCCAGTACGGGCCTCGGTGGTGGTGACTGCGGATTCGATTTTGAAGTTGGGAAGCAGTACCTCGTCTATGCCTTCAAAGACGAGGCCGGCGAACTGTATACAAACATCTGCACTAGAACAACACGGTCGGAAAAGAACCGCGGGAGTTTAGCTTATCTTCGCGGGAAGCGTGAGGCACCAGCAGCGAACAAAGAAGCATCGACTACGACAAGCAAGCTATGTGGCCGAGTCATTCCGACGGACGCAACTGGTTCTATTGATAGTCAGGTCCTGCTTGTCCGTGTAGGCAGTAAATCCCCGGTTCCAGATAGCGAAGCTGGACCTGATAGTGACGGCTCCTTTTGCGTGACAGACATCAAGCCGGGCAAGTATCATCTACTTTTCGTGAATAGGATCGAGGAAGCCCTGACCTCATTTGTCTACTTCCCCGGAGTCTCCGATCTGTCTGAGGCATCCGCGATAGTCATCCCAGGTCACACCCCGTCCGATCTCGTATTCAACATTCCGGCTCAAGCGACATTTTCAGTCAGCGGAACGGTATCCAACTCCGACAACCCCCAGCCAGCCAAGGTCAAGGTAATGTTGATGAGCGCGAGCCAACCCTTGCTTGCGTACACGGCCAATGTAGCGGCAAGTGGCTCTTTTGTGTTTAATCAGGTCCTGCCTGGGGAGTACTGGGCCATTGTGACTGTCGATGCCAGCGTCGAATCGAAATGGTCGACGAGAAAGGCAGGAGTAGAGGTCGTCGGGGACATCACTCACCTATCTTTGGAGCTAATTGCGAATTAGCTGCTTGGCGCTAGCGCGATCTCGAGCGCCAATCACTCCCCGTCGTCCTGGATGGGCGCTATACAGAGTTTGGCCGTATAAATAGCTATGACCTTCCTGCACCGTGTCGCAATACTCTCTCGCAGCCGCAAGTTTGGCCGGTATCCGGACGCCAGATGGACGAATTGCACCTTTGGAACAATTCAAGCGTCCATCGCATTGCTAGTGCTGTTGTCGGTGGTGCATCCGGCCTTCGCGGCGAATCCTGACCTGGAGACTGTGCTGACTGGCTCGCGCCAGCGTATTGAGAAATTGGACTACCGCGCGACCGGGAGACTCACGCGCGTGGAAGGCAATGGCAAGCGCACGAGCTACAAGTTTGTCGGCAAGGCTCACTGGTTTCCCGATGGTCTGCGTCTGCTATGCGAGATCTCGGGGCCTGGCGCAGAGAAGACGAGCCTTCTTCTGTATATGAGCGTGAGTGGGCACGTGACCATTGAGGCGGTGCTTCCTGGCGAGAAGGCCGCCAGCGTGTTGCCATTCGACCGTTGGAACGACCCACTCGTGGGAACAGACTTCTCCTATGAAGACATGGTCGAGAGCCAGTTCTTCTGGAAGAAACAGGAACTCCTGGCACCGGAGAAATACGGCGCACGGGATTGCTTTGTCCTGAAGAGCATGTCCAGCTCGCAGGACCGGACTTACTATGATTCGGTAACATCATGGATTGACCGCGGCATTTTGTACCCTGTGCATGTGGTGAAGACGCTTCGCGGGACGGGACAGCAGAAGGAATTTGTTTACTATGGGCTACGGCAGGTCGGCGGCGCTTGGTCTGCGAGCCAAGTGGAGGCAAAGGTGCAAGGCAAGCCCGGCTCCTCGATGCTTGTAATCGAAGGGGGCTCGGGAAAGGCAAATCTTGGACGCAAGGACTTTGATATCAGCCAGTCCAACGCTCAAGGGAGAAGGTGAAATAAATCGAATCCCTTAATTAGACTGATGCGAGGCCCAGTGCTGTCGCCGGAGCATCCACGGCGTTCGGCGTCATGGGACAAGATCCTTTTCAGACGTTGCCGGGGCCCCATATAAACCAAAGGGCCACCAATTCCAGTCGCCGGCAAGTTGCAATAGTGCCGGCCCGACGACGATCCGCACTACTGTAGCGTCAATGAACACCGCCACGGCGAGCGTAAAGCCCAGCATTTGGACGACCAGAAAGCTTCCCACGGTGAATGCGGTGAAGACGGCAATCATAATTGCCGCGGCACTCGTGATGAGCCCGGCCGTCCGCGCCAGGCCCTCGATCACCGCTGATCTCTCGGATAGACCGCGGCGCCGTTCTTCGAGGACTCGGGCGACCAGGAAGACCTCATAGTCCATGCTCAATCCGAAGACGATGGCAAACGAGAGAATCGGCACGATCGGGTATACGCTGCCGGTCGGTCCTTCGAGCCCAAAAAGTTTGCTACCGTTGCCATCCTGAAAGACGACAACTAGCGCACCGAATGAAGCGCCAACGGAGAGCAGATTGAGCAGAATTGCTTTGACAGCCGCAAATAAAGAACGTAACCCGACCATGAGCGCCAGCAAGCTTCCCAATATGACGCCAAGGACCACCCTCGGCAACCGCTCTCTTACTACCGAGTCATAATCTGCTTCGAGTGCGGGAACGCCACCGACGCGCAGCACAGCGCCGGGAACGCCGGTGATCGCCGCAACATCGGAGGAACGCACGTCTCGTACCCATTGCACCTGCGCGTTGGGCGAGAGAGTGGCGGTGGGCAGCAACTCAATCAAAGTAGCTTGGCCATCGCTGCGAAGAAAACTCTTGCGGATTGACTCGGGCACATCGTGGACGGCTTCTGCAGTGTCAGACATTCCCGTGAGGGTCGGAAGAGATAAGACCTCTTCCGCTCTAGGATCGCTCTGGAAGCTCTTCGTCAAGCGACTGACGGCAAGCCAGCCAGTTGGCGAGAGCGGCGGACACTGCGGCGGCAACTCGAGGATCACTCGGAGACCCTGCACAATGCCCGACCGCCCCATGCTCTGAAGCGTGTGCAGTGCTCGCACCGACTCGGCTGCGGCCGGGAGCGAGTCATGATCAGGAATTCCAGGAGAGATTCTCCGTGCCTGGAATGCAAGGATCAGTAGCGGAAACCCAGCGACAAGCAGAGCTGCCCAGGGCCGGCGGGTTATGATGCTGCCCCACCGTACCCACCGCTCGCTCGCCGCGCATAGGCTCTCCCGCGTTTTGAGTCGTTTGTCTGGAAGACGCACTCTGGCGGCATTGATGCGATGCCCTAGCAGACCAAGCACCCAGGGCAGAATGAATGTACACAGCATGACGCTTAAAACGGTTACCAGCAGGCCAGCTATGCCGATGGACCGCAGTTCGCTGATGGGCACCGTCAGCAGCGCTGAAAATCCGATTGCAACGGTCGTGGCAGAGATTATCAGCGTACGCCCTGCTTGCCCGGCAGCAATATCGGCAGCATGGCCGGGATCGTACCCCTCGGCCAATGCTTCGCGAAACCGGCTCACCATCAGCAATGCATAGTCGATGCCCAAGCCAAGGCCGAGCATCGTCGCCAGATTCTGCACCAGAATCGATAGCTGCAGATAATGCGCGAGGAGCGCCGCCGCACCCAACGTCATGGAGATGGAGAGCAGTCCAACTCCCAGCGGCAATAGCGCGGCTACAAGACTGCCGAAAGCCAGCACCAGCAGCAC
>JADGNQ010000323.1 GCA_017883385.1 Candidatus Sulfotelmatobacter sp.
TGGGTAGGTGGCTTCATGGGCAGAGGTGCGGGCGGCGCCCGATCGGGACTCCTGAATGTCAGGCTCAACGGATCGGTTAAGGTTGCTCTGCGGGGTCTCAACCCGGGAGTGTTGTGGGGCGTACCGTCTCCTGATGGGCAGCGATTGGCGCTGCTGGGAAATACAGAGAGCTCCAACATGTGGCTGCTGGAGAATTTCTGAGTCCCAGTCATCGTTTACTCGAGAGTTGCCGAAACGCGTTTCACCTAGTCTTCCTTTTGAGCGAACGATGGCTTCGCACCCAGACAGCTGAATTTCGCGGTGACGGATAATCGGTTATCCGGGAGTTGGCTCTATTGACGAAAATAGGGTTTGGCGTGTATTGGCTATTTGTCGTCAAGGAGAGAAGACCTCCCAACGCCGACTAAGCATCGTTGATTTTTGGTCGAGACGCCAGGAAGTTGGCCAGAAACCAGGCTTGGAGGAGATTACTCCGCAGATCGGCCAGCATCCGGCACCCGCATTGGCACCGCCACTTGGCCGTATAACGCCCAAACCGGACAAGTGGAATTCCGGCCAAAACCACTTCTCCGACTAGGCGACTATACGTCAAACTGGATTGCTTCCGGTTCGCCGACTGCTCGTTACTGATCCCCTCGGGTGTCTCATCCATAGGCGCTAAACTAAGACTGTAGGTGGAGTGACCCGTAAAACGTCCCGCAAAGGCGTTTCTCGTATCTGGAGAGACTTCTCGCAAGCGATTTCTGGCCCGGAATAGCAGCGGGAGTCAACACCCGCGTTCGAAATGTCACTCGTCCCGTTCATGCCCTCGGCATCGCGCGCCGGGAGTCCGCAGGGGGCACGTCCCACGTCCAGAGAAAGGGATGCGCCATTTCCGCGGTTGCTAGTGAGACGTAAGGGCGGACGCCGAATTGTTCTTTGGTTCTGGTGCCACCGTATCGGCGTGCATGAGTCTTGCTTCCTCGGGCAGAAAGGACAGCTGTGACATGAGTGCAAGCCGCGTCTGTTCGATTCCCCAACGTGCTTGCATGATTCCCCCAATGGAATGCCCGTGGGCGCCGAGCAATAAATGGCCTAATTCGTGAGCAATGACACAACCCAGGACCAAGGCGATGTCGTTTTTGTTGCTCTCGCCGCCTGGTATGCGAGGCAGGTAGTCGTAGTAGACCGCAGCGAGATGGGCGGGAAGCAGGGCGTAGCCGGAAATCGTATCCAAAAACTTGTTCTGGACCGGGCCTGCCATCATCGCCAGAAAAAAGACGCGGCCGGGCCCCTTTTGGCAAGGTTCATTGCCAGTCGGGCAATCTCGCCAGGTCACCGGAACGCCGGCTTCCTCGAGAATCCTGCCGGCTTCCTTCTCAGCCTTCACCAGCGTTTCAGCCGGGGCTTGTCTGAAGTTGAAGACCAGGACGGTAATTGCAGGGTCCTTACTAGTCTCCGACGCAAAGGCTGTTGCAGGAAAAACCGGGCCCATCAGCGCTGCCGTGCCCACCAGTAAGAGACCTAGTTTGAACTGGCAACCGGTAAAATTCCGGCTTCCGGCAACCTTCGACTCCCCACTCCCGGCTTTTGTTCTCATGCCATCCTCCTCCGCAGCCTTCCGCGGTAAGGACAATTTGTGCCGGGACGCCGGCTACCTCAATGTCTGGAGAGTTGATTGATGATCAAAGAAAGATTGGAAGAAGATAAGCCGGTAGTTCATTGAAGACGGGAGCTTTAGGTAGGAATGTTGGAAGCAGCAATCAGTTCGCTTGTAGTCACTGCCATGCCCTTGAATGCTAGACTGACTTACGGAATTTGAGGTGGGCGGGTGATGGACGCAGTCTCCACTCCGAAGGTGGTACGATTTGGCACTTACGAGGTGGATCTACGATCTGGAGAATTACGAAAGAATGGGTTAAAGGTGAGGCTCAGTGGCCAGCCCTTTCAAATCCTGGCCATCCTCCTGGAGCGCCCCGGCGAACTGGTCACCCGTGAAGAATTGCAGAAGCGTCTGTGGCCGGGGGACACGTTCGTAGATTTCGATTGCGGACTGAATGCCGCCGTCAACCGCGTGCGCGAAGCGCTAGGAGATTCGGCGGAAAACCCGCGATTTGTTGAGACTCTCCCCAGGCGTGGCTATCGCTTCATTGGGCAAGTGGAGGGGCCCCCACGACCAAATTCGACCGAATCCCAGCCAGTTGCAGAACGCCAGCAAGACGGAATCGCGGGTCGTGGTTGGAAAATTGGAATCGCGGCCGGATCAATAATTTTACTAACAGCCTTCGGTGTGCTGTTTCCTACCCTTGCCCGACGTTTCCTGCGTCAGTCTCGGCCACAGCTACTTGAAGCAGTTCCCTTAACTACTCTGCCCGGTCAGGAGATCTCTCCCAGTTTCTCACCAGATGGCAGCCAGGTGGCTTTTGGATGGGACGGCGAAAACAATGGCGCGGGGTTCGACCTATACGTCAAAGTCATCGGCACCGATAAGCCACTGCGGTTGACGAATCATCCGGTTCCATGGCTCGGTGTGGCGTGGTCTCCCGATGGACGTTCGATTGCCGTAAGCCGGTTGGCCACAGAGGGTCGGGGCATTTTTCTTGTTCCGGCCCTGGGCGGGCCGGAGCGAAAACTCGCTTCCACGAATACCTCTGCGCTCTGGACCCCTGACGCGGGTCTATCCTGGTCACCTGACGGGAAGCAACTCGCCTTCGCAGATCACCCTCCTTCGATAGGGGACTCACCACAGATCTTCCTACTCTCGCTGGATACGATGGAGAGGAAGCGAGTGGAAGCCGATTGTGGGTGGAGCTTTGGGCCTGCGTTTTCACCGCTGGGGGGCTCGCTCGCCTATCTCTGTCTTCGAGACGATGGGGACATCTCTTTGAATTTGCTAGACCTTCGCGAAGGCAAGAACAAGCGACTTTTCGCCGGAGTGCAGAGGATTCAGGGTCCCACGTGGACGCACGATGGCGCGCGGATTATTTTCTCTTACGGCTCTGGTTCCACTCCTTTCGCAGGCGCAGGCGGGAACCTGTGGCAGATCACGCCCGGACGGACTGACTCTCTGGAAAAAATGTCCGTCGGGCACGACGCCACTTCTGCAACCGTTAGTTCATCCGGCAACCGGCTGGCTTACGTGCAGACCCAGATCAACGGAAATATCTGGCGAGTGGACTTGGATGGCGCAAAGGCCAAGGCCCGTATCCTGGTGACCTCAACGCGGGAGCAATATGACCCGGTCATTTCGCCGGATGGCAGAAGGATCGTCTTCGAGTCGAACCGTTCCGGAAGTGCTGAAATATGGGTATGGGACAGTGATGGCTCCAATGCTCAGCAGCTGACCTCATTTGGCGGTGCGCTCACGGGAACACCGCGCTGGTCGCCTGATGGCAAGCAGATCGTCTTTGACTCACGGGTTGGAGGAGAGGCCAACGTGTATGTCATCGACGCAAACGGCGGAGTTCCTAAGAAATTAGAAACCGGAACCCGGATGAATTCCTTGCCTAGTTGGTCCCATGATGGCAAGTGGATCTATTTCGCGAGTGGTTTGACCCATTCGAATCTCACGCTCTGGCGGGTGGCTGCGACCGGTGGACACGCGGTACAACTAACCAAGACAGCCTCAATCATGCCCATCGAATCGCCCGATGGACAATATGTCTATTTCGTCCGCTTTACGGAAGGAAAGTTCCGGTTGTGGCGCATACGGCCTGACGGGTCCGGTGAAAGCATGGTGAAGGCGATGCCGCCCCTCAACTCAGACGGCTTCGAATGGTTGCCTCTTGGATCGGGCATTTATTTTTACGCGTACAAAGACGGTAATGCGGAGGTTGATTTACTTGATCTCCCCACCTCGCGGGTTCGTCGAATCAGCACACTCGACAGACCTCCCGCACCCTGGCTGGGCGGGATTTCCGTTTCACCCGACGGCAAGTGGTTGTTGTACTCACGAATTGATGAGACAACCAGCGATCTGATGGTGGTGGAGAACTTTCATTGAACCTCGCATACCGGCTATGGAAGCAATCCAGAAATAGGCTCTGAAGTTGGCCGGATTGCCTGCCTATGGCAGACGGATCTTGCTTTAAGTTAGCGCTTATGGGTGGCCCACCCCGCTCTCAAGGCGAAGGGCCATGGCGTCGAGCTTTTCC
>JADGNQ010000149.1 GCA_017883385.1 Candidatus Sulfotelmatobacter sp.
ATTCATCAGGACGAAACCCGTACTCAGCTGGCGGAGAAGTCGCTTAAGCCCGACTACACACTCAGCGGCGGCTACATGCTTATGCCCGGAGATTCGCGCTATCGCAATACCTACATGGCTGAACTCGCGGTCACGCTGCCTTGGCTGAACCGTGGACGCCACGACGCGGAGATCGCTGAAGCCAGCGCGATGGTCGGTGCCAGGAAGGCCGAATACGAAAGCAAGCGTGCGGCCGTATTCGCGGAAATCCAGGAGTCGCTGGTACGAGCCCGCGTGGCACAGCGGCTTGCCGGCCTGTATGGCGACACCTTGCGGCCACAGGCTCAGGCTGTTCTCAAAGCGACGGTCTTAGCCTATCAGGCTGACCGGACCGACTTCCTCAACTTGCTGGACAGTCAGAACACGGCCCTAGATGTTGAACTGAACTACATCCGCGCGATCTCCGAACTGGAGATGAGGTTGGCGGATCTGGAACGCGCGGTCGGTACCGCTTTGCTGCGAAACACAGACACCAGTTCCACGATGTCTAGCGACGCTCAGTTGTTGGGCGTGCGGCCAACGAAGGAGGTGCGGTAATGAACACACGTGAAAAATTGTTGATCGTCATCGGACTTGCTCTCGGTTTGCTGCTCGCTGGCGTGTTATTCGGCGTGTCACGTTTCATCCGGCCTGAGAGCAGTGCGGCCAAGACAGAAGAGATGGCCGCGCCCTCGAAAGAAACAAGTTCCGAGAAGGAATCCACCCAGCCCGGTGGACAGCAAGACGTCGGCGCGGTGGCTCCCGAAGGCACACAAGCACCGCAAAGTGCGCAGTTGACCGAAGACGAGCAGCGCTCGATCGGACTGCAGACTGTGATAGTCCATCACCAGCTGATTCGCCCCAAATTGGTCGCAGTCGCTCGAGTCGAGGAACCGGAAACGCAACTGGCAAGCATCAGCGCCCGAGTTGGCGGAAGGATCGACAAGCTGCACGTGGACTATACCGGGCAACCTGTCCGGCGCGGCCAGCCGGTCGCAGAGATATACAGTCCTGAGATCCTCAGCGGCGCCGAGGAGTACAAGCTTGCGCTGGAAAGTCGTAAGCGGCTAGGCGTCGGAGCTGAGCCACAAGCAGTTTCCGGCGCGGACGACTTGGCTGCGGCCAGCCGTCGCCGGCTGGAGCTGTGGGGGTTGACTCCACAACAGATCGATATGATCGCGTCATCCGACAAGCCACAGATCGATCTCACCATCTACTCGTCCGCCAATGGAATTGTGACCGAACGCAAAGTAACCCAGGGGCAGTATGTAAACGCAGGTGACGTCCTCTACACGGTGACCGACCTGAGCACGATCTGGGTGAAAGCAGATGTGTACGAGGTTGATCTGCCCCAGGTGCATCCGGGGCAAGCGGTCGAGATCACCGCAGAATCCTTGCCGGGCACGAAGATCAATGGGAAGGTTGGCTTCCTGGAGCCAATGGTCAACGGACAAACCCGGACTGCAGCAGCTCGCATTCAGGTCGCAAACCCCGGCATGCGGCTTCGTCCCGGCATGTTTGTGCAGGCCCGGTTTGCACTCTCAGGACAGCACGCGCTCGTCGTGCCACGCTCCGCTGTGGTCGACACCGGCACACGCAAGCTGGTGTACTTGGCCAAGGGCAATGGAGTATTCGAAGCCCACGAAGTGCGACTCGGCGACGTGGGTGACGACTACTATTCCGTCTCGGCAGGACTGAAAGATGGGGACCGCATCGTCACCGAGGGAAATTTCCTGCTCGATTCGCAAACCCGACTCACCGGCGGCATGAGCGGCAGGTTCGGCGGCTCCAAGGAGTTCAGTCAGCAAGCTGTTCCTGAAGGCCGGCAACTCAAAGTGTCGTTCCGCAGCGATCCTGCGGCGCCGCAGGGTGGCACGAACGCCGCGCTCTATGTCTCAGTACAGGATGTGGGGGGAACGCCCGTAACCGATGCCCAGGTAAGCGTGACCATATTCATGCCGGCAATGCCAGCGATGGGCATGAGCGAAATGCGTGAGGAAGCGACCTTGAGCGGGAAGGGCACCCAGTACGCCGGCACCATCAAGATACCCACTTCTGGCACCTGGACCGTCACCGTAGATGTAAGCCGGGGTGGACAGGCACTCGCCAGCTACCGCACCAGCCTGAATGCGCGTTGAGGAGAGGCTCCGATGATCCAACGAATGATCGAATTTTCGCTCAAGAATCGCGGCCTAGTCCTGTTGGCGTATCTTGTCCTCGCCGCTTGGGGATACTGGGCGCTTTTGCGTACGCCGATCGACGCCATCCCTGACCTCAGCGAGAACCAAGTCATTGTGTTCACTGATTGGGCAGGCCGCAGCCCTCAGGAAGTCGAAGACCAGATCACGTATCCCCTCACGGTTAACCTGCAGGGATTGGCGGGCATCAAGACGGTGCGATCCTCCTCCGCGTTCGGCTTTTCGATGATCAACCTAATCTTCGAAGACAACGTGGACTTGTACTTTGCCCGCGCCCGCGTGCTGGAGAAGTTGAACCTCTCCTCTGGCATATTGCCGGAAGGAGTGACACCGGTGCTTGGCCCTGACGCTACTGGCGTCGGACAGGTGTACTGGTACACCGTCGATGGCCCCTATGACCCGGGCACTCTGCATTCCCTGCAGCACTGGTTCATCCGCTACCAACTCAACTCGGTGCCGGGAGTTGCTGAAGTGGGCACCGTCGGCGGTTTTCTGCGTGAGTACCAGGTGGATGTGGACCCGGCAAAGCTGCGCGCCTACAACGTCCCGCTGCGCATGGTCTTTGAATCGATTCAACGAAGTAATAGCAACGTCGGCGCGAAAGTCATGGAAGTCAATGATACCGAGATGGCAGTCCGTGGTATCGGATTGATCAGCTCGATTGCCGATATTGAGAACGTTGTGCTGACCGCCAGCGGCAGCACGCCCGTCTATCTGAGGAATGTCGCCACTGTCCATCTTGGTCCGGATTTTCGACGTGGCGTGCTCGATCGGGATGGTAAGGAAGCGGTGGGCGGGGTGATCGTGATCCGCTCCGGCGAAAACGCGCTGCAGGTAATTGATGCCGTTAAGCAGAAGATAAAGGATCTGGAGCCCGGACTGCCTCCGGGAGTTCACATCACCTCTTTCTACGACCGCAGCAGCCTCATCCATCATGCGGTGGACACGCTGAAGCACGCTTTGATCGAGGAGGTCCTGCTGGTCACGCTTGCCCACGTGATTTTCCTGTGGCACTTTCGCAGCATTCTCATCGTGACCTTGCCTCTACCCCTGGCGGTGTCGGCGGCGTTCCTTTTCATGCACTACTTCGGGATTTCGTCGAACATCATGTCGCTCGGAGGAATCGCCATTGCCATTGGCGTGCTGGTCGATGCCGGCATCGTCGTGACCGAGAATGTCATACGGCACGCCGAGGCCTACTCCGAAGAACATGGCGAGTATCGCTCAAACATCACCCAGATCACTCTGGAGGCAACCCGCCTGGTCGGACGCCCGATCTTCTTTGCGATGACCATCATCATCCTTGCGTTCGTTCCGGTGTTCGCACTCACCGGCATGGAAGGAAAACTGTTCCACCCGCTGGCCTTCACCAAGACGTTCGCGATGGTGGGCTCTACCCTGATCGCAGTCACGCTGGTGCCGGTGCTGTGCACGTTTCTGATTCGTGGAAAGCTGCACCGGGAAGAGGCCAACCCCGTGATGCATTTCTTGCAGCGCCTCTACAAACCGGTGTTGTCCTGGGCGCTTCGGCACCGCATTACGACCATGGCGGGAGCGACCGCACTGTTTCTGTTCGCGATGGCACTGGCTACAACCATTGGCTCTGAGTTCATGCCGCCGCTTGACGAAGAGACGGCAATGTTTATGCCGATTACCGATCCCGCCATTTCACTGACAAAGGCCACCGAGATCCTGCGCGCGCAAGATCGGATCATCGCCCAGGACCCTGCGGTGGATAACGTCGTCGGCAAAATCGGGCGTGCGGATACCTCAACCGATCCTGCTCCGATCAACATGACCGAGACTATCATCACGCTCAAGCCACGTGATCAATGGCCCTCCGGAACCACAAAAGAGGACATCCTGCAGCGACTGGATGCGAAGTTGCGCATGCCTGGCGTCACCAACATCTGGACACAGCCTATTCGCAATCGCATCGACATGCTCTCGACCGGCATTCGCACCCAGGTCGGTATCAAGATATTCGGCTCGGACTTGAGCACGATCGAGCGGCTCTCCAGTGAAATTGAGCGAACCGTGCACACTGTCCCCGGTGCAGTGGATCTGTACGCCGAGCGCATTACCGGCGCACCTTACCTCGAAATCAAGACCGACCGTGTGGAAGCCGCGCGCTATGGAATCAGCGTGGGTGATGTGCAGGATGTGATTGAAACTGCGATTGGAGGGAAGAACCTTACCACCGCGATCGACGGACGGCAGCGGCTCCCTATCAGCGTACGCTATGCCCGTGACTTCCGCGAAACTCCGGAGGCGCTGCGGAGTGTTCTGGTCGCGGCTCCGAATGGCACACAGATTCCCCTCGCCCAACTGGCTTCGATCCAGGTCGTCATGGGTCCGTCGATGATTAGCAGCGAGAACGGCCTGCTGCGTGGTTCCGTCTTGATGAACGTCAGAGGCCGGGATGTAGGTTCATTCGTGGCCGAAGCTCAGCGTGCGGTCGCTCATCAGGTAAAGTTACCTGCTGGTTACTACATCGAATGGAGCGGACAATACGAAAACCAGCTGAGCGCGCGACACCGGATGATGCTGGTCATCCCCGCGGTCTTCGCCATCATGTCCGTCCTGCTCTACAAGATTTACGACTCGATCAAAGAAGCTCTCCACGTGATGCTCGCCGTGCCCTTCGCCCTGACTGGGGGCATTTTTCTGTTGAAAATCCTGGGTTACAACTTCTCGGTTGCGGTGTGGGTCGGCTTCATCGCATTGTTCGGCACCGCCGTCCAGACGGGCGTAGTCATGGTGATCTATCTGGAGGAGGCTGTCGCCCGAAAGAAACAAGCCATGGGAACACTCACGGTTCAGGGATTGCACGAAGCCGTAATGGAAGGCGCATTGCTGCGCCTGCGTCCAAAGGTGATGACGGTTTCCACGGTTATCGCTGGTTTGCTGCCGCTGATGTGGTCGGCTCGAACCGGAGCGGAGGTCATGAAGCCCCTTGCAACGCCGGTCCTTGGCGGTATGGTGTCGTCGCTATTGCACGTGCTGATTGTGACACCGGTCATCTTCACTTGGCTGCGCGAGCGCGAAATTCGTCGGGGATGAAGATTCCCTCCTCACTGGGGCCTTGCGATTCGTTTGGGCCGCCTGTGCTCCTCCCGGCGGATGACGGGGTAACTCGGAAACCGTCTGACCGGGATGAAACTAGCCATTTCATCAACGGATGGAATTGTCTGCCGAACGCCGCATTTGCGGGATAGAATCCGGCACGGGATTTCTATCCATGATGAGAGTACTGTGTCTGATCGCCGACCCCTCCTGGACGCCCACCGGTGCTGAGCGACGGCAATCCAATCCTGCAAGGGCCACGTGCTCACTTGTTGCGAGGTCAGCTATGCGGGAACACGAATGGAAGCCTTGCGGGAGGGCGATAAACCGATCTTCTGATCGGCTGGCGGGAGATGCAGGCAACGCCTCAACCTGCGAATGCTAAAGAGTCATCACATAACGTTTTAGTAAAGGAACATGACACAAATAACTGAGATCGCGCGCACTGCCTTAGCTGTACTCCTTCTTGGAACGATTCTTGCCGGGCAGCAAAAGCCCTTCCCCGTGATTTCCACGGTGGACGCACCCACTATCGCCGGGCATCCTGTGCAACTGGACTCGAAAGGCAAACTGCTGCCCTGGCCGATGCCCGACGACACAGGTTATTCGTATTCCTCGCACGTCCTCACTCAGTGGACCATTCTGTGGGACCAGTACAACCGGCAGCGTCTACCTTATTTTTTCTGCTGTTTCGACTATGACCGCACCACGTTCGAACTAGCTCCGGATCCGCACTGGGTCAATTCAACCGGCTACCTGCGCGCCATGATGCAGGGTTTCATCGAACGCCTCTATCCGTACACTGGCGACCCTCGCACGCTCACGTTTCTGCAAAACTTCGTGGACTACGAATTGGAAAACGGCCTGACTCCTGAAGGCTACGCTTGGTCGCAGGTGCCATATGCATCGGCTAATCCGGGCGCGACGCGCTACAGCGGTTGGAGCCCGCTCGGCGAGGACTACATCGAGCCTCACGTCGTTGGCGAAGACGGCTACGCCTATCTTCGCCTCTATGAGATGACGGGCAATACAAAGTATCTGCGCGCCGCTATTCGGTGTGCTGATGCGCTCCTCAAGAACTACAAGACGGGAGATGAGAACAGTTCTCCCTGGCCGGTGCGCTGTTACGCGCGCGATGGGAAAACCGAAAGCCGCCCGATGGGACCGTATTCCGCAAACGTCATCGAGCCCATCATGCTGTTCGATGAGCTCATACGACTGGGACAAGGCGACGTCGCCGGCTACACACGAGTGCGCTCAGGCGCCTGGGACTGGTTTCAGAAATATCCCCTGGCAAACAACGTTTGGGTTGGCTATTTCGAGGACACGATTGCGAGCATGGGCAACATGAACCAGGTGATCCCTCTGGAATTCGCCCGCTACGTGCTGCTCCATCCGGAGAAGGACCCGCAATGGCGCGAGCATGCCAAGCAGCTTATCGAGTGGGTGAAGACAACTCCCAAATGGCCCAAGTACGTCGTGCATGGCGCGACGGTCACAACCGAGCAGGGCAACGGCACCAACTTTTGCTGCAATGAGCCGAATCAATGCTGCGACAGCCACACCTCGAGGCTCGCCGCGGTGGAGGCGCTCTACTTTGCCAGAACTGGCGAGGTTGCTTATCGCGATGCTGCGTTCCGTTCGTACAACTGGGTCACCTATTTCCAGGGACTTTCCCAGAATGCCCCTACGCCGTTCTCAACCCAGTGGTGGTTTACCGACCAATATTCGGACGGTCCAAGAAGACTCATGGACGCCTTTTGGGCGGTGCCCGAATGGGCCCCGGCGGATGAGTCCCATCTGCTCGGCTCCAGTTCAGTGATCACCAAAATCAGCTACGGCAAAGGTTCTGTCACCTATTCAACCTTCGATCCCCAGTCCTCAGACGTACTGCGACTGGATTTTGTGCCCGAATTCATTACCGTAAACGGAAAGCCTCTCAGTCCGCGAAGCGACCTCGATCAGCCCGGCTTCACGTTCGACGCAGCGACCCACGTGCTTCGCATCCGGCACGATGACGCGCGGGATATCGACATCCAAGGCAAAGAAGGGAAGACTCCTCCACAGTACATATCCTTCGACGATCCGCATCTGCCGGGCGGGACTCTGTTGAAGGGACAGTATCCATCCGGCGTGATCGACTGGGGTGCCGACGAGTGGAAGATGAACGTCCCTGATGGCGGGTTCGGAACCTTCAATCTCGCTCTTGCTGATCCCAAGGCAAGATCAGCGGAGTTCCGCTTTTATTGGCCTCGCATCTTTGCGGGTGTGGATGTTTATAACGGCGGAACATCGGACGCGACCCTTACGGTCCGTTGCCCAGAGATGCGCGAAATCTCAGTCACCGTCAAGCCGGGAGAACTGCGGCGCGTGAGGACAGGATGGCGCGACCCGAGTTCCAGCGTAGTGTTCGAATTGAAAAACGGAGAAGGCTTGCGCTTCGACAATCTGGCCTACATCCATCCTTGAGGCGAGAGAGAGTGCACCCAACTCGTTGTCCACGATCCACTATTCAAAGAGTTGAACGAGAAGCGAATCGCGGTTGCGGTCAATCGCACAGATCGTGTCGCCGATTCGGGCGGCTGAATTGTACATGGAAACGCTAGCAGAACAAGAAGGCGAACCGCACGCCGCCTCTTTATGGTTGGGTATTCGACAGCATCCGGATTGGGCTCAAATATTGCTCGCAGGCTTCTGTCTGTCATGCACCGGATAGAACCGACTCAAGATGCTCCGGGCTAATGGGGGACTGGAGGGCTTGGCGGGTCGCATCAGTGATTTTGAGTTGCGGTAACAGATCCGGAATCTGTCGAACTTGTAGAGGAGAATCGAGCGAGTAGCCTGCGGAGTATTTCGCGAACTGTTTACCATAGTCGTACCAGGACCCATCGAACCACCCACACAAGAAACACGGCACTCCGTTCATCGTACTCTCTACGGCTACGCTGGACTCCACCGTGACCGTGAACCATGCCCGTTCGAGCACGTCTGGTGTCATGGGGCCCTCTCGCATCTCAACGAGTTCCCTCTCTTCAGTGCCAAGTGCCTTCTCGATCATTGCGTTTCGCATCCTGCGGCTCTCGAAAGGATGCAGTTTTACAATAACTTTGCGGTCGGTCTGGCGAGCAAGCGAGCACAATTCCGGTAAGAGTTCAGAATACAATGTCTGGGTACGTGCGGAAGATAGTTCGTGGGGCGCCGAAAACAAGACGATCCAATCTCTCCTGTGTTCATTGCTGGACGACGGCAAACTGTAGGGCTTATGAGGTGCACCCACAATAACTCTATGAGGCGAAAGACCGCACCATTCAACCAGATAATCTCGCGTCATATCGCCAGATGCCAGGTAAACGTCCGAGCCTGGCGTGCGGATACTGAGACTCATGTCCAGCGCGCCATGACCGCAAAATACGGTGCGCAATTTTCGTGACTTGGCAAGCGTTATCGGCAGTCGGGTAAACGCATTGTTTTCATCTCCGGAAAGAACGGCTGTGATTGGTTCCCTCGTGATCACCTCGCGCCATGCGTCCCTGATCCTCAGACCACTTTTCAGGAAGCCGGCAAAGATGTCGAACAGATTCAGCTTTATTGCCAACCCGAGCACACGGTTCGGTGCAAACCGATCGTTCTGCAATTTCTGCCACATTTCCAGCAGGCGGATACGTTCGCCCTCGGTTGACGCTGAGACGCGTGGGGAGTAGGCAGCGAGGGATCGAACCTCCACATTCGCCGGAACCTTCAAACGTCGGCCACTGCGCCGAGTGACGACCAGCAGGAACTGACGGTGCGGCAACATTTGGGCGTAAGCCAACTGCGCCCGAGAGACGTTTACGTAGGCGGATGGGAGCAGTACCGCTGGTTTGGTCAACACGGGTGGCCGTCGACCGAGAAGCCGGCGGAACCGATAGTCGGTATCCCATTTATCGAAAATAATCTCGATCACTTCTGAAGGGCGCAGTCTGGCGACTTTCTCCGTGAGGTGGCTTGCCCTACTTCCGAGCCCTGCCGTCGGATCCGAAAAGAAGGAACTGATCTCCCGTTTCAGCAGAATTGACAACGCTCGCGTTGCGAAGTGAGGGCGTGTCGCACGAATCTCGGCGCTTTCAGGAACTTGTTGGGCCAGAACGGACAACAACATGAGCTGCCCGAGTTCCTGATCCACGGAAGAGGAAAAGGCCTCCCACCAGTCGATCGACTCTGAGTCGACCAGTTGATCCAACCCAACGCTCAGAAGGTCTCGTAACTGGGTTCGATGCTCCTCATGATCCAGCAGGTCGTAGATGCTGAGTACGCGGCATCCCAACCGCTGCGACTGCTGCAAATATGAATAGCGGCCGGACCAACCCAGATCAACGATCAGGTTCCATTCCGTTTCCCTCCACGGTCCGGCCTCGACGAAATCGCTTGGATGCACCAACAAAATCTTCATGAGCGGATGGTCTGTGGTACACCGATCAACCCGGGTCCTCGGCCTCACGAGGCTGAAAGCGAAGGGCGAATAGATCATGATAGACGGGCCCAGCGATTTGAACTAGCAGATTTGAGCCAGCAGGAAGTAAGCCCCGCTCTACCCGAGGATCAATGCCGCAGGCCGTGTGACTGTATCAGGAAGGAATGGGAGCGTGACTCGAATCGCCATTGCACCAAACGACGTCTCAGCCGAACGGCGCCTTGATCTGTTGATCGAAGCCCTCGAAACCGAAATCGGCAACGCCGGAATGCTAGTGATCCCTACGTCTCTCGAAAAGAAGTCCGAGCGGATTCTTTGCCGGGTGCCAGCGGAGGAGGGCTGACTCAAGCTGCTACTGACTAGTACCAGCGCTTAAGTCAGCCCTGAGGTTTATTGGACGGTTAAGGTCAGAGGCAGAGCGTGGTGCAAGGCACCGGAAGTACCAGTGACGGTGACCGTATAGGTGGTCGATCCCGTTTGCGCGATTCCCGTTCCGCCCGCGCATCCCGACATGACCATCATGCCAAGCATCAAGAGAGCGAGAAGTATGAAGATAGTTACCCGCTTTGAGCGCTTCTTGCATCCAGCCACGACGATTCCGAACAATCCGAGGCCTTGAAACTGAATCCAGACTGCAAGGACCGGACGGTTGGGGGAGAGAAGTACCGGGGTGGCCGCGGCCGAGGACGCTGTCGTTGTGATGGTCACGGTGGTGGAGGCACCGTTTGCACCTGGAGTTACCGAGACTGGCGAGAAGGTGCAGGTTGCATTGGCAGGCAACCCGCCGCAGTTAAAGCCAACCGTCTTGGAAAATGATCCCCCTACAGAGGAAACAGTCAGGGCGTAGCTGGCGGTGGCCCCGGCTTTGATGGTTTGTTGGCCAGTGGAACTGGCGAGGCTGAAGTCTGATCCCGCGCCGCTTAGCCCCACGCTCTGAGGACTACCCGCCAGGCTGTCGCTGATCGTGACCGCACCGCTGCGAGTTCCAGTTGCAGTGGGAGTGAAGGTCACGTTAATGGCACACGAATTTCCTGCCAAGAGACTGGCAGGACAATTGTTGGTTTGTGCGTAGTTTCCGGTGGCCTGGATACCGCTGACGCTCAGCGTCGCGTTGCCACTGTTGCCAAGCGTTACGGTCTGGGCAACGGAGGAGGTTCCAACTGAGACGCTGGAGAAAACCAGACTAGGGGGAGTCAAAGTGACTACTGCTGCTAAGGTAACTCCAGTGCCCGTCAATCCCACACTCTGAGGACTGCCTACCACGCTATCGCTGATCGTGACCGCA
>JADGNQ010000150.1 GCA_017883385.1 Candidatus Sulfotelmatobacter sp.
CGGCGGTCATCGTCGCCTCCTCGGAGTCGATGCGAGCAAATTCCCGAGCAAGCAGGACGAGCGCATCCTTGTGGTCGGCGTTCATGTGCTGGATGATTTTGGCCATTGAGTCAGCCAATGGGTCGGGTTCGCAGCCCTGATATTCGGCGGCAGCTACCCAACCCATCACCCCGAAGCCCCCAACGAAATAAATGTCCACGACGTCCATGCGGTAAAAAGAAAAGTCCTCAAAATCCACCCAATAGCGGCTATTGGCATGGCGTCCCAGATAGAGGCTGCGAGCGGCACCCACTTCCGTCTTTGCTATGGGCACCACATTTCCAACTAACGTGACTCTGGATGCCCCGAGCGGGTCGCCGCCGGCGTCATCCTGGGTCACGAGTAAGCTGGCGCGGGCGTCCGCCTTCAAGTTCTGCGTATGCATGGCCATCGTGCTTATAAGGAAGATTGGACGGCCCTGTTCGTCCAAGCCGTAGGGCATGACTGATCCGAACGGGAATCCTGGCTGTTTCCGCGAGAGTGTTGAGAGGCTCCCTACGCTACCCAAGTGCATCAAGGTACGCGCACGCTCGGCGTACGCAGGCTCCGGAATAGCGGGCTGCTCGCTCGCCGGCACGGGCCCTGCATGTTTTCTGGCGGATGAGGTTGTCATTCGTGGCCTTCTCTCCTAGGTTTCTTCGTCGGGCGGACCCGCGGCGCCGGCGAGATCCTGAGGCTTGATCTTCTCGACGTTGAACTTCGTAACACGCTCGCGAATGGTAACGCCCAGGCTTTGTGGGATGCTCAGCAACCATGTCTATTCAGAAGCGAGACGCGCCCATTTGCGGGAGGAGCGTCGGCTCTTTCTGAAGCGGTACCCCAAGCCAGCAACGCAGATCATTCAAGACATTATGAACCAGAAGCCCCAGCAGTCGTGGCGGGATTTTATAAAACGTTGCGAGAGCTCACATGTTACCGGTCGAGGTGGTGGACCCAAGGTGTCTGATGAGCAAGGACCTAACAATCTTGAAAGAGAGCATTGGCGGGAGCTTCTCTACCGGTTGAAGGTATTACGCAAGCACATGGTCGAGGACGCCTCGTGCGCCGACTTCATAAAATGGAGTCCCCGCGTGGCTCGCTACTCGTTCCAGTCGGCTCGGGCAGTGCAATTCGTCCGTTCTTCACGCAGCGTCGCTTGACGGTTTACTCTCGTCCTTGTCCTGGAAGGTCGGAAATGCAGTTACTCGGACCGGGCTTCAAAGTCACGAGGGAGCCAAAACCCGCGCCCACTAAGCCTTCTCGTCCTGTTAAGATTGTCGTCCGAGGGGGTAATCCATGTCACAACTGTCACAGATAGTGAATCAGCTACAGGTAGAACGCAAGCAGGTCCAATCTGAACTCGGTCGCCTGGACGCAGCTATTAATGCACTCCGGGGCCTGAACACCAGCAACGGGTCCGGCACTTCTCCCAGACGCCGTACTCTGTCAGCAGCAGGTCGCAGGGCCATCAGTCTTGCACAGAAAGCACGATGGGCGAAACGCTCCGCAGGTTCGACGAGGCCTAAGCGCATTATGTCAGCATCGGCTCGTCGGAAGATTGCAGCGGCTCAGAGGGCACGATGGGCAGCGTGGAAGGCGAAACAGAAGAAGGCGGCATAGACTGAGAAGCAGTCATACTTAGAACAAAGGCCCGCCAGAGCGCACGCCGAGGCGGGCTTTGCTATTGATGGAGAGATGGAGAAGCCATACTTGGACTACGAGATGCGCCGGCGACAGGGGCGCGGAATCGTCCGTTCGGTCTCAGCAGTGTTGCTCCAACTCAAGCGATTGCCACGCGCCTTCGGAAGGATGCTCGGTGGCCTCAGCACACGGGATTTGAACCCGTCGGATTACAAAATGGCGGGCTGATTCCAAAGCATTTAAACCACAACCGCAGGTTTACGGCCTCAAATCGGCAGTTTTGCGCCGGGCTTGGCCTTGCGAGGACGTCGTCGGGCAGGTGCGCGCTTTGCCATCTAGAGACTCTACCTTATCTGCTCTGCGGCGGGGCTACCGGAGGTTGGAGGGCTGCGTCTGTTAGTGCTGGGCCTTGTCCTAGGCGATGTCAAGCTTTTGCGTTCGCGCTGTACGATGGCTGGTAGCTTTGATCCATCTGGAGCGTGCCATGGTACCTGCACTCGCAAACCTGCAACCCCAAGCGGTATGGAAACACTTTGACAGATTGGCGGCAATTCCTCGCGCCTCGACGAAGGAAGCTGCAGCGCGGGAGTACGTCCTGAGCTTGGCTGCAAAGCTGGGTCTGGAATCTGTACAGGACGATGTCGGCAATCTCGTGGTTCGGAAACCTGCGCGGCCGGGACGCGAAGGAGCGCCGATGGCTCTCCTACAGGGGCACCTCGACATGGTATGCGAGAAGAACGAGGGCACCGTCCATGACTTTGATGTCGACCCTATCAAGGTGGTACGAGATGGCGACTGGCTGAAAGCGGATGGCACCACCTTGGGCTCCGACAATGGAGTCGGCGTGTCCGCCGCACTAGCGGTAATGGAGAGCAAGGACATTGCGCATGGTCCGTTGGAGTTCCTTTTCAGCATTGACGAGGAGAGCGGGCTCACAGGCGCTTCGGCATTTCCGGGCGGCTTGCTGAAGTCAAAGTATTTTCTCAACCTCGACAACGAAGAGAAGGGGACACTCTGTATCGGTTGTTCAGGCGGCGTTAAGACAACTGCGCGACGTAAAGTCGGGCTTCGCCCAGCAGGTGCAGGATCCGCCTGGCGCATCAAGGTGTCGGGCCTGAAGGGCGGTCACTCAGGCGTCGATATCCATCAGGGACGGGGCAATGCCCTGCGGATCATGGGCGGGATCCTTCAGGTCCTGCTGGATCGTCTTCCGATCGAAATCGCCGAGGTCAATGGTGGCAGCGCGCAGAATGCGATTCCGCGCGAAGCCGCGGCCGTGGCGGTGCTAGCCGATCCTTCTCGTGAGAATGAAATGAGATCGCTCGTAGCCACAGCTGAAGGTGGATACCGGGCTGAGCTGGGTGGATTCGATTCCGGGCTGCAGATCACAGTGGAGAAAGCCGAGCGGCCGGGAAAGGTGCTGAACACGAATGACGCCAAGCAAACTGTGGCGCTCCTCGCGACCTTGCATCATGGTGTTCTGGCCATGAGCCCCGATGTTGCCGGTTTGGTCCAGACCTCCACGAACCTGGCGACTGTCAGCACCAAGGGCGACGCGGTGGAGATTGTCACCAGTCAGCGAAGTGCGATCGAGAGCAGCATGCTGGCAGCTGCCCGCATGGTTGCAACGGTATGCCAGCTGGCGGGGTCCGAAGTGGAGCACGGAGGGAGATACCCGGGCTGGAAACCGGAGCCGAACAGCGACATCGTGCGCAAGCTCCAGGATGTGCACAAGAAACTCTTTGGCGAGCCGGCAAAGCTGATCGCCATGCATGCCGGCCTAGAGTGCGGTGTCATCGGTGAGAAGTATCCGGACATGCAGATGGTGTCTTTCGGACCGACGATCGTCGATCCGCACAGCCCGAACGAGCGAGTGCAGATATCGTCTGTGGAGAGTTTCTGGAACTACCTCAAGTTGGTGCTCGAGAATCTGTGAGCATGAATTGGGGGCAATCCCAAGCCCGATTCCTGGATTGCCAGAGCCGTTCTCGCGGCCTATTTGTCGCGTGAAGGACTTGTTTTTTTATTGGCTTGTTTTTTTCGACCAGTTACTGGATGCACGGCCACACTTGGCTGTAGAAAATCCGGATTTCGTAATCTAAGTCAGAGCACACTCCTTATCCGACAGTCACCGCGGCAATTTCGTAGTCGTCCACACGAGGTATCGTGAAACGCAAGACCGAGCCTTCGAGCCGGAAGGGAGTGGTCCTCTCGGAGCGAAGCAGATCAACAGCGTTGACCTTCACTCCGCTGGGCAACGCCATGCTGACGGTTTGTGGACCCAGCGGGTTGACTGTGCTCAGCCAACCGTGGTGAGCATTCGGGTTCGTGTAATTGAGCAGGTGGATGGCGTAGCCTGGCGTAGTTTCCCATGCAAAGAGCTCGAGGAGTCCTTCGCCGTCAACGTGGACCACGGCTTCATCTTGAGTTATCCATCGGATGGTGTTGTGCAAGATGCGCAGAAGATCGCCGTGACCGGTAAGCCAGAAGGTGCGTTCGATGTCTCCAGGAAAGTAGGCCAGGCGGCTGGAGGCGACTTCACGTAGCACTACTGCTGGCTCATCGGTGTGCGAGGCCGGTGGGTAGGCCAATTCCGGAGGATACTGCACGAAGCCAGGGACAACAGTGAGAACCGGATCTGGCACCGATTTCAGGGGCACACGGTTTTGCGCGCCCGGCAGCCAATTGGTGTTTGAGAAGCCGTCAAGGATCGGATGACTGCGTTCAATGCGGCCATAGTAGGCGTTGCCGTTCGTTCCGATAACATCTCCAGCCTTGCTAATGCCGAGCAGATCGGAGAGGGCAAATTCTTCACGCCGCTGCAGGTTCTCGTCATACAGGCCCGTTTCGAAGCTGGCCATAATCGACCCTCCGGAGCGGACGTAGTCGCGGATTTGCTGGCATTGATGGTCGCTAAGAATGGCGATGTTCGGCAGAAGCAGGGCGCGGTATTTGCTGATCCGTCCGATGTCGAGGCGGTCTTCGTGTACGAAGTCGAAGGCGAATCGGCCGTCAAGCAGCGTCGCGTAGATGCCCTGTGTCGTCTCGCGCATGTAGTCGTGAGCGTGAGTGGCTGGTGGAGGCGAATAAAAAAGTTGCGTGTTCTGTCCCATGACGACGCCGATGTTTGCGAGGGATCGGCGGGGCTTCAGGTGGGCATCGTGTTTCTTCGCCCACTGAAAATAATCAGAGCCGATTTTTTGCCAGCGGCGATCTTCTCCGAATCCCGCCTCCGAGCCGATGAAGTGGTAGTAGAGCGCCATCCCGCTGGCGAGGGTTTCGTTCAACCACATTCTCGCTTCATCGGGATTTTTTGAAGCATTCCGCCAGCGGACGGTTCCGGTGGAGTAAGCGGCGGAAACGTTGGCGGCGAATTTGCCGTCCATCATGGCGTTGCACACGCGGCCTTGCAGGCTGCATCCCCAGATGGCGGGATCATCCGAGGTGCGGCCCTGATTGTCGGCCTGGAACCAGGCTGCGATTTTGCCGAGGCGATCGAGGTTGGGGCCGCAGCGGACATTGCCACCAAGGTTTGCGAAGTAAAAGCTTTCGGGCTTCTTCTCTTTAGCGATGGCGTCGTATTTATGCCACAACTCGAGCACGCGGTCGTTGAAAGCGCTCCAGTAGGCGGTCGTGTTGGACGGCGGAAGCTTGCTACAGATGGCGCAATGGCAGTTCGGCAGACTGCCGATGGGAGGCCATCCGTTGGTGTAGAAGCAATCGACGTCGTAGAGCGAATTGATCTCGCGCATGATGGCCGGGACGTAGTCGTCCATGTAGCTGGTGAACATGCAGGTACGGAATAGACGCGAGTCTTCGCCATTGCGGAGAACCGATCCGTTCTCGTCGCGCATCGCCCATGCCGGGTGAGCGTCAAGGGCATCGCCCCAATTCAGGTCCGGACTCATGCGGGCGACGACGCGCATGCCACGCTTGCGGGCGGCAGCGACACATTCTCCAAAAAAGTCACGGCCATTGAGAAACTTTCCGTGACGGTGGAACGGAACCTTTGAGGGATAGAAGGCGAGGATGCCGGTCACACTGATGAAAACGATGTCGGCACCGGCCGTGTGCCAATAGTCTGCCCATTCTTCGATGTTCATCACGGCCGGATCGTGCTCGGTCATGTTGCTCTGGCCGACGCGACGAATGTTCTGCTGCCAGGGCAAGGTGGACGGATCGACCGGAGCCAGCCTGGCAGGCAGAGGAATGAGTTTCGGAGCCACGCCGCTAATGGCTGCGTCGGCGATCGCTTCCGCAGAGATCGTCGCAGGATTGAGCGTCTGGATGGCGGCGACCAATGGAAGGGACATTGCGCTGGTCTTGAGGAAAGTGCGCCGGTTGAGCATGCGGTCTATTATTGCCGATCACCGACTTCCCTACGAGCAGGAAAGAAGGAAACGCCATCAACATGCTTGCTAGCTCATCTCTTGCGAGAAGGCAAGCCGTGATCGTGCTCCCACATCATTCCCGCAAAAGCAGTGTTGATGCTGGTTGACGGGCATTGACCCGATGGCCGGGGCCTGAGTGTCATGCCCTTTTCGTGAGGGCTGCTCGAATTCGCTGGCCCACGATCGCATCTTCACCGGGTTGCAACATCCAGACCCCAACCACGAGCGTGTTGGCATCCGCCGGAATGCCCTGGTTGGGCTTTTGGCCGGTGTTCGGATTCAGTTCAATCGAAGGCGTCCCGTTGCGCAAAGCGTCTACGATCTGGCCAGTGGTGACGCCAGCGACCGCCGGGTCGAAGCGTATGAGGAGATGTGGAACATGGTTGGCGATCTTTGGAACCACCGTCTCCGTCCTGACCGAACGGATGCCCTTCACCTCATTGGCGATGAGATCAACCCGCTTCTGGTAGTCGCCTTGCATCGACTCCTCCGTATGCGAGAGAACCCAGTCGACCGCCGCAACCATGCCCACAATCTGTTCCTTCGCCACCTTCATGCCGCGGCCGATTCCGTCTCCCGGATTATTGTTCGCATGGGCCAGGTCCGTCAGGATCTTCCGGCCAAGCAACAGGCCCGCGTTTTGTGGACCGCGCATTCCCTTGCCTCCTGAAAAAGCCACAAGGTCGAAGCCCATGCCAGTGTACTTCCACAAATTCGAGATAGGAGGCATGTCCGCGGCTGCGTCCAGATGGCACGGAATCTTGTACTCGTGCGCCACCCGCAGCCACTCTTCCCGACCAATCTGTGCGCTCGCTGCGATCCCATCCTCGTCCTCCGCAGCGTTGAAAAAATTCGTCATCACCGCGTTGCCTGCGCCGCAGGCGCGCCTATAGTCGTCGAGCGTGACCACCTCGGTTACCCGCGCCCCGCAGAGATACATGGCGCGGTCATACTCATAGCGGTGCGCACGCTGCACGATGACCTGATTCTTCATGCCCTCAACTGCCTGCGGCATGTCTAGAATATTGCTGTTGTTTGCATACTGCAGGCAGGCGGCTGTCGCCAGGCTGATGGCTCCCGAAGCTCCCGAAGTCACCACCGCACCCTCGCACTTGAGACGACGCGCAATGTACTCGCCTGCCTTCTGCTGCAGATCGTGCAAACGCACCGGATGAAGCGCAGCCTTCTGCACTGCCGCGAGAACCTCCGGGGGCATGCAGGCAGCCGTCAGCGTGGTATAGGTGCCGGCGGCGTTGATAATCGTCGGGACCCCAAGCTTCGCATAGTAATCCTCACCGTCTGACGATGCTGTCGACAATGAAAGAGTCTTGGCGGAGGAAGCCAGAGGCGCCGCGCCCAGGGCCGCGGCCAGCGAACTGGCCCAGCGAAAGAAGCCGCGACGCGAAAGAAAGCCTCCTTGCGATTCAGTTGATCCTGACATGGTCGTGCTCCTTATGCCCAGGAACTTGCGGACAGAAACATGTTTATCGCGCCTAGTGGCTTCCCGGGTCGAACAAAAGCCGGCCTCTTCGGCCAGACGTCAGCAACCATGGTCCTTGGGCGCGCGATTGAATCCTACGGGGATGGTACGGGAGAGGTCAAAAAGGCCGGAGGCATCGACCGTCCTGAAACGGATTGCTGACGATAAATCGCGAAAGCTCGTCGGGTGCTTGGCGCAAAGGCGCTGATAGTTTTTCCGAGTCCGCCATGCCGGACACTGTGGGTAGAGCTGAGCGTGCTGGGCGATCAAGACCCACACCGCATTTTCCTGCTCACCAGAATTTCCCGAACTTGTTGTCGGGCATTCATACGATAGTTTTCCTCCGTTTTGCGACAGAACTCGGGGTTCGCCAACTCGGGCTGGCCTCGATTTTTCCCAATGCCAAACCGCAAAACTCGGGCAGGAGGCGGGTCGGAGTCGCTGCCTTCATCCTCGTCTTCCGTCATGGTTGGTTCCTCGGCGGGCAGACCGTCGGCACGCTCTCGCGCCTCCTCCTCTTCGGCCACGACCGCACCGGCCTTCGCCTGCAGGCCCGATGGCTCACGTTTCAAAAACGCGTGAAAATCCCGAGAGTGATCGTAGTTCAGCAGCAGAAGCATCCGGGCTAATACCCGGTGACACGCTGCTTCGCGTCGATGGCCGGGATGCTGAGCCTGGAATTTATTCGCCAGAAGTGCCACGACTAGGGGACGCTCGACCTTGTGAACCAAGAACACTCACAGCCTTAAATTGCGATTCCCGCCGAGCCGTAAATCTGCGCGATGTAGCGCATATCGCGCAGACCTTCTTCGCCCGGCGATTGTGGCTCCAGCCCGTTTTGGACACAGTGTGAAAAGTGATCGGCTTCGGCTTGGAACTGCGAAGGGTCGCGCGCTGGGTTGAGTTCGTCAAGTTGCGCGCCCACAAAATCAGCGCGCAGCCTCAGTCCTTCGTAGACGAAAGCGGAATCGACTTCGAGCCAGCCTTTCGATCCATGGACGCGATAGAACCCTTCCATGTTGGCACCGTAGGTAGTGTTGCAACTGGCAACGACGCCGGAGGGAAACTTCATTGTCCAGGAGACATTCTCCTCCACTTCATTGAATCGGCCGTCCCGATCGATGACCGAGGCAATGGCCGCGAGGTGCTCAGGTTCCTCGCCGGTCAGGTAGCGGCATGCGTTGAGTGAGTAAATACCCACATCAAAGAGCGGCCCACCACCGGCGAGTTTCTTGCTGAGCCGCCATTCGCCGGGGGCAATGTTGAAGCCGAAGGTGCTCTCGATGGCCTGCACCCGGCCTAGCGAGCCCTGGCGGATGAGCTGGATGGCTTTCAGGTTTGTGGGCTCGTAGTGGCAGCGATAGGCGATCATCAGCTTCACGCGGGCCGCCTTGCAAGCCGCTATCATCGCCTCGGCCTCGGCCACGCTGGTCGACATCGGCTTCTCGCAAAGCACGTGTTTGCCGGCTTTGGCGGCGCGGATCGTGTACTCGGAGTGCATCGAGTTGGGCAGTGCCACATAGACTGCGTCGATGGCAGGGTTGTGCGCGATCTCGTCGAAGTTTTCGTAGTTGTAGATGGAGCTTGCCGGAACGCCGTAGTCGGCCGCGATCCGCTCCGCCTTGTCGCGATGGCCGCTTACAAGCCCGGTGATCTGCGAGGTGTTGGCGCTGCGCACGGCGGGCATGAAATGACCCGCTATGCGGCCGAGGCCGATGACGCAGTAGCCGGTCTTCCGAGGGGCGGAAGTCCCGGCATGCAGATTCGGGACCAACCGGGCTGCCAGGCCGAGCACGCTGAGCTTGGCGAAATCTCTGCGTGTCAGATTCATGACGATTCGATTCTCGCGTTGATTGGTTCGGCCGACACGCAATCACTATAACTCAACTGTCTTCTTCAGAACCTAATCGAAAAAGCTTCCGATGGCGCCCCCGTCGGATTCCGCCAGAATCAAAAGAACTGCTGCGCGACCGTGACTGCACTAATGCTTGCAGGTCCTATCCAAAAGAAGGGAGCGCGCAATAACTGCCGAACGAGAGGCCAAATCCGACTTGGAAGGCCCTGGCTGACTATGAGGAGTTTTTATGAACCGGGAAGGAACTCCGTCGATGAGAACACTCCGCCCGCCCTGGTCCTCGCTTCTTTGGGCGGGAGGAGCGCTTTTCGCTGAATCTTGCGGCACCAGCTTACCTTCGAAAGCGCGTCTCAGGATGGATTGACGCAGGCGGTCGGCGTGGGCGCAGCTTGGCGTCGGAACTGACTTCACTACGGCGTGCTAGCGCGGCCACCTGGTTCGAGATGTGGACTGGTTGTACCATACTAGAAGTTACCTAAAACCCTCCAGATCCCATGGTAGTGTCCTAATTTGCGTTGGTAGGATTTTAGGCCCACGGCTTAAGGCCTTTCGGCGGGCCAGAACATGTGCTGCGCTATCTCGGCGCCTACACCTATCGCGTCGCCATCTCCAACGGCAGGTTGGTTGCTCTCGCCCACGGAAACGTCGCTTTTCGCTGGCGCGACTCTGCCCACGGCAACAAGAAGAGGATCCTGACTTTGGCGGTCGAAGAGTTCTTGCGCCGCTTCCTTCTCCACCTATTGCCACGCGGCTTCGTGCGCATCCGCAACTTCGGATTTCTCGCCAACCGGAGGCGAGCAGCGAACAAACGTGGAATTCGTCGCCTCCGAGTCATCGTATATCTCTTGTGGAAATCGTGCTGACCCATTACCCCCTGCATGCCTCAATTCAATCCAATCTGGTTTTAAGCAGCCTACTGCATCGCCTTGACCTTTGCCCAACGAGCGCGTTGTGCCGCAGCGATCCGCTCGCGAAACACGCGCCGCAGTACGGCGATGGGAAGGAAGAAGCGTGGGTGGGATCGAATCCAGCGGGCGTGATCGCGAGAGAGTCCGCCGGCGGGAACGACACAGTGGACATGGGGGTGAAGTTGGAGTTTCTGGTTCCAAGTATGGAGCACGCTGAAGAAGCCGATCTCGACACCGAGATGGGCGGGATTGCGCGCGACCTCCAGCAGGGTTTCGGCGCTGGCCCGGAGCAGCAAACCATAGATGAGTTTCCTTGTTCTGGAGAGCCAGCACAGCCAGTTGCGGCGGCAGGGTGAAGACGACGTGGACGTAGGGCGTGGGCAGCAGTTCACGACCACGCGCCGCGATCCAGCGTTCGCGCGCAGCAGTCTGACACTTCGGGCAGTGCCGGTTGCGACAGCTATTGTAGGAGATGGTGGCACGATGTCCGCAGTCGGTGCACTCATCGATGTGGCCGCCGAGGGCGGCGGTGCGACAGCGCGCGATGGCCAGCAGGACCGCGTGGCCGATGCCGTTGCTCCAAGTGTGGTTAAGAAACGTCTGCGATTGGCCTTCATGGGCGCGGTCTCCTGTCGCGAGAAATCGTGTCTTGAGGGGCCCGAAATCCTT
>JADGNQ010000324.1 GCA_017883385.1 Candidatus Sulfotelmatobacter sp.
TGTCACAGGCGCACAGCAAAATAGTGCGAATGGCTCTTGCGAAGCAGTAGGCAGGTTTCACGCGGGTTTCACTGTCTCTAAGCTATTGAAAATATGGCGGAGAGAGTGGGATTCGAACCCACGTTACCCTTTCGAGTAAACACGCTTTCCAAGCGTGCGCCTTCAGCCACTCGGCCATCTCTCCGGCGTGAATCGGTGGAAGGAACGACTCCTAAAGAAGCCCTCTACCCAGCCGCCATTCCTGGCGATTCCGTGGCCCTTCGAGTCTTTTCAATTCTATGGGTGAAGTCGTCGAAACCGCAACTTGAAATGGAGAAGATGAGAACGGGAACGAGACGACTCGTTAGGAAAGTTTTCCCGGAATGTCAGTGTCAACGCTAGACGTCGGGCCGGATATGGGGGTCGAGCCAGCCCCTGACGCGCCCGCCGCTGCTGCCTTCGCGGCCGTGCCGGATTCAGGAGAAACCGGCAACGGAGGCACCTTCGTATTGTCTACCACATGATGATTCAGACAATAGAGGGCCAATTCCAGACGATCTGCAACTCCAAGCTTGTCGTACACTTTGCGCAGATAGTTCTTTACCACCTGTTCGGTGGTGCCGACTCGCAATGCGATCTCTTTGTTCTTCATTCCCTGCGTCACACAGGAAACGATCAGTGTTTCCTTGGGTGTAAGCTGGACCTTCGGACGCGCACCCGCCGGCCGGTTGTTCTGGTTGCGATACGCTTCCATCACCCAGTGCGTGCCCTGACTGTCGAGCCAGTTTTCTCCGCCCGCCACCTTGCGCAAGCAATCGACTAACAGTTCCGGTTCCACCTCGCGCGACACAATGCCGTGTGCGCCCCGGCGAAACAAGTCCAGAGTCAACTCCTCGCTAGACCCAGGCGTCACCACCACGATCCGTATCTGCGGGTTCTGGCGCAAAAGATCGGCCACGGCTTCCACTGGATTCGGCGCCAGTGCCGCCTCAAAAATTACAACGTCACAGGAAAATCTCTTCACCGCGGACTGAGCTTGCGCCAGCGTTTCGGCCTGCCCAACCACGCGAATGTCGTCTTCGAGTGCGAAGACCTTACGCAATCCCGCGCGGAAAATGGCCTGCGTATCGGCCACAATCACTCGGACAAACGCGCCCTTGCCGCTGTCGTCGCCTGCTCCGAGATTTTCGTCCGCGATCACAGAATTGCTAGCCATTCGGTCCCTTGTGCCTACGCACGCTCAAAATGGTATTCGTCAATCACCACGCCCACACCCCGGCGTCCCCGATCCTCAAAACTGCGCACCACCCGGCCCCGGCAGTCGATCTGCACGTCGCGCCGCGCGCCCACAACATCGGCCGGCAGCAATATCGTGAAGTCAACCATCGAACCCACGGGCACATCGTTGTCCATGGCGAACAGCACGCCGTTGGCTGAGATGTTCTCCGTCTCCGCCGAATACGCGCTGCCCTCCGATTTGACCGATGCTGACAGGTGCAGCGGAAATCGCGGTGCACTTTGCATCTCTTCGTAGTGCCCCGTGTTTGCCTGCGCCTCAACCATCGGTGCTTTCCCCTCTGCCGCCACGCTGAGAAAACCTTCCTCCCGGGGGCGCCGTTCCTTTTCCCGGACCTTCATCCAACTAAAGGGGAGCGTACACCCGCGAATTCCCCAAACAAAGTTACCGAAGTCATGGAACGATGGAGCATAACTGCTTTTCTTTGAATGGATTAGGAGGGATTCTGAAGCGCAGTTTCGAGTCCGAAACAGCCTGTCGAGCCCGTCAATTCCCGGTCAATTCCGGGTCAATTTCCGGTAACTGCCGGACAAAAACCGGGGACCAAAACAACTAGTAGCCGAATGCTGAATGCCCCAAGACCGACTGGTGCACGTTGGCTGACTACTGCTAGAACTTCGTCACTTCGGTGAAATTAAAGTCCTTGATCTTCATCGCCGGAACCACCATGTCAAACGACTCTTCACCGGACGATCTCACCGGCTCGCTCATGGCCTCCACGTTCGACAGCATATGAATCAGACTCTCATTCAGGCGGAAATTGCGCACTCCGCACTGCACGCGTCCGTTCTCCACATAGAACGTGCCGTCGCGGGTCATTCCCGTCAGCATCTTCTCGTAAGGATCAACCTCGCGGATGTACCACAACCGCGTCACCAGTACTCCGCGTTCTGTCGAAGCAATCATCTGCTCCACCGTCTGCGGATCGCGCACCGGGGCGAACACAATGTTCTGCGGCATCTCGCCCATTTCATTGGGCAACGCAAAGCCGTGGCCAGTCGCTTCAATCAGACCAGCTTTCTCTTTGTGTTCCGAGCGCTTCATTCTGTCCGCAGTCGCCCGCGCATAGACCACCCGCTTTACGACTCCGTTCTCCACCAGCCCGACTCTCTGTCGCTGCACGCCTTCTCCATCGAAAGGAGATCCCGTTTGCAAGGGATGCGCCACGTCGTCCCAAATGCTGATGTTGTCCCCGAACAACTTCGTTCCAATGCGGCCGCTGAGAAATGAGCGCTGGTCGAGAATCGCCATGCCCGAATAGTCCCAGAACATAAAGCCCACAATGTCGAGCACGGCCGCGGGCTCCAAGATTACCGTGTACTTCCCTGCTGGAATCTCCCGCGGCCGCGCCGAGTCCAGCGCCTTCTTAGCCGCAATCTCGGCCAGCACCAAGGGATCGACTTTCGCCACATCCGCCGAATTGGCTTTCTGCCAGCCGGAAGAATCCGGTCCCAGCATGGTGATCGAAATCTCCGCCAAGGTCTGCGCATGCCAATCGCTCAACCCGCGCGAGTTAAAAATGCCGTCAATCGATTCTGCACTCGAGAAAACGCCGGCGGTCGTGAGCTTGTTTCTTTCCGCCACTTCAACGATCTTCTTCACACCATCCGCCCGCTGTTCCGGAGTAATGTCCGCGGTCTGCTGAAAATGCCGGGAAGGTGCTTGTGCTGCGCCCGCTCCCGCGCCCGCCCTGCCCGTAGCCTCCTGCGAATCAGGCATCGGCAAAAGGTCCGAATCAGGATGTTGCACCCTGGCAAGGCTCTCAGACGACCGCACCACCTGCCGCAAGCTCTCCTCGTCAAACTTGTTGGTAAAAGCCCGCGCCGTCCGCCCTCCAAACACAGTGCGCACCGAGACGACGTGATTCTCCTCGGCCACATTCTGGTGAATCGTGTTGTTGGCGAACCGGGTAAGCGCAAACCGTCCGCCGGTGAAAAGCACCTCGACCTCATCCGCGGTCGAGAGCCTCTTGATGCGGTCAAAAATGTCGCCGGCTTGCTGTTGGGTTAGCATCAGACTCGTTCTTGCAGTTCTCCGTGACTCCGTGTCTGCGTGGTGAAATCAGTTGCTCTTATACGCTGACCCCACTTTTATTCCCCGGAACCGCGACGGTGCCGCGCCGTGGCCCGTCCCCATCACCTGCTGCGGCTGTCCTTTTCCACAATTCGGAGTTCCCCACAAAATCCACTCGTCGCGCGAGCAAATCGCATCCAGCGAATTCCAGAATTCCGTGGTGATCCCCGAATACGACGGATTCTTCACCATGCGCGCGCGCTTGCCATTTTTGATCTCCCACCCGATTTCGCAACCGAATTGAAAGTTATAGCGCTTGTCGTCGATCGACCACGAGCGGTTCGTCTGCAGGAGTACGCCGCGATCGGTAGACGCAATCAGTTGTTCCAGGCCCAGGGGCCTTTCTCCTGGCAGCAAGCTAATGTTCGTCATGCGGATCATCGGCAGCCGGTTCCATCCCTCGGCGCGCAGCGTTCCCCCCGACCGGTTCTCGCCGATCGTGTGCGCTGTCTCCCGCGAACTCAGATATCCCGTGAACAATCCGTTCGTGATAATCGGCGTGCACTGCGCCGCGACGCCTTCGTCATCAAATCCGAAAGTTCCCAGCCCTGGTCCATGCTCCTGCCGCGCGTCGGCGACCACATTCACCAGTTCGCTGCCGTAGCGCAAGTTGCGCAGCTTTTCGAGCGTCAGGAATGACGTCCCCGCAAAATTGGCTTCCATCCCCAGCACGCGGTCGAGTTCAATCGGATGCCCGACCGACTCGTGAATCTGCAGCCCGAGCTGCGAGCTGTCCAGAATAATGTCGAACACG
>JADGNQ010000325.1 GCA_017883385.1 Candidatus Sulfotelmatobacter sp.
TAGACTTTGGTGGTGCGAACCAACCAAGGCCCGGGAGAAAGGAGCCGAACATGAGGATTATAGGTTGTGACTACCATCCGGGCTTCCAACAAATTGCGTTTGTGGATACCGAAACGGGCGAATGCGGGGACTCGAATGGCATCGCCGCAATCTCTGATGTCCTCCAACAGTATGGTGAACTCATCGCCGCCAACTCTTGCCAAACTTCCCTCGTTCGCAACCTGACTTCCAGTTTGCATCAGGACCGAGCGTGAAATTGTATCGACACCCCGAATGGAAGCACTCAATCGGCGCGCAATTTGTATCAAGAGGGCGTCTCCCACAACCACCACTCGCGTGTTTCAACTTGCTGCATCGGTCCGGTGCGGCGTTGCTTCTGTAGTGCGTTATTCAAGGCCAACCTCGCGTGATGAGGACATGAGGCTCTTAGTGTGAGAACAACGCCCAGAAAGTGAAGGTTGCGAAAAGCAAACAACAGCGTACTCGGTCTCATTCATGCGAGAAAACGCAAAGGACTACCCCGCGACAGACTCTGGAGACTTAAAGGAGCACCGTCACTCTAGTTTGTTCTGTGCGTGCCATCTGCACGCCGCTGCCGCTGCTCGCGGTGTCTAGCGGCACGCCATGAAACCCGAACCGCCCAGAAACTGGAATAGTGTCCACGCCACAAACGATCGGCCTCCTCTTCCATTGCGCCCAAGTCCCGCGGTACAAGTCAATTCAACAACTTAGCTGAAACTTCGGACTGGTCGCCCAAATGCACTTGCTACGCTAGTCGCATGCTCCCCCTCGGACTGCCTCTCTGATGAACTATGTCCACGCAGCACCGACCTTTTCGGGCACTGCGCTGCGCAATCATTGCGCTGGTTCTCCCAACAGTTTTGAGCGGTTCTTCTTTAGTTTGACCCAGTGAGTGAGAGCACTCAATAGGAGTTTGGATTGAAAAGCAAGCAACACATAGGGCTGAGATTGGGCGTGGCATTTGCCGTCCTGATTGCCCTCTTGCTGGGCATCGCGCAGTTAGGGCTTCGCCGGATGCAAACAATCGATGAGACCCTTGGCGACATCACGGGCAGGCAGTTAACAAACCTGCAGTTGGCACGAAAAGCGTTGGCGCTCTCCAATGACAACAACCGCATCGTCATGCAAATAGTCCTCGTGGAAAATAGAGCACTCGTCAAAAAAATGTTGGCCACGAGGTCCGAGAATACCAAGGAAATTACGACGCTAGTGGACGAGAGCGAAAGGCGTTGTGCGTCAGAGAAAGAGAAGCAACTACTATCTGCGGTGAAAAGGGCAAGAAAACCATATGTGGAAAGCTACCTACGAGCTATCCATTTGCTGGTCGATGATGGGAGACACGACGAAGCGGAAGCGGTTGTAGTCAACGAAGTACTACCGGCCCTCCTGAAATATCACGTTGCTTGGAACGAGTTCGTGGAGTTTCAGAAAAGCGAAGTGGACGTAGCTGTCCAAGAAGCCCAAGTTGATTACGCAAAGGCCCGTCGCCTTGCTGTGTTGGTGAGTGGGTTGGCTGTAGTCCTAGCTTTCGGGATCGCGGTGTTCACAACGCGGCATGCTCAAAAGAGCGACCAACGGTCAGAAATACAGTATCAGCTTCTATTTGACAGCAATCCGCTTCCGATGTGGGTTTTTGAACGCAAGACTCTTAAGTTTCTGGCGGTGAATGAAGCGGCGGCTCGACAATATGGTTTTTCAAGACGTGAATTCTTGACGATGACAATTACGGACATAAGGCCCGAGGAAGACATTCCTGATCTGTTGGAAGCCACCGCAAAACCAATTCACGGCCTTCAGAAGACCACGATTTGGAGACATCGAAAGAAGGATGGCGCGATCATCGATGTGGAGATTGTCGGTCATGACCTGCATTTTCATGGGGTCGAAGCGGAGTTGATAGCAGCGCGTGACGTTACGGAGCGCAAGAAAGCAGAAGAAACGGTACAGAAGCTAGCATCCATCGAGGAGTTCTCAGAAGACGCTATTCTCGGGAAAAGCAGGGACGGAAAGATCACCAGTTGGAACCGAGCAGCAGAGAAGATGTATGGCTACAGAAGAGGTGAAGTCGTAGGACGAGACCTATCCTTCTTAGTGCCCCCGGAAAGGCAAGCTGAAATACAAGCCATAGTGGAGCGGGTACTGAATGGACAGCCAATAGAATGCCTCGAAACTCAACGACTCACGAAGACAGGCTCCGTACTAGACGTGTCGTTGTCCGTCTCGCCGATCAAAGACTCAACCGGGCTGATTACAGGAGCTTCGGCGATTGCTCGTGACATCACCCTTCGCAAACGTGCTGAGGAGCAATTGAAATTGCAGTCAGCCGTCCTAGAAGCGGCCGCAAACGCCATCGTGATCACAGACTTCGAAGGCACCATCGTGTGGGCAAATCATGCGTTTACTGCGATGACTGGCTACAGCAAAGAAGAAGCACTGGGCAACAACTTGCGCCTGTTGAAATCCGGGGCGCAGCCCGAAAGCTACTATGCCGAGCTCTGGTCAACCCTCTCATCAGGCAAGGTCTGGCAAGGCGAGATTGTCAACAGGCGGAAAGATGGAACGACCTACACCGAGGAGATGACGATCACGCCTGTATCGCGAGACGTTGGCAACCCTGCTGATAGATACTTTATTGCCATCAAGCAGGACATCACGGAGCGGAAGCGGGCCGAGGAGGAACTGTACCGGGCACACCAGATGCTTCAGACCATCCTGAACACCATTCCTCAACGCGTGTTTTGGAAAGACCGGAACTGCACCTACGTGGGCTGCAACCGGGCTTTTGCGACCGATGCGGGTTTGAACAACCCGGCAGAGATTATCGGCAAAAGCGATTTTGACCTCGTCTGGAGTGAGACGGCTGAAGTTTATCGCACCGATGACAAGCTGGTCATGGAACAAGGATCGGCAAAGCTCGGCTATGAAGAAATACAGGACAGGGCCGACAGAGGCCGGGTGTGGCTCCGAACCAGCAAATTGCCCCTGTGGGACCGGGAGGGCAAGGTGATCGGCGTCATTGGAACCTACGAAGACATCACCGCCCGCAAACTCGCCGAGGAACGGGTCCAATACTTGGCCTACTACGATGCTCTGACGGGACTGCCCAATCGGACCCTCCTTCAGGATCGCTTGGCCAAGGCCCTCGCTGGCGCTCGTCGGCGGAAGGACAAAGTGGCAATTCTGTTCCTCGATCTCGACAGGTTCAAAGACATCAACGACTCGCTCGGTCACTCGGTCGCCGACCTTCTCCTGCAAGAAGTTGCAGAGCGGCTTAAGACATGGGCGCGGGAACAGGACACCGTGGCTCGGGTCGGAGGAGACGAATTTCTCATCGTGTTGACTGGCTTAAAAGATGTGGCCGATGCGGCGGTTGCGACCGAACGGATCGTAAATTTGATGACCGCTGAATTCGTTGTTCAAGGTCACTCACTCAGCATTGGCTGTAGCGTCGGCATCAGCATCTTTCCGGAACACGGCGCGGACGGCGAAACGCTGATCAAGAATGCCGATGCGGCTATGTATAGTGCCAAGGACAACGGGCGTAACAACTTTAGGTTTTTTACGGCGGACATGAACGCTCAGGTCGTGGAGCGATTAACCTTGGAGAACAGCTTGCGGCTGGCACTCGACAAGAAAGAACTCTTTCTGGTGTACCAGCCCCAGATGGATATTGCCACTGGAAGGATCACCGGGTTGGAGGCGCTCCTTCGCTGGCAGCATCCGGACTTGGGTCTTGTGCCACCGGATAAGTTCATACGAATTGCTGAGAACAGCGGACTGATCGTGCCAATTGGGGAATGGGTGGTGAGGACAGCCTGCCGTCAGGCGCGGAAATGGCAAGACGAAGGGCTTCCCGCCGTTTCAGTGGCAGTGAACGTATCAGCGATCCAGTTTCGTCAAGACGGCTTCTGCGAACTCATCAGAAGAGTGCTCCACGAGACTGGCCTCGCCCCGCAATACCTCGAACTGGAGCTAACAGAAAGCCTACTCCTAGCTAATGCGAACCTGATGTTGTCAGTTGTTCAAGAATTAAAGGCCATAGGGGTGACCCTAGCGATTGACGACTTCGGAACTG
>JADGNQ010000151.1 GCA_017883385.1 Candidatus Sulfotelmatobacter sp.
TCCAGCCAGACCGAGCGTGAGTGGGAGGCGAAATTCCGCGCCATCCCCGACCCCGCGAATCTTCGCGAATACATGCGCCGTCTCAGCGCGCGGCCGCATCATGTCGGGTCTTCCTACGACAAGGAGAACGCCGAATGGATTCTCGCCCGCTTCAGAGAATGGGGACTCGATGCCCACATCGAAACCTTCGACGTGCTCTTCCCCACTCCCAAGATCCGCGTTCTGGAGATGATCGAGCCCACTAAATTCACGGCGAAGTTGGAGGAGCCGTCGCTGGCAGTCGATCCAACATCGAATCAAAAATCGGAGCAGCTTCCCACCTACAACGCTTATTCCATTGACGGTAACGTCACCGCGCCGCTGGTATTCGTTAACTACGGACTGCCCGAGGACTACGAGAAACTCGACCGGTTGGGCATCTCGGTCAAGGGTGCGATCGTGATCGCGAAGTACTACCACTCGTGGCGGGGAGTGAAGCCCAAGGTTGCGGCTGAACACGGAGCGATCGGCTGCCTCATCTATTCCGAACCGCAGGATGACGGCTACACCCGCGACAACGTGTTCCCGCAAGGACCCATGCGCAACGCCGATGGCGTGCAGCGCGGCAGCGTTATGGATTTTGCTTCGTCGAATCCCGGAGACCCGCTCACTCCCGGCTATGTCGCCTCGCCCGAGCATCCGCGTCTTTCTGTGAAAGAAGCGAAGAGCATCACGAAAATTCCGGTTCTCCCGATTTCTTACGGCGACGCGCAGCCTCTGCTCGCCGCCCTCAAGGGACCGATGGCTCCCGACGAGTGGCGCGGCAATCTGCCCATCCCCTACCACGTCGGGCCGGGGCCAGCGAAGGTCCATCTGAAAGTGGAATTCAACTGGGACATCAAACCTGTCAACGACGTGATCGCGAAGATACCCGGTAGCGTCGCGCCCGACGAGTGGATTATCCGCGGCAATCATCACGATGCATGGGTAAACGGCGCGGAAGATCCCGTCTCTGGTCAAGCTCCGCTGCTGGAGGAAGCCCGCGCGCTGGGAACTTTGGTCAAACAGGGATGGAAACCACGGCGCACCATCATTTACGCCGCGTGGGATGGCGAGGAGCCCATGCTGCTCGGCTCGACCGAATGGGTCGAGGCGCACGCCCAAGAGTTGCAGCAGCACGCCGCCGTCTACATCAATACCGACGGCAACGACCGTGGTCTTCTCAGCATGGGAGGCTCGCACACGCTGGAACAGTTCATTAACGGAGTCGCCCGCGACATCGAAGACCCTGAGACGAAGCTGACGGTGTGGCAGCGTCTGCAGTTGTCGAAGATTGCGCAGGCCAAGTCAGCCGACGAGAGAAAGGAACTGCGGCAGCGTGCCGATCTGCGCATCAACGCACTGGGTTCCGGCACCGACTTTACCGGATTCCTCGATCATCTCGGCGTCGCCACTCTCGACCTCGGCTACGGGGGCGAGGACGAACAGGGCATCTACCACTCCATCTACGACGACTTCTACTGGTACATGCATTTCTCCGATTTTGAGTTCGTGTATGGCCGCGCGCTGTCGCAGACGGTCGGCACAACGGTGATGCGTCTGGCCGACGCCGAAGTCCTGCCTTTCGATTTTGTGGACTTCGCAGACACCATCCAGAAATACACCAAAGACCTGGAAAAGCTGCTGGCCGACAAGCAGGAAGAAATTCAAGAGCGCAATAAAGAACTCGACGAAGGCGTCTTCAAGGCTACGCTCGACCCCCGGCGTCCCACGGTCGCGCCACCTAGGGAAGAAGTTCCACCGCACTTGAACTTCGCACCGATGCAGAACGCCGCTGATGCGCTGGCCCGCAGCGCCGATCACTACCGGCTGGCTTGGTCGCACAAGCAGGCGTCATTAAGCGAAAGTCAGGCGGAGTCGCTGCGCGCCCTGAACCAGCGCCTCATCGAGAGCGAACGCAAACTGACCAACGATGACGGACTCCCGCGCCGTCCGTGGTACAAACACCTGCTCTATGCTCCCGGCATCTATAGCGGATACGAAGTGAAGACCGTCCCCAGCGTGCGGGAAGGCATCGAGCAGAAGAGGTACGGTGAGGCGGAGCAGGAAATCGTACGCGTAGCGAACGCCCTGCAGGATGAAGCAGCGCTAATTGAATCGGCCGCCCAGTCGTTGGAAAAGTAATTCGTAGAGACGTTGCTTGCAACGTCTCTCTCGCCACGCAGCTGAAGTGGTGAGCGACGGCGCGCCCTACTTGCTCGCCGCCCCCGCCGGTTGCACCCCGGCGTAATATCCGCTCTTGGTGCGCACAGTCATCTTGCTGTGACCTTTGGCTTTGGCGTCGACTCGAACCGCACGGAAGCCGCCTTCTCCGCGCGGCTTCGTCGGCTTGTAGCCAATCGTGTACTGGTTCCGGATGTCGTGCGCCACGGTCCGGCTGATCTCGTCCACTTCATCCAGGGTCTTCGGAAAGAAGGCAATCCCGCCGGTTCTCTGCGCAATGATCTCCAGTGCGCGCTTGGCCCGCTTGGGATGTTCTTCATCCCCCAGGATTCCGATGGCATACACCGACGGCCCGTTCTCCTCCTGTAACTGCTTCACGGCCTGCTCCAGAGTCCCGTTACTGGCGTTGTCCTCGCCGTCGGTTACAACGAACAACACCTTCTTCTCCAGGCGCGCGTTGCGCTTCAGGTGCTCTGCTGAGGCCACTACGGCATCGTAGAGGGCGGTGCCTCCGCGGGCGTCGATTTTTTCCAGCGCCTCTTTCAACTTCAGCAGGTCGTTGGTGAAGTCCTGGTCGAGATAGTATTCGTCGTTGAAGTTCACGACAAAGACCTCATCCTTCGGATTGCTCGACCGCACCAGATTCAACGCCGCCTGATTCACCTTGTTCCGCTTCTCCCGCATGGACCCGGAATTGTCGATCACAATGCCCATCGCGACCGGGATATCCTCGTTGTGGAACGAGATGATGTTCTGCGGCTTTCCATCTTCAAACACCGTGAACGCACTGCGGTCGAGGTTGGTCACGATGTGATTCTTGTCGTCCTGCACGGTGGCATGCAGAAGGACTTCGTCCACATCCTTGCGAAAAACGAAGACCCCCTGGTCATTGAGGTTCTTGTCCTGCTTGTCTTTCGGTTCCTGGGGAGGCGGTGCTGGGGCGGCGGGAGGAGCAACTGGAGTAGCTGCGGGCTTCGTTTCGTTCTGGGACGCCGGTTTCTGCGGCTGCGAGTCTTGGCGCGAAGCGGACTGAGCCCGAACCGGCGCCGCCACCCGCGGCCCGGCCCAGATCACGAACAGGAGGAGAAGAAACAGAACCCTCGCGGCCCTATTCCGCAGGTGCGTAATATCCCGTCCTGGCATACACCCGTAGAGGCGGCAATCCTTTCGGTGGCATCAACTTCACTTTTATCTTACGCCATTTGCCGTCGCGCACGACCTTGTTGGGACGGTACCCCAGCACATACTGATTGCGCAGCTCCACGCCGATCTTGGTGGCCACGTCGCCCAGGTCGTTGGGGTTGTCGATGGTGAAAGCGCGGCCCCCGGTCAGTTCGGTGATGTCGCTCAGCAGTTGCGGCCCCAGCCGCTCTTCCTGCGCAGACGCGTAGCGGTCATAGATGCCGATGGCGTAGATCATTACGTCGGCTTCCTTCACCATCGACCGGATCTCGTTTTCGGTGTAGCGGCTGTGATTGTCGCCCCCATCGGAGATGATGAGCAGGGCCTTCTTGGCAAACTTGGCCTGGCGCATCTTGCTCACGCCCATGTAAATGGCGTCCAGCAGCGCCGTACGATGCCGGGGAACCGCGAAGACCAGTTTGTTCTGGATCTCATCCACCGAACTGGTGAAGTCGCTCACCTCTTCCGGCTCGTCCGAAAAGGTGATCATAAAAAACTCGTCCTGCGGATTCGCGGTCTTGAAGAACTCCACCACCGCGTCTTTGGCGCGGTCCATCTTGCTGCTCATACTCCCGCTGGAATCGAAGATCACGCCCAGCGAAACCGGAGCATCCTCGCTGGAGAACGATCGAATCTCCTGCGCCGTGTTGCCTTCGAAGAGCTGGAAGTTCGGCTTCTCCAGTCCGGTCACCAGGCGGTTCATGGGATCGGTGATGGTGACGGGAACGAGCACCAGATCCACGTCCACCTTCAGAGGACGAACGCGGGCAGTCAGCCCCGACCCACCAGAGGTCGTGGAGGAGACCAGATCTGCTTCTTTAGGCGGCTCCTTCGGTTTCTCCACCTCCCGCGGCAGCACGTGCACGTCATTCACGTCGGTTTGCCCGAAAACGGGAATGCCCAGGCAAACAAGCACAGCAAGAGTCAGAACTAACCCAGCACACAGCCGCATGGAGTTCACCGATGGAGGATTTTGGCACAACCGAGTTACGGTCGGATCCCGGGAGAGAGCCGTACAGCCACTTCTAACTAGGGCCTCAGGGCGAGATGACCGACGCCCTTCATCGCTACGCAGGCGGGCCATAAATACCTCAATCCGGCGGATGTTACCACAGCTTTCGTCGGGCGCAGCAGGGATTTTGTCAAAACTGAGAGACAAATCCCGAAACGCACCCTGCGTTTCCAACCGCTGAGAACGCCCGACTGGCGGGCGTTCCCGGTGTCCGCCTCTATCTTGCTACAATCAAAGGCTTCCTATGGCTGACATACTTCCTTTTCGCGCTCTCCGCTACGACCTGCAACAGGTGACCGCTGCACAGGTGGTTACCCAACCCTACGACAAGATCACTCCTGCCATGCAGGAACGGTACTACGCGGCCAGCCCATACAACCTCGTCCGCATTATTTTGGGCCGCCGGGAATCCGAAGACAATACTGCGGACAATGTATATACGCGGGCCGCTGCGTATTCCCGCGAATGGCGTGCCCAGGGAATTCTGCGGCAGGATTCCTTGCCCTCGGTTTACGCCTGCTCCCAGACCTTCACTGGGCCCACGGGAACCGGCGTTGAACGGCGCGGATTTGTTGCTCTGGGCCGCGTCGAGGACTACTCCGCCAAGGTTGTCTTCCGCCATGAGCAGACTCTGGCCAAGCCGAAGGCCGACCGTCTCGACCTGCTCCGCAGCACTCGGGTTCATTACGAGCAACTCTTCCTGCTGTATGAGGATTCCGGGGAGATCGATTCCCTGCTCGCGCCCGGCCCGAACAGCGCCCCAACGATCGACGTAACCGACGAGTACGGAGTCGCTCACCGCGTCTGGCAGGTTTCCGATGCAGTCGTGATTGCGTCCATTCAAGAAAAGATGCGCGACAAGAAGCTTGTGATTGCGGACGGCCATCACCGCTATGAAACCGCGCTCAGCTTTCGGAACGAATGTCGCGCAGCGGCGGGCGCGGGTTCGAGCGTCGATGCCCCTTTCGAATTTGTGATGCTGACGTTTGTCAACATGAACAATCCCGGCCTGGTGGTCCTGCCCACGCATCGCGTCGTGCATTCGCTCGATTCGTTCTCCGCGGAAGACTTTCAGAACTCGAGCCACGCTTTCTTTGAGGTGGAAGAGATCGCACCGGAACTGGACGCCGCTCGCGCCACAGCGCTGCTCCGCGAGCGAGGCCACACCGGAACCGCCCTATTGGCCGTCACCGCCAACCGTGCCTTTGTCTTGCATTCTCCGAAGCCCGCGGCATCGCAACTCCTTGCCGGCCTCTCCGCCCGTCAGCAATCGCTCGACGTCGTGCAACTGCACAAGGTCTTGCTGGAAGGAGTGCTGAAGCTCTCGGAAGAGTCCATTCGCAACCAGCAGAATCTGTCCTACATACGCGAGGCCTCGGAGGCACTGGCGCTGGTTCGCGGACAAACCTCCGGCAAGGGCTCCGCCAACATCGCATTCCTGATGAACGCGTGCCCCGTGCAGCAGGTGCGGGACGTAGCGTTCGCGGGCGAGGTCATGCCCCAGAAATCCACCGATTTCTACCCCAAGTTGCTCAGTGGGTTAACTGCCTATGCGCTGGACTAACTACGCTCGTGGCGGTTCCGCTCGGAACGCCGAGCAGGGTAGCGCCGGCGTCCCGCCGGCCGTGGCGCGGGCGCCCCGCCCGCGCAGTGTTGGTCTGACAGCATCCACGCTGATCCTGCTTTCGACTCTTATCCTCTCCGGCGCCGCACCAGAAAAGCATTTCACCGTCTACTCCGTAGCCGCGAACTATTCTCTCTCCCTGGTGCAGCGTGAAGGCCGAGACTACGTGGGCTTGCTCGAAGTCCTCGAGCCTCTGGGCAAGGTGAGATCCAAGTCCGATGGCGCGCGCTGGCGCCTGCGCTACAACAACGTGGAAGGCGATTTCGAGGTGGGCAAATCGCGCGCTCGCATTCAGGGCCTCGACACCGAGCTCGGCGGAAGATTCCTCGTGGAAAACAAGCGCGGGCTCGTTCCTGTCTCGGCGCTGAGTTCGATCCTGCCCCGTTTTCTCGGGGGCCCCGTCACTCTGCACGAGGACTCCGGCCGCCTCTTCATCGGCAGCGTGGCCACCCACTTCACCGCTTCGCTGGCCACGGACAATTCTTCGCGCCTGGTCTTCAATTTCACTGGGCCCGTGAATCCCACTGTGGCCACCGAGCCCGGCAAACTACGCATGACGTTCTCCCGCGAACCGGTCGTCGCGCCGGCGTCGTCCACGCTTACTTTTGGCAGCAAGGCTATTCAGTCGGCCAGCTACAGCGAGAGCAACGGCACCGCGGTCGTCACAGTGAACTCCACGATTCCTGTGATCGCAAGTTTCAGCAACGACGGACGCACAGTCACCATCTCACCCTCGTCGGCGGCTGCCGCGGCCGCGCAAAACGGAACTCCAGCCGCGGCCGGAACGCCGGCCCCTTCGGAGCCGCCAGCCGCGGCTAACAACGCTGGGCCCCAGGTCTTTCGCCGCTACTTCGCGGTCATCGACGCCAGCCACGGCGGCGAAGATCACGGAGAGACTCTCAGCGCCTCGTTACTGGAGAAGGACGTCACCGTCGCGTTAGCCCGCAGCCTGCGCCAGGAACTCGAGAGCCGCGGCATCACGACCCTGGTGCTGCGCGACTCCGATGCCAACCTCTCGCTCGACCAGCGTGCCATCTTCGCCAATGCCGATCACGCCGCGATCTATGTCGCACTGCACGCCGCGTCCAACGGTCACGGCGTCCGCGTCTACACCGCGCTGCTGCCGTTCGGAGATGATGATCGCGGCCCTTTCCGCTCCTGGACTCTGGCCCAGCATGGCTCGCTGCCTCTCAGCCGCAGCACCGCTTCCGCCGTTGCCGCCGAACTACAAAAACGGCAGATTCCCGTTCGCACGCTGGGCGCTTCACTGCGTCCCCTGAACAACCTTACGGGTGCTGCCATTGCGGTGGAAGTCGCACCGCAGGGGTCGGAACTCTCTCAACTCACCGCGCCCGACTACCAGCAACTCATCACCAGCGCAGTAGCGACGGCCATCGCGGCCACACACGACCAACTGGGAGCCGCCCCATGAGGCGAATGCAGCCAGAATGTGCAGAATGTGGGGACAGCCGCCCCCGGCTGTCCGGTCGAGCGAAGCTCGACTGCCTCTCCACGCCAGCCGACTGCGGCCATCGGAGGCAACGCCCATGATCCCTCGCCATCTCCTGATCGCCATGGCAGTGCTGCTGGTCGCAGTGCTGGGCCTGACTTTCTACGCATTGCGCATGCGAAGAACCGCCGCCGCTACTCCTTTGGCGTCAACCGACACCCGACCCCTGGCGCCTCCGATCTCCGGACCCACGGAGCGCATCACTCTATTCGTCGCTCACGACGACGACGGCAGCCTGCGCGCCCAGTCGGCCCTGATTCCTCTGCCCTCCGGGCGCCAGCAGCGCACCGAAGAACTTCTGCGCGCCCTGGTTTCCCTCTACCTCGACAAGTCGTCGCCCCATGTGCTCGGCTCTGGGGCTGACGTCCGCAGCGTGTTTCTGGTCGATCCCGGTGTCGCCATCATCGACCTCAACTCCGCCTTCGCCGACACCCATCGTTCCGGCGTCCTCGTCGAAGAACTGACCGTGGCATCCCTAATCCACACCATCTCGGCCAACACGCCCGGCATTCTGAAAGTGAAGATCCTCGTCGACGGCAAAGAGCGCGAAACGCTCGCTGGGCATGCGGATCTTTCCGCCTTCTATGATGTGACCGCCATAAACCAACTCGCCTCGCAATTGCAATCTGCCCAGTAGAACTACGACCCGGCGTCAAATCTCAGCCGGGCATCTCTGAGGAAGGTTCCCGGCCCAATTTCGGACGGCGATGCCGAAGGAGTGTCGACATGTAGCTGCGCACACCGTTGGCGCAGATCCCCGCGATACTTAGTGGACCGCAGTCCCCCATCCGGGCCGACCGGTGGTGTCTCCAATTGAACAGTTTTGTTTGACCGACTTGTGTAGCTTGGAATGATTCCTCTGGTCGAATCGAGGACCCCATGCTGAAGCCGCCAGTACGGAAGCCCGTGCAAGGAACGCGAGACCACCGCGCGAAACGCAATCCAGTTCAGGAAGCCGTCCACACCTTTCTAAGGAACACACAGGTTTCATCTAAGAGTGTGGCGTGTCTTGACTGCGGTTCTACGTCAGGCCTGAAACGGGCAACGGTGTCTCTGGGTGGGACTGGTGAAACGTGGGAAATATCGCTTCCCCTCTGCGAAAGGTGCGCTTGCCAGGACAGCGCCAGACCAGTCCGTTCCGAACGTGAGTATATCGACGTCGCTTCGATTCGGGGGGCAAGGCACGTGGAACGCAACCCAACCTCCAGGAAGGTTGCGCATTTGGCTTCCGAGATGAACACCATTCACTCTGACAATAGGCTGTACTGGGAGCACGGCTCCGGGGTCACCCTCCAGGCGAGAGCCGAACATCAACGCAGGCAAGATCGGCTGGAAGAAATCGGCGCCGCGATTACGGAACTCCTTAGAGCCCGAAGGAAGGCCAACGGAGAGAAAGCATTGGACCGTCGCGTGACCTTAAGGCAAGGCAAAACCCAAGTTCCTCGCCTGCCACCAACGAACCACGACTTGCTCTTGATGTAGACGTGCCTTCTCGCGGCTCGCCCAACCTCAGACCTGCACTCAAAGTGCCCTGAGATAGTCGCTTTCGGCTCATTCATTTACAATCCCGCATCATGTTCTATCGCTCCGACAATCGCTCGCCTGACCAACTCCGCCCGGTCGTCCTCACGCCAGATTTCATCACTACGGCGGAGGGTTCCGTGCTCATCGAGGTTGGCAACACCCGCGTCATCTGCACCGCGTCCATCGAAGAAAACGTCCCGCAGTTCATGCGCAACACGGGCAAGGGATGGATCTCAAGCGAATACAGCATGCTGCCGCGCGCCACCCTTACCCGCACGCCGCGCGAAGTCTCCAAGGGCCGTGCGAGCGGACGCACCCACGAAATCCAGCGCCTGATTGGCCGCTCGTTGCGCGCCGTGACCGATCTCACGCGCCTGGGCGAACGCACCATCTGGATCGACTGTGACGTGATCCAGGCCGACGGCGGCACGCGCACCGCCTCGATCACCGGCGCATTCGTCGCACTGGGCCTCGCTCTGGAGAAGTTGGTGGAGGCCGGAACCCTCACCGCCGTCCCGATGAGAGATTTCGTCGCGGCCGTGAGTGTAGGAATCGTCGACGGAGAAATCCTGCTCGATCTCGCCTACGAAGAAGACTCCCGCGCCGACGTCGACATGAACTTCGTCATGACCGCCGGGCACAAGTTGGTCGAAGTGCAGGCCACCGCCGAGCATCAGGTCTTCGACGACCAGCAACTGGCAAAGATGATCGCCTACGCCAAACAAGGCGTGCAGTCACTCATCGCCAAGCAACAGGCCGTGCTGAGCAAGCTGACACTCAGGCAGTAATGACGAACAATGTGGGGACAGCCGCCTTCGGCTGTCCATCCGAGCAAGGAAGCTGCACTTTCCCCGTTCTGGGCCCATCCCCGAAACGGAACATCCCTCTCGCCCTTCGTTCCCCAAACTGGCCCGCGGAATCTTTACAAGCCGCCCTTCCAACGCTACGGTGGGAGACCGTCATGGGAACTCTTCGCCGCATCGAACGCTGTCGCGAACCTCGCTCCGAAGTCGACATCGCTCTCATGGTTTGGGGGGTTGACACCGAGGGCGAACGTTTCCTGCAGGAAGCCCGCGCCCGCGACATCAGCCTGAGTGGAGCGCTGTTGACGGGGCTTGACGCCGAACTGCGCTCCGGCGATGTGATTGGAATTCTCTATGCCGGCAAGAAGGCATGCTTCCGTGTCGTCTGGGTGCGCTACGACGGGGGCGGCGACAAAATGCAAGCCGCGGTTCATCGCCTCGCCGCCGATGCATGCCCCTGGCAAGACCTGTTGTCGGAAGAGCCCGGCGTCTCCCCGCCGCCCATCAGCGCACAGGCCCCCTAAGTCAGAACTGACGAGCCGGAATCCCTCGCCTAATCCGAGCTGGGATCCGCGCGTGAAGTGACCCCACGCCAAATGCAGCACGCCGGCACCCCCCTTGACCCCTAACCCCTGCCCCCTGAACCCTGACCCCTGCCTCTAAGCAATCCACACCGTCTTGGCGTTCACGAACTCGCGAATTCCCACGGCTCCCAGTTCCCGCCCGTGCCCGGACTGCTTCACGCCACCGAAGGGAATGCGCGGATCCGAGGCGACCATCTTGTTGATGAACACCATCCCGGCTTCCAGTTCGTTGATGAAGCGCTCGCGCTCCTTGTCATCGTTGGTCCACGCGCTCGCGCCCAGGCCAAAGCGCACGTCGTTGGCAATGCGGATCGCCTCATCCTGATCCTTCACGGGGAAAATCGACGCCACCGGACCAAAGAATTCCTCGCCGTACGCGGGCGAATCTTTTGGAATGTTGGTCAATACCGTCGGAGCGTAATAATTCCCTTTCCCCTTCAACGGATGCCC
>JADGNQ010000152.1 GCA_017883385.1 Candidatus Sulfotelmatobacter sp.
GACGCCAGCAATCTGGCAGAGAACTTTAGAGGAGAATTATGGCTGACGAAACGAAAGCACCAGAGCAATCGACTCCGACCGAGAGGCCGCGTTCCAGTGATGGTCCCAGGCCGGGGGGAGATCGCCCGCGGTTTGGCGGCGGTGGTGGCGGGCGCGGGCCCGGCGGTCCTCCGCGCGAAGGCGGACGCAAGTTTTTCCGGCGCAAGAAAGTTTGCAAGTTCTGCGTCGAGAAACTTGAGGACATTAACTACAAGGATTACCGCATGCTCGGGCAGTTCGTCGCCGAGAGCGGAAAGATCGTGCCTCGTCGTCTGACCGGTGTGTGTTCGCCGCACCAGCATCGTCTGTCAGCGGCCATCAAGAAGGCGCGCAACATCGCTCTGCTGCCGTTTGCGGGACGGGCATCGTAGGAAAGCAGCTTCGAGCTGCGAGTTGCGAGCTATGAGAAGTTGCTCCAAGCTCATCGCTCGAAGCTCAAAGCTCAAGATTGGAGTCATTCCCATGGAAGTCATTCTGAAAGAAGATGTAGCGAAGCTTGGTTCCCGCGGCGACGTGGTGAAGGTCGCGGAAGGATATGGGCGGAATTATCTTTTGCCGCGCAAGCTGGCCATTCAGGCCGACGAGGGCAACAAAGCCGTCATCGTGCAGATGAAGGCCGCTTCAGTGCGCCGCTCCGCCAAGGAGAAGACGCAGGCCGAGGAACTCGCCAAGCAGTTTGAGGGCGTCTCGGTGTCGTTCCAGCGGCGCTCGGGCGAGAACGATCAGCTCTTTGGCTCAGTCACCTCGAGCGACATCGGCGATGCGCTGACCAAGAAGGGCTTCAACATCGATCGCCGCAAGATCCAACTCCACGAGCCGCTGAAGACCATGGGTGAGTTCACCGTCCCGGTGAAACTGCACAAGGATGTGACCGCGCACTTGAAGGTGGTCATCGAAAAGGAAGCGGTCGCCGAGTAAGAGACGGCTGCAGAGACGTTGCTTGCAACGTCTCTGCTTGCATGATTCCTGCTGGTGGGGAGAGAGACGTTGCAAACAACGTCTCTACGACTTGCATAAGAATTGGGGCATTTCCCATTCCAAACCACCCGCCAACGCTGTTGGCGGGTGTTCTGTTTCCCCCTAAATCTTTGTCCTAGAGTCACCTAGGCTCCCCCAAAAATCCCGGCACAGCCTATAATTTCTGCTCACGGTTCCACTGATTACCCGTCTATTCCTGTGCAAGCCCGGATACGGCATAAATACCGGGCAGGTAGAGGACACAATAGAAATGCCGGCAGGTGTTTGGGCATTACCACTTGCGGTTGGCGGACGGGCCCACTCGAAGGCAAAAAGCGAGCGGGTGGAGAGAGTCAGCGAGAACCAGGACCCCGCGCGGGGCCGCATGGCTGCTCAAGAACGCCGCATAGACGACACGATGCTGATCCGAGAGGCGCAGCGCGGAAACCGCGCCGCCTTCGAGGAACTGGTACGTAACTACGATCATGCGGTGTTGCGGTTGGCTCTCCATCTCACCGGGACCGAGCACGACGCTCAGGACGTCTACCAGGACGCCTTCCTCAAGGCCTATAAGAACATCGGAAATTTCCGGTTCGAGTGTTCCTTCTACACCTGGATTTATCGGATCGTGACGAACTTGTGTCTCGATCACTTGCGCAAGCGGAATGTGCGCAAAGAGGACGCGCCGGTGGCGAAAGACGCTTCTGGTGGCGAGTACGACCTGCTTGATCAGGTGCCCGACGCACGCGCGGGAGCGAATCCGGAGCGCGATTTGATGCGGCGGCAGTTGGGTGCCCGGATCTCCGGCGCGCTGGAGAAGCTGACGCCGCGCGAGCGCATGGTGTTTGAGTTGAAGCATTATCACGGATTGAAGCTGCGCACCGTGGGCGAGATTTTGCATACGACGGAAGAGACCGCCAAGAACACCCTCTTCCGCGCCACGCAGAAGTTGCGCGGGGCGCTGGCGGATATGCGGTAGAGACAGTTGGGATTGAGCGGCCGGGCTTCGCCCTGGCCGGACAGCCGAGGCGGCTGTCACCACATGGTTCGTGGTCGTGGTGGATGAAGGTGCAACGATGAAATGTGAATGGGTTCGAGAAAATATCGTGCTTCAGGTTTATGGCGAACTGGCGGATGACGCCCGCCACGAACTGGAGCAACATGTGGTCCGCTGCGCCGACTGCGCAGCCGAACTGAAGGCGGAGCAGGACTTTCACGCGCTGCTCGCGCAGGATCGCGCGGCTGATCCCTCGCCCAATCTGGTGGCGGCTTCGCGCATGCGCCTGCAGGAGGCGCTCGAGACGGCCCAGCAGGGCAGCTTCTTCAGTCGGCTGGCATTCGATCCAGCGAATTGGTTGCGGCAGGTGCGGTTCTCGCCGGCGCTAGCCTCAGCGATTTTGATTCTCGGGTTTGCGGGCGGAATTGGAACCACGTACAAGTTCTACGGACCACACTCTTCAACGACCGGTGGTGCGACTGCGACGAACAATGCGACCGCCGTTCCCCGCGAGGCTTCGATCACCGGCATCGATTCCGTCACTCCAGTGCCCGGCACCGATCAAGTCAGCATCAAGTACAACACAGTTTCCACGCAGGAAGCGCAGGGGTCGCTGAACGATCAGCAGATCCAGCAGTTGCTGCTGTATGCAGCGCGCAACAATATGAACTCCGGCGTGCGCGTGGATTCGGTCGACCTGTTGGCGCAGAAGTCGGGCGACATGCAGGTGCGAGAGGCACTGATGTATACGCTGCAGAATGACACGAATCCGGGAGTGCGGCTGAAGTCTTTGGATGCGTTGGGCAACTACGTCAAGAACGATACGAACGTGCGCGACGCCGTGCTGCGGGCGCTGGTGAACGATGGAAATTCCGGGGTGCGCATTGAGGCGCTGCGGCTGATCGAGCCGGTGAAGGCTGACGGCAGCGTGCGCGGCGTACTGATGGCGCTGGCTGCGAAAGATCAGAGCACGTACATCAAGTCGCAGGCGCGCACGATGCTGGCACAGCTGCCGGAGATTGATTAGGGATTTGGGAGTACGAGAACATTCGCTGACGTATCGCGAGAAGTGAGGTGGCTATTTTGAAACGTGCGCTACAAGTCGTTGGGCTGGCCGTATGGCTGGCCTTGCTTGCGCCGCTGGTCTTTGTTTCAGCGACCTGGGCGCAGGAAACACATGTAACCCGCGAAGGCGGAGCCTGGGGTCAGGAGATCACGGGCTCGCTGACAGCGGTGAAGATCTTGAGAGTGAAAGTCGACATGGGCTCGGTGGTGGTGCGCGGCGGGCAGCAGCAAGGCATCAATTATGTCGTTCATACTCGTTTCGGCAATTCTTCTGAGCAGGACGCACGCCGCCAGTTCGAGCAGTACAAAGTGACCGCATACGTGAAGGGCGACACTGCGTGGATCGTGGGGGATTGGCAGGGAGGAAGACAGCCCCGCCACTTCTCCGGGGAATTCTCTGTGGTTGTTCCCCGCGAAATGGCTCTGGTGAAGCTCGAAACCGAGGGCGGCAACGTAGACGCGACGGGAGTCACCGGGCGCGTGGAAGCGGAGACCGGTGGGGGTGGCATGCGCCTCGACGACATCGGTGGGGGCATTTACGCCGAAACTGGAGGCGGATCGATCGAAGTGGGCACGGTCAGCGGGGAACTCGGACTGCACACCGGCGGAGGCTCCATCGAAGTTCATCACGCCAACGGGAAAGTGATCGCCGAAACTGGGGGCGGGAGTGTTGAGATTCAGTCCTGCGCGCAGGGCGCAGTCGTTGAAACGGGCGGCAGCAGCATCACGGTGCGTCATTGCAATGGAAAAGTAAAGGTTTCGACCGGCGGCGGCAGCGTAGACCTGAGCGACATTGGCGGTGCGGCGGAGATCGAGACCGGGGGTGGCAGCATCCGCCTGAGTTCGGCCAAGGGACACGTTCACGCGGAAACCGGCGGAGGCAGCATTGAGCTCTATGGCGTGCCTTCGGCGCAGGCGGAAACTGGCGCGGGCGGGATCACGGTGAAACTGGTGAATACTGGCGGCGAGCGTCACGATTCCGATCTGGAAACTGGCGCGGGCGACATCACCGTCTATATCGCCTCGGACGTAGCCATCAACGTGCGTGCCAGTGTGGATATGGGTAACGGACACCACATCACGTCCGAGTTTCCCGACATCCACATCAGCAGCGAAGGCAGCCAGTGGGAGCCGAAAACGCTGAACGCGGAGGGCGCGCTGAACGGCGGGGGCCCCACGCTCAAGGTGCATACGTCGACTGGCGATATCAGCCTCAAGCGCGCCAGTCGGTGAGGATTCGAGAGGCTCGCGGCCAGAAGTCCGCTAGCCTTAACCAAAAACATGTTGGGGGAATGACCATGCGTACATACGTTCTGAGAAGCATAGTGATGTTCCCGTTACTGCTCGGCTTTTCGCAGGCCGCACAGAACTGGACGGTGGATCCGCCGGCGCAGCCCTGGGTGTTCTCCAGCGAAGACGGGGGCACGAGTTCCTATCTCGGCGTCGACATCACGGATGTGACCACCGAACGGCTGAGCGCCCTGAAGCTGAAAGAGGAAAAAGGCGTCGAGGTGACGATGGTCGACCAGGACGCTCCTGCTGGCAAGGCAGGCATCAAGGAGCACGACGTCATCCTCACGATGAACGGCACGAGCATCGAGAGTGGGGCGCAGTTGCGTCGCATGATCCATGAGACGCCGGCCGGCCGTATGGTTGCGTTTGGCCTGAGCCGCGACGGGCAGCCCATGACGGTGAAGGTGCAGTTGGCCGACAAGCACAAAGAGTTCTCGATGACCAGCCCCAAGATGAAGGAATTTCACTTCGAGATGCCGGACATACATGTCATGCCCGACATTGACATTCCGTCGATCAACATGGTGGTGGTGACCCAGTCGGCGCGCAGTGGCCTGATGATGGAGAACATCACACAGCAACTGGGAGAGTTTTTCGGCGTGAAGAACGGCAACGGCGTGCTGGTGCGCTCCGTTGAGAAAGGCAGCCGCGCCGAGAAGGCGGGTTTCCACGCCGGGGACGTTATCGTAAAGGTCAACGACCAGCCCGTGCATGACACCAGTGACTTTACGCACGCCGTGAAATCGCGGTCTGGCAACTCGGTCAGCGTGGGAGTGGTCCGCGACAAGAAAGAGCAGAACCTGAATCTATCGCTCCCCGAGCGCAAGGAGTCCGGCGAACTTCTGGAAGAAGAGAGCGACGATCAAATTATCGACGCCGAATCGCAGGTTGAACTTGGCGAACTGCAGGGCGAGATTGCCAAGGTACGTCCGCAGATGGAGCTGGCTGCCGAAGACCTCCGCAAGGGGGCGAAGGAACTTCGCAAGTCGCTGTGCGGGCAGCAGAAGAAGATGCGCGAGCAAGCCGAGAAGTTCAAGGTGGAATTTGAGCCGCAGCAGGAAGAATTCCAGCAGGATCAGGAAGAGCTGAAAATGGAATTGGACCGGCTACGCCAGGAAATGTCGGGACACTGGCTGGAGATCTAGCTGTACGGGCATACCTACGGCAGGGGCTTTAGCCCCGTGGTCGTGCTCCCGATGGCGATGGACCTTCCCGTCGACTGACTTCAGGCCGCGGAGCCGGCACCACCGCAACCTTCTCCGGCGTGATCTGTAACATCGACCGTCCACTCACGTGCACAAAGCTCAACTCCCGCGCGGCCAGCAGCGCGTTCACCGCATCCTTCACCTTCGACCGTGCGATGAAGTTTCCGAAGAATATCTCGAGGTCCGCTGGCTCCACCGCGACCACGCAGTCCAGATACTTCGACAGCAACGCGGTGAGCGCTTCTTGTACCGACAATCCCACGCCCTCTTTCACCGCCTCCGGCGCCCAGCGATAGAGCACATCCCAAACCGAACCCTCGCTGGCCTTGTAGTCCACGCGCGTGATGCGCAGCTTCGACCATAGCTCGCCCAGCGCACCGTCGAGCGCCGGGAACGACACGCTCCCGCCCAGCACTTCCTGCATCTTCTGCTTCGAGATGGGCCCATCACGCCGGATCAATTCAAAAGCATCACACGCCAGCGCAGAATATGGAGACCGCGACCCCGCCTTGGGCGCCAGCTTGGGATTGCGCTCACCCACCAGCGCATAGAAATAAGGAAACACCGACGCCGCCACCAGGAACCCATTGTTCTCATCGAACAGATTCGCCTCAAACGCCGCGCGCTCACGCAGCAACCGCACCATCAATTCCGTCGCCTCGGCCGCCCGCGGATCCTTGAACGCGTGCTGCCAACCCGGCAGCCGATCCTCCGACCCCACAAACGCGCCAATGAACGTTGGCGCCAGCAGCGCCGGCCGCTTCGGATACATCAGGCAGAATCCCACCTCTTCCAAAAAAGCCCGCGCCTGCTCAATCGTCCGGATGGCCTTCCCATCCAGCCGCCACTTCTCGCGTCGCAGTTGCTGTAAATCCTGATCCGTCATAACAAAGAAGCTATCAGCTTTCAGCGAAAACGCCTCCGCATTTACTGAGAATTGATAGCTGACAGGCTGATAGCTAGATCCTCTTAAACGCCTTCTGAATGTCCTTCACAGAATACCTTAGAACCACCGGCCGGCCATGCGGGCAAGCATAGGGATGGTCGGTTTTGGCGAGTTCCGCCAGCAGCCATTCCATTTTGTTCTGCTCCAGCGGCATGTTCACCTTGATGGCGGCGTGGCATGCGATCGACGCGGCGATGCGGGCGCGAATCTTTTCCAGATTCAGCGACTGCTCCTCGCGCGAGAACTGGTCGAGCAACTCGTGCAGCATGTGCTCAACGGCCGACGCCTCTACTCCTGCGGGAGCCACCTTCACCGCCACGCTGCGTGCGCCGAATGGCTCGGCTTCGAATCCGTTGTGCTGCAGTTCAACGGAAATCTCGGCGAACACCGCTTGCTGCGCGGGAGACAGCTCCAGCACGATCGGCATCAGCAGGCGCTGGCTTTCAACCTTCTGTGCCGCCCGCTGTTTCAGCACGCGTTCGAACAACACACGCTCGTGGGCCACGTGCTGATCCACAATCCACAGACCATCCTCGTTCACCGCGAGAATAAACGAATTCCGAATCTGCCCCAGCGGTTTCAGTGTACCGAGCGACGACAATGTGGGCTCTTCTTCGCGGACGTCGAGAGCGGGAGCGCAGCCATTATCCGGAATCGCCTCCAGTCGACGCGCCACCGGGATCGCCGCGTTCGCCTCGACCGCAATGCCACCTTCAAACTGAAATCGCTGGGAGATCGGTGGCGGCACCGGCGCCTGCAGTGCGAACCCGCCACCCGCTGCAGGATCATGCTGCGCCGGCCATGTTGGCGCTTCCCCTGCAGAGGCCCCGACCGACAAGGGTTCCCACGGTTGTGCTCCCGGAGTCAAAGCGCCGGGCGTCATTGCCCCAGGCGTCAGTGATTGACTCGCGGTCGCGTGCGCCCTCATCTCGGTCACAAACTGCGGCACTGGACGCGCTATCATCAGCGCCGCCCGCACCGAGTCGCGCACAAAATCGTGCATCACGCTCTGCTGCCGGAAGCGTACTTCCGTCTTTGACGGATGCACATTCACGTCCACCTCGCCCGCCGGCAACTCAAGGAACAGCAGCACCACCGGATGCACCGTCGGCGGAATAATATTCCGGTAGGCTTCGGTCAGCGCGTGCTGGATCAAGCGGTCGCGAATCGTGCGGCCATTCACAAAAACGAAGATCGAATTGCGGTTCAGTTTCTGAATCTCGGGCTTGGAAACAAACCCGTGAATCCGCATCTCCCCCGGATCTTTCGGCGCTACCTCCTCGCCGTCTTCGTTGGTTTCCTTCCGCCGCCACGGAGGCGGCTGCGGCAATCCCACGTGCCCCAGCGGTTGCAGCGCCGCCACCGGAATCAACTGATCCAACGTTTCCTTGCCGAACACCTGGTACACGCGCTCGCTGTATCCCGCCACCGGAGGCGCGACCAGCATGGCATTCGCCGCCGAGTGCAACTCGAAATGTTTCTCCGGATGCGCCAGCGCATAGTGCGTAACCAGCGACGCAATGTGCGACAACTCGGTCGACTCCGCCTTCAGAAACTTCTTGCGCGCCGGAACGTTAAAGAAGAGATCGCGCACCGTGATCGAAGTTCCCAGTGGCAGTCCCGCCTCTTCCACGCGCGCAATCTTGCCACCATTGATCTCGATCACCGTGCCTGCCGCCTCTTCCTCCGCCCGTGTCTCCAGTCGCAGCCGCGACACTGACGCAATCGAGGGCAGCGCCTCCCCGCGAAATCCAAGCGTGGCTACGCTCAGCAAATCTTCGGCGTTCTTGATCTTCGACGTCGCGTGGCGCTCAAACGCCAGCATGGCGTCGTCGCGCACCATGCCGCATCCGTTGTCGGTGATCTGGATCAGCTTCTTCCCGCCCGCCTCGACGCTGATCTTGATGCGCGTTGCCCCCGCGTCGAGCGAATTCTCCAGCATCTCCTTCACCACCGACGCAGGCCGCTCCACCACCTCGCCCGCGGCGATCTGGTTGGCGACTCTCTCGGAGAGTACGTGGATGCGTCCCATGGGGCAGTTCTCAGTTCTCGGTTCTCAGTTCTCAGTTTCTCACTGGTGAGGATCAGTGGTCAGTTTCGCAGATGGAAGGATGGAAGGAAAGAGGTCCCCACATAACTGATATTCCGGAACTCCCTTCTGGACGCGGCTCGCGGCTTTCGCTAGAATCTCCCGTTACTTTCGCCAGCGCCCTCCCCCCAAAGCCTGGCATTTCAAGACCCACCCGAGGACTCATGACCCTGATCCAGTTCACCCGCAATCACAACGATCTTTCCACCGACAAGGGATTCCAGTTCGAGTTTCTGTGCGACCGCTGCGGCAACGGATTCATGACCGAGTTCCAGTCTTCCGCCACGGGAATGGCGGCCAGCGCACTCCGCGCGGCCGGAGGCTTGTTCGGCGGCATTCTGGGGCAAGCTGGCTCCTCCGCTTACGAGATCGAGCGTGCCATTCAGGGACCAGCGCACGACAGGGCCTTTCACGCCGCGGTCGACGAAGCCAAGCCGAATTTCAAGCAGTGTCCCAAGTGCACGCACTGGGTGTGCATCAGCTCTTGCTGGAATTCCAAGCGCGCGCTGTGCTTCGACTGCGCGCCCGACCTTGAGGTGGAACTGGCCGCCGAACAGTCGCAGGCCACGGTCGAGCAGATGAAAGAAAAAGTTCGCGCGCAAGACCTGACTAAAGATGTCGACCTGACCAGTGAGGCTGCGGCGCTGTGTCCCGCCTGCGGAGCCCGTACTCAGGGAGCGAAGTTCTGCCCCGAATGCGGCAAATCGTTGCGTCCCAAAAACGAGTGCACGCGCTGCGGCACCAAGTTCGAAGCTGGAACGAAATTTTGTCCTGAGTGTGGGAACAAAGTGGCCTGACCCGCATGGCTGACTTCCAGGGAAAATTCCAGTATCCGGCGCAGGGTTTGCCGCTGGCGAATCCAGCGGCTGAAGCCGCCGCTCAACCGCCAGTCTCTCGGCACCGCTGAAGCGATGCCCTGATACGAATCGCTCTTACACCGACTCCCTGAAGACCTGACGCTCCGCGACTGGATGAACTGTGCTGGTCAAGAAAACGGCGCTCCGGGGTAAGGAGCGCCGCTGGTTTTCGTGAGCTGCGATGAAGCTAGTTCACCTGCAGGGCAAAGGTTGTGGTCGCCGTCACCGGATTCGTACCGCCGGTAGTGGCGTTGACCGTGATGGTGTATGCCCCCTTGGGCGTGCCCGGATCCTTGGTGCCACCGCCGCCACCGCCGCTGCCGCCGCAGGATGCAAGCCACATGGTAGAGAATCCCAAGGCCACGATCAGGCCTAGCAGACGCAGGCCACGCAGCGAGCGTTTGCGAGAGCCCACGGTGAACATGATCCCCAATAGCCCCGGCAGCAGCGCCGCGTAGAAGATCCGCGTGCTGTGTCCAGACTGGTTCGCCGCCGAACTCGGAGCGGTGGTGGTGATCACGAAGTTGGCCCCTGTCGATGTTGTCGTCGCCGTGCACCTGGATTCCGATGCGGGATCGGTACAGGTGTAGGTCACCGGGGTGTTGAAACCATTCGTTCCGGCCAGGGTAACGGTCGCGTTGCTTACGCTCTGACCTTGCGTTACCGAGTAGGTCGCTGCGCCCGGAGTGAGAGTGAAGATCTGGTCGGTGGTGCTTACGGTTACGGTGAAAGGAGTGGTGTGCGTCACGCTGGAACCGGTGGCGCTGATTGTGAACGCATCAGCTCCGGTGGCCATACTGGCAGCGGTTGAAATTGTCATGCTGGTTGTGATGGCGTGAGTGCCGTCCGGCGTCACTGTGGCCGGAGTGAAGGCGCAGGTCGCTCCCGTGGGCAAACTGGTGCAACTGGGCGTAACCGTCTGGTTGAACCCATTTACCGGTGTGACGGTAACGGTGATCGCAGTTGACGCATGTCCGGCAACCACGGTTGTGCTGGTCGGACTCGATCCCAGCGTGTAGTCCGGTGTAATAACCGTTACCGTGGCGGAGGTCGTCGTGGTGGACGGTTTGTTGAGGCCATCTCCATTGTAGGTGGCAGTTACGTTGTTCGTGCCGCCTGGAAGGGCGGTAGTCGAGAACGCTGCTACACCGTTACTCGTGCTGGTCAGAGCCACCGTACCTAGAGCGGTTGTCGAGCCGTTGTTGAAGAAACTGACGTTCCCGATCGCAGTGGTAGTCGAGACCGTAGCAGTAAAGGTCACGCTCTGCCCGAGATTGATCTGTGCGGCGGACGGCGAAATCGAGACCGTCGAGGCGGTTCGCGAAGCGCCCCAAGCGACGGCCAGCGCGTTCGCATCCACCGAGCCCAAACCCGTGACCAGGTTGTAGCCGGTTACCGAGTCAGCATTGGCAGCGGTGTAGCCGACGACGAGTGTTCCAG
>JADGNQ010000326.1 GCA_017883385.1 Candidatus Sulfotelmatobacter sp.
AGGAACTTCAGGAACTCCGGAAAAGTGTTGAAGCGCGACGGCACGGAGAACATGGGGCCGAAGCCTCCCGCAGCGTGGTACGCCCATCCTAAGAGAAGCAGTCCAACACCGAGAAGGATTGGCGCGCTGATACCCTGCAGCACGCGGATGTATTCGATTCCCTTGAGAACAACTGCAAGATTGATGAGCCAGAAGAGAAAGAAGCAGACGGCTGTGGCGTGGGGAAAGTTCTTCCAGCCGGGAGCGAGAGTTACGAGCAAGGTGCTAATGGCCTCGCCACCGATCCAGGTTTGAATGCCGAACCATCCGCAGGCGACGAGGGCGCGCAGGACTGCAGCCACGTTCGCGCCCAACACTCCGAACGAAGCGCGAGCCAGAACCGGGAATGGGATTCCGTACTTCGCGCCGGGATGCGAATTCAAGAGCATCGGGACCAACACGATCACGTTGCCCAAAAAGATCGTCGCAACAGCCTGCTTCCAGTTCATTCCGCCCTGAATCAAACTCGCGGCCAGCATGTAGGTCAGGATGTTGACCGACATCGAAATCCACAACGCGGCGAAGTTGTACGTTCCCCAGTGCCGCCGCTCGGCAGTGGCCGGTGCGAGGTCGTGGTTATACAGGGGGCTGGATTCGATTCGCGATCGGGGGCGAGCCTGGTCCGCAGTCGTCATGGGTGTCAGTCGGCGCCTGCTGATGATCCGCTCTGCGTTGTAAGCGGGCCGTAGCTCTCAGGCCTACGGTCGCGGAAGAACTGCCACACTTTGCGAACCTCGGCGATCATGTCAAGGTCGAGATCCGCGACGACGACTTCGTCCTTGTCACGGCTGGCCTGCGCGATAATTTTGCCGCGCGGATTGCAGAAATAGCTCTTCCCGTAGAATTCGCCGATGCTCCACGGTTTCTCGATTCCCACGCGATTGATCGCTCCCACAAAGTAGCCGTTGGCGACGGCGTGAGCAGGTTGTTCGAGTTCCCACAGATATTCCGACAGTCCGGCCACGGTGGCCGAGGGATTGAATACGATCTCGGCACCGTTCAATCCGAGGATGCGCGCGCCTTCGGGGAAATGACGGTCGTAGCAGATGTACACGCCAACGCGCGCGTATTTTGTTTCGAAAACGGGATAGCCGAGATCTCCCGGAGTAAAGTAAAACTTCTCCCAAAATCCGGGATGGCAGTGCGGGATGTGATGCTTGCGGTATTTGCCGAGATAGCGGCCGTCCGCATCAATGACCGCGGCGGTGTTGAAATAGACACCCGGCATCTGCTCTTCGTAGACAGGAACCACGATCACCATGCGATGCTTGGCCGCGATTTTCTGCATGAGACGCGTGGTCGGGCCATCGGGCACGCGCTCCGTCAATTCGTACCACCGCGCGTTTTGCTCCGCACAAAAATAGGGGCCGTAGAAAAGTTCCTGCAGGCAGAGGATCTGTGTCTTCTTGCGCGCGGCCTGCTCGATCAGTTTCAGGTGCTTGTCGATCATCGCCTTCCTGATCTGCGCAAGGGGACGCTCGGTGCTGAGCGCGTTGCTGGCTTGAATCAAGGCACAGCGGACATTGCGGGGCATGAGTCCTCCCGGAGCTGACTATCCGAAACCAACTATCCAGAACCTAACCGTCGAGGAACGAAACTATAGCAGAAAGTGCTGCGGCCTCATCCAGCGCGCGCCACATCGGCGTTGACACAGTCTGGGTGCGCTGAATAGACTCGGCCTTCCTCAAGGTTGCGGAGACAAAGGCAACGGTTATGGCAAAGCGCCCTCGAATCGCGGTGATTGGCAGTGCCAATATTGATCTGACCACATTCACAAACCAGCTTCCAAAACCGGGTGAGACTATTTTCGGACAGAAATTTGATCTCGGCTTCGGCGGCAAGGGCGCGAACCAGGCCGTGGCTGCGCGTCTGTGCGGTGCGGAAGTATTCATGGTGGCCCGGGTGGGAAGTGACCTGTTCGGTCCCGCGACGATCGAAAATTTCCGCAAGCAGGGAATTGATCCCACCCATGTGAAGCAGGTGGAGGGACTCTCGAGCGGTGTTGCCCCCATCTTCGTGGAGCCTAACGGCCAGAACCGCATTCTGGTCGTCAAAGGCGCCAACGACGCGCTCATGCCCGCCGATGTGGACGCTGCCGCTGAAACGCTGAAGACCGCCGACTGCATCGTGCTGCAGTTTGAGATTCCAGTCGAGACGGTTTATTACGCTGTCGGATTTGCGCGCAGGAATGGGATCCGGTGCATTGTGAATCCCGCGCCCGCGCAACCCGTCGACATGGCGGCGCTAAAGGATCTCGACTACTTTGTTCCGAATGAAACCGAAGCCGAGACGATCACCGGGTCCGCCGTGAAAAACGTCGAAGACGCGAAGAAGTGCGCAGCACAGTTGGTCGCCGGTGGCATTCGGCGCGTGATCATAACGCTGGGTGCCAATGGATCGCTTCTTGCTGGTCGTGACGGCAGCGAGTATGTTCCTCCCTTCGCGGTCAAGAGTGTGGACAGCACCGGCGCCGGCGATGCCTTTATCGGCAGCTTCGCTGTATTTCTTGGCGAGGGAGTGCCGGAGCGAGAGGCCGTGCGGCGTGCGAATCTCTATGCGGGCTTGTCCACGACGGGCGTCGGAACGCAAAAATCCTTCTATGACCGCGCGCGCTTCGATGCAGAGTGGGCGGCTCGGTCGTGATGTGCAATTGAGATCTGCTTCGTACAGGACAAATCCTTCGCCGCGGGCATCGTAGGCGGCGGGTTTACGTTTGCCACTGCGGGTTCCGCTTATTCGTGCACCACTACCAGTGCGAGAACTTTCAAGAATCAACAGCGCAAAACGTTTTCTGAATAGGCTGCTGCGGAAGATTGACGGCGACTAGTGCTTTTCCACTACGAAAATTCTTGACTTACTGGCAAGCGGCAATTTATAAGCCGTGTTTGTGGTGGGGAACCTCCCAACTTCAAGGGGAAGGGGAGGGTGTTTCTTTCTTGGGCGGCGGGATCGCCGAAAGGGGTTCAAGCAATGTTGAGCAAGAGGGCGCTTTGCGCGGTGGTTTTGTGTTCGCTGGTCTGTCTGGTGAGCCCGCTCCTGCACGGTCAGGCGACTGGGAGTTTTTCGGGAACGGTGACGGACAACTCCGGAGCGGTGGTTGCCGGCGCCAAGGTCACGGTGACTGCCCAAGCCACAAACATATCACGCGAGGCAACGACCGACGATACGGGACACTACTTGGTTCCCCTCCTTGGGGTCGGTGACTACACGATCCGAGTCGAAGCATCCGGGTTCAAACCCGCGGAGTCGAAAAACGTCCGCCTGCAAGTCGATGCACGCCGCGAACTTGACTTCAAAGTCGTGCCGGCCTCGGTCAGCACCAGCGTAGATGTGAGCGCTACTGAGGTTGCCGTGCAAACCACGAGTCCCGCCTTGGGCCAAGTAATCACTGCGGAGCAGGTGGCCGAACTTCCCTTGAATGGCCGCGACTTTGTCCAATTGGCGACCTTGACTCCCGGTACGACACAGGAGACGAACCCGAATAGCTTCTTCAACGGCGGTCCCAGTAGCGAAGTCTCGACGCGTGGCACGTTCTCGCTTTCGGTCGCCGGTTCGCGGGCCCAGAGTACAGACTGGCTGCTCGATGGCAACGACAACAACGAACTGACCGCTGGCGGCATCGCCATTTTGCCCTCAATCGACGCGATCGAGGAATTCAAGGTATTGACCTACACTTACTCAGCCGAATGGGGCACCCGCGCGGGTCCAACCGTGTTGGTGACCACGAAATCCGGCTCGAACAGATTTCACGGGTCTCTATTTGAGTTTTTCCGCAACACTAAGCTTGACGCGAAGGCCTACGATTTCGGTGTCCCGTCCCCGAAGCAACAGTTCAATCTGAACCAGTTCGGCGGCGCCCTGGGCGGCGCCATCCAAAAAGACAAGACATTCTTCTTTCTCGACTACCAAGCCAAGAGGCAGCGGCATGGAACCCCCTTCACCGGTCTGCTTCCGACCCAGGCGATGATCGGGAACGCGGCGTTGGGGTTGCCGGGCGGCGATTTCAGCCTGGACCCCCTTGGCGTAGCCAGGCCGGGTTGGGATTCG
>JADGNQ010000005.1 GCA_017883385.1 Candidatus Sulfotelmatobacter sp.
CGCAGGACCAGATTCGGATGCGTCATCTGGCCCTCGAAAACGCGATGTCGTTGGTCGCCGAGCGTGTGACTGAGATTGCCAAGGCGGACGGCGCTGCGATCGCCTTTCTCGACGGGAAGAACGTCCGCTATCGCGGCGCGGCCGGTCTCATGACCCTGCCGGTCGGCACCGAAATTCCCATGGAAAAAGCGCTCTGTGCCGCTTGCTTGCGGACGGGGCAGGTGATCCGCTGCGCCGACGTGAATCCCGAGTTCCTTGTCGATGCCGAAGAGTGCCACCGGCGCGGCATCCAGGCCATGATCGCGGTCCCCGTATATCACGATGGTGGAATTGCCGCAGGTCTGGAACTGTACTACGCAAAAATGCAGACATTCACCGAGCAGGATGTTCACACCTGTCAACTGATGGCTGGCCTGATTACAGAAGCGCTCGCGCGGGAAGACGAACTCTCTTTGAAGAAGTCGCTTGCGAACGAACGGGCCGTGATGTTGGAAGCTCTGGAAAAACTGAGGCCGAATCTCGCCGCCATTGTCGACACGCCGGCGGGAAGAGGCTCTGCGCAGAGGAGTGCGAACCCGGCGACTGAGTCGTCCGGTCCAACCTTCATCTGCCGCAAGTGCGGACACAAGCTCGTGGGCGAAGAACAGTTTTGCGGGAAGTGCGGATCGCCGCGCAGCCGCGACTATGAACCGCCCAGCATGCAGAGCAAAGTGGCTTCCTTATGGCATATGCAGGAGGCGCTAAAAAAGAGCGCACCCGCGGCGCCGCCGAATGGCGACGTGACTCACCAGGAACCGCCGGCGATTTCGGTGTCGGCCGGTCCCGAGAAGCCGCTGGCTGATTCAATCGAAGAGGAAATGCCCGAGTTTTTTGCAGCACCCGAGTTGCGGGTTGGGAGAATGCCCCAACCTCCGGAATTCGCGGAGGAGTTGGCGCGTGAACCAATCGAAGCCGCTGCCAAACCGGAGATCACGATTCCCTTAGGAGCCGTCCCGGAGGACAAAGAGGGCGAGGACGAGGACGAGGTCAAAGACGAGCCACCTGTGGAAACAGCCCTCGCCAAGCCAGTCCACGCCGCGAACTGGAGTTCGGCCATGACGGCCCGCGAATTCCTGGAGCAACTGGCTGGCGTCCAACGGCCCGGGGCTCTGGCCCGTTTCTGGAAGACGCGGCGAGGAGATATCTACCTGGCAATCGCGGTAATTCTGGTCGTCGCCGTGATTCGCTGGGGCATCTGGTCCAGTCACTCGGTCAGCGCCACAGGAAGCCCGACCGCAGCCGCTGCGGGCCATCGCAAGCCCGCCCCTGACGCCGATCTTTCGATGTTCGACCGGATGCTCATCAGCCTGGGCTTGGCGGAAGCGCCCCCGGCACCGGAATACAAAGGCAATCCCGACACCAAGGTTTGGGTCGATCTCCACACCGCGCTGTACTACTGCCCCGGAGCTGATCTCTACGGCAAGACCCCTAAGGGCAAGTTCGAGAGCCAGCGCGACGCGCAGCTGGACCAGTATGAGCCCGCCTACCGCAAGACCTGTGACTGACAAGGGCAGAAATGTTTGACAACGGCCGCCGCCGGAGCGCAATCATACATATAAATCTTCTCCAAACGGGGACCCCCATTTGTCGCGTGAAGCCGACAATCCCGACCGGCCTAGTACCCTGCCTCCGGCTGAGTTAAACCCGCTGATGAACCCCCTCCTGGGCCAGAACATGGGCCGGTGGGCGGAGGTCTACTTCACCAGCCCGCCGGAGAATCGTGAACAGGCAGTGCTTGAGCTCTTGCACGAACTGGAAGCCGGAGATTGCCCGCACGCGGATGCCACCAATCCTCCAACTTCGATGGCGGACCAAGTTCGCGTACCGGTGGCGTTTCTCGCTTCCCGGAATGCCTTGGCCCGGCGAGGAAACGTCGACTGTCAATCCTGTGGCCGGACAAATCCCGCGTCCCACCGATTCTGCGGCATGTGCGGCGCTCGCCTGGGAGAAGAAGAGATTGCGCTAGATCTGCTGATTGACGGTCTTCCTCCAGCCGAACCCACAGTGTCCGTGGAGAGTCGTGAATCTTATCCCTCGCCTGAGCCGTCTGTTGGTCAGCCGACACTGACCGGCCGCGAATTGCCGCCAGTTGAGCCCGATCGCGAATTCCCTTCGTGGGCCGCCAGTTCGGTCCGTGGCGCTCGGGCTCGGATTCTTCTGCCTGCTGGCACCGCGCTGGCGGTTCTAGTCTTTGCTCTCGCCTACGTCGCATGGCGCAGCACGCAAGCGACATCGGGGAGCTCACCAGCAGCGACGCAAGCTCCTGCGGTGATGAGGGCACAGCCTGTGGCGCCGGAGCCGGCCCGAAGCACCGCACCATTGGCAACGGGTCTTGCGAAGGCGAAGCCGAAGCAGCAGGCTCCGCCGGTGAACGGCTCGGCAGAACTCGCAATGGCACAGAGCTATTTGAACAGCACTGACGGCAAGGAACGCAACGGCGAGGAAGCAGCGAAGTGGCTTTGGAAAGCTGTTGCCAAACGGAATGCGGACGCGACCCTGCGCCTGTCGGACTTATATTTGAAGGGTGACGGAGTCCCGAAGAACTGCGATCAGGCGCGAGTCTTGCTCGACGCTGCCGCGCGCAACGGAGTCAAAGCCGCCGGAGAGCGATTGAGCCGTCTGCAATCCTTTGGCTGCGAGTGATCCGAAGTGTCTTACTGCGTCACCATTGACGACGGCGTGCGCCGCGACTCATACCAGAGCGCGAGTTCGACACGATTCCATAGTCCCAGCTTGTCGTAGATCACCCGAAGGTAGTTCTTTACGACATGCTCGGTCGTGCCGATGGCATCCGCGACTTCGCGGTTCTTCAAGCCTTCGGCAACGAGTTGGATGACTCTCTGTTCACGTTCACTGGGGGTACGGTTCCCATAGCGCCCATCTGTAGACATGCTTGCCTCCGGTACAACAGGGTCGCGAGTTTCACTCGCTTGATACCATCGGTAATTCCGAAACGGAGAAATAACCGGTTGAAATGAGCCTTCACGGTTCGCCGCGCCATCTTGAGCTGGCTAGCAATCTCGGCGTTGTCGCAGCCCTGCAGGAGTAGCTCAACAATTTGCTGTTCCCGCGGGCCGAGCCGAACGGTCTGCTCCCTCATTATCAGATCCCCTTCCTTCTTGCATCGCCTCTCCGCCTGGCGCGCGGCTGTACGTTCCAATACTCATAGCACCCACAATGCCACAGTGAGACAGTGATTGGCTGTGACGCGCGACCCGCATTTCCACAAGCACTTACAGCCGGTCAGTTCCACTCCGGGAATCGGAAGAGGACTCCCGAAAACGGGGAGTGCGGCGGTTTGCACTCTTCAACCTCTGCCCGTGCGCAAAAACACACGTATAAACGGGGCAAATCGCAACATAGACAGTTCGGCATTCCGTTCGGGCTGGAGGTTTCAGCGAGACGGTGGCCCGCGCAAGTCCCACACCTTGGACACGGACAATTTGGTGAGCCTGGTGACCACCGACCACGTACTCCGGCAAGCTCAGGTGAACACCTTAGACGAAACTTCCCACCATACCTTTGCCGATTGGCACAAATTACACGATTTACCGGAGTGTTTCCCCGTACCATCAGCCGTTCGCACGTTGGAATCCAACCCGGACGACCCCGTCCACCCCAAATTAGGTTTCCTTGGGGCGGCGAGCGTAAGTGTCTTTTTGCTTTAGACTTGACGCGAACCTGAAGGGGTACGTACTTAGCGTGACCCGCTCAATGAACATCTCCGACCCGGAATTTCGGCTCGCGCCGGGAATAATGCTCCCTGAGCACGAGGTCCATCTCTGGCGCGTCGATCTCGCCGCAGTGGCGACAAGTGAACAGAGATGGCAGCAAATCCTAGCCGAGGACGAACGGGCGCGGGCGGCACGTTTTTTTTCTTCCAGAGACCGCCAGTACTACACTGCCACTCGAGCCTTGCTCCGCACGATCCTTGGCGGCTATGTCGCTTCCGAGCCGGCGGAACTGGCCTTCCGCTACTCAGAGAGGGGCAAGCCATCCCTGATTCCGGGCCACTCCGGACCTCTAGTGGAGTTCAACGTTTCTCACTCGGGTACGAGAGCCCTGCTGGCATTCGCGCGCGGACGGGCCCTCGGCGTCGATGTAGAACAGATTCGCGAGGACTTCGATCACGAGGCTCTCGCCCAACGATTCTTTTCAGCCCACGAACAGAGCGAACTCGCTGCCCTCGCATCGTCGGACAGCTATCACGGATTCTTCCGCTGCTGGACTCGAAAGGAAGCCTACATCAAGGCCACCGGGACAGGCCTCTCACATCCTCTCCACCAGTTTGACGTCTCCTTGAAGCCAGAGGATGAGAATGCCCTGCTTGCAACCCGTCCCGATGGCGCCGAGGCCGCGCTATGGTCGCTGCAGGAGGTACCGGCCGGCGATGGCTACGTCGCCGCCCTGTGCGTTCGGGGCCACGGGTGGCGGTTGAAATCCTAAGAAAACGCAACGCCACTCAGGCTGCAAAAAAAATGCCGCCGTCCTCGCCCGAGTTTGGTTGACACTGCTCTGGCGGCCTGAGAGAATGTCGCAAGTTTTTTGGACTAGTGAAAGCCTTGTTGGGTTTAGGCTTGATCGGTCCGGCCGCTGGTCGGCGCCCCCCTGTGAATTGATTTCGCTCCTAACCGAGCGAAGTGAGCGGCCATCCCCACTTCCCTACTCCGTCAACGGAGGTCTATGATGCGCAATCCCATTCGTCCGGCTGGTTTGGCTCTTGCACTGATCCTGTGCGTCGTTCCTCGGTCATGGTCGCAAAATCTGTATGCCACAAGCGAAGCGGCCCAACAACTTGTGGAGGTGGATATGTCCACCGGCGGCGTGACCGTTCTGTTCAATACCCTCTCCACGCCCGACAGCCTCATCGTCGATTCTTCGGGACGGATACTCTATACCACGCAGAAAATTGGAACGGTTTCCATTTTCGATCCCAGCACCGGTTCGAACTCTATGATCGTGGGCGGTCTGTCCTACCCGCGCGACCTGATCTTCGATCCTGGGAAAGCATCGATCCTGGTCTCGAACTTCGGCAAAGGAGAGATTGATCGCGTGAATCTCGTCACCGGTACGCTGACGCCGCTGGTTACGAAGCTGGGAACGGTCGACGGCCTGGCCTATGGTCCGAAGGGCCAACTGTTCGCAGTGATCAATCACCACACTCAGATCGCTCAAATCAATCCCACGACCGGAGCGATCGTGAAGACGCTCACCGTGGTCACCAATCACACTGTGTCCTACTTCGGATTAGACGGGCTCACCTATGACCCCTACACGGGCCATCTGTGGGCGACCGATGTAGGAACGGGAGCCAATTGCCTGGTTGAAATCGGAACCGGACTGACCACGTTCAAACTGCATCAAGTGGGCAATTTACCCACTCCCGATGGAATCGTCTCAGATGGCCACGGCAATCTCTACATCGGGGTGAATCTCGCGAAAGTGTTCGCCTACAACATCCCGACCGATACCATCACCGCCAAAGTGAAAGTGAAGAATGTCGACGACGTTGCGCTGGTCCCAGGCAGCTAGATCCTTGCAACAACGGGGGCTGGCAGCAGTCACGGCTGGCGCCCGATCGAGGAGGGGCGGTTCATTGCCGCTTTGAGCGCAGCCAGCCTCCGATGCAGCGGAAAACGCACCGTGTACAGCAGGCGCGGCCACAGGCCACGGTTGAAGATGCACTGATAGTTCCGTCGCCTGACGTCCTCGGTCCACTCCATTTTCCAGTCTTCGCGGATTCCCAGCACGTATTCGGAAATTCCGCGTTCCGCGCAATCCCGCAAGATCGCCTTGACGATGAGATGGCCAGGAGCATACTCGCTATAGTTCTCGTCGTAAGTGCTCTTGGCTGCCCAGTAACGTCCGCGATAAGTAAAACCGATGTGCGCCGCGATGGGCTTGCCGTCGAGCTCCAACGTATATAGGCACAGGTGACCAAATTTCTCCGCCTCGCGCACCACCTCGTCGAAGAACTGACGGCTGCGAGGATCAGAGACGATCGCACTCTTTTCCCGGCCCTTCCATCCACTGGCTTCCATGTCATAGAAGAGTTGCAAGTCCTCGGCACCATTTCTTTCCGTGCGCCGCAAGCGGACAGTCCCAAGCGCGGCGAGCTTTTTTTCGCGTTGACGGACTTTCGAGCGTAGTTTCGGATGGCGGGGATACTTCTCAAGCTCCTCGATTCCGGCAGGACCTTGAGGAATCGAAAAGAACGCAATCAAGGGCAGGCCCCACCGCCCCGCGACGTGACCGTCTTTCTGTCCCAGCAAGAAAAGTTGCTCAATCACCGCGCCCTCGAACACTGACGGCAATTCCAGTACGTCCCAGTCCGGTTTCTTCTGGATCACCTTCCAGATCGCTTCGATCGCTTCATCTCGTGCTGATGCGGAGAGCGAGCAGAGAATGTCGACGCCTACGCCCGCGGTGGTGAGCGGCGCGCGGAGTTTGCACGCGGGGAGCCCCGCGAATTTTCCCTTTTCTTGGACCAAGGGCAGAATCGCGACCAGACTCCGCCCTTGCCGCACGGTGATCACCACCACCTTCACCAGCGGCGAGTACGCACGCAAGGCCGCCAGAATCCACTCCGGACGCCAGTAGGGAGAATCGTTTTCGACGCGATCAAGGAATTCACGCCACTCGTCTCCAAGTCTCTCGAAGACCTCCAGTCCGCCGGTCAGTGTCTCCGCAATCAAGGTCTCCACAACCAACTCGCTCATTCCTCGACCCCAGAATGCTGGCGTTCTTTGAAGATGCTGGCCGGAGACTATCATTTCCGACGTACAGGCACCACTTCAGCGAGTCGGGCACGGATTAGGTTCGTCATTGTATCCATCGGCCTGTGACGTACGGGCATGTAACTGCACCTTCGTGTTCTGTAGGGCCACCGTCTTCGGAAATCTGTCGGACTTCGCATCCCTGCCTTAGAGTCCAGTTCAAGGACTCAAGCCCTTGGTCCCCCAATTTTTGTCCCGAGGGAATGCCCACGATGCGAGTTGAACCGTTTCTCTTTTTTCGAGGGAACGTAAGCCGTAACCGCACTCTCCAGTTCGCACTTATTTGTGTCTGCCTCCTACTCGCCGTTGCTTGTGGTTCGCTCTCGCAGAATCCTGGTGCGCCTCACACAACCGCATCCTCGACTGTAGGCGTACAGATTTCGCCTTTGACTCCCTCGATGGCGCCGGGGGAAACGCAGCAGTTTTCCGCCACGCTGACCAACACCAGCAATTCTGCTGTTACCTGGTCGGCGAGTGCGGGAAGCATCAGCGCCGCGGGGATGTTTACCGCTCCAGTCGCCACTGCCGCAAAAACGATCACCGTCACTGCGACCAGCGCAGCGCAGCCTGCGGCCCGAGCCAGTACAACCATCTCGCTCGCCAGCGTTGAACTTCTGAAGATCGTGAGTTCGAGTATTTCGCCTGCTGGGCCCGGTGCTCCCTACAACGCGCAGTTGACGGCAAGCGGAGGCGCGCCCCCTTACCGCTGGAATATTCTCTCCGGTTCCCTTCCCTCTGGCCTGGAGCTTGCGTCCAGTTCCGGATCAATTGACGGAACGACCACACAGAGGGGAACCTTCAGCTTGACCGTCAGCGTGGCGGATTCCGCTACACACACGGCTCAACAGATTCTCACGTTACACGTTGCGGACGCGAGCGGCAGTTGCGGTCCTCCTCGCTATGACTGTTCAAGGTCCGACTTCAAGACAGTCCAGGTGCCGGTTTTGGTTCCCAACGTTGGCAACCTCGTGGGAGCCAATCGCGTGGTCAAGGACCCTGACTTTGGCAATCCCATTGTGCGGATTACCGATTGGAACACGGACCCAGGCCTGCCCGTAACCTCTCGCGGCTTCGTATCCGCTTCCAGCGGTAGCGCAGATGAGAATCTCTGGAACGTCGACTCGACGCTATTTCTCCTCCAGAGCTTGGGCAGTGCAGCGTATCCGTTCACCTTTGATCCGGCGACCATGCAGGCCGCGCGGATGTATGCATCGTCCAATCAACCGTCTCGCGGACTTAAACTGCCGGACGCTGGAAGCTGGAGTCGGGTCGACGCAAACGTGCTTTACACCGCCAGCGGTTCTGCCATCTACAAATACGACTTTACCGACCGGAAGAATCCTCCAACACCGCAATTGGTCTTTGATTTCAAAGACAGCCCTCATTGTCTTCCTGCCGGCGTCTCGGCCGCATGGAGGAGCAGGGGCGGCGTGAGTGACGGGGATTCTGTTTTTGGCATGGCCTATTCGAGCGGAATCCAAGGTACCGGCATCTACGCTGCCGCATACCACGCGGGAATGGGTTGCAGCGTTCTCAATACTCAGACTGGGCAGGTCCGTGGCGACTGGGGCTCCGTAGGAACGATCAACATTCCCGACCGTTGGACCATCCACAACGTAAAGCTCTCCAAGGACGGAAACTGGTTGATCGTTGCCCCGCAGAATTGCACCTCGTCCAGTTGCTCCAAGGGACCCTACTTCTGGCAGATCGGAACTACGAATGTGACCTCGTGCGGGGACGGCAAATACTGCAGCGGTCACTGGACCGAAGGCTATAGCCACTGGGTGAACAACAACAGCACCATGAACCAGGTGATGCGTCCTCTTCCCGACGTCGGAACGGTGCAAGAGCTTACGGGGATACTTCCCGCCGGCCTGCAAACGCCTCTGGACGAGCACCTATCATGGAATAATGCGGATCCCGGCGATAGCCTTCCGTTCTTCCTGACCACCTGGAGCCCGATCCGCCCCTTTCCGGCGGCGTTCTACAACGAGATTGTCGGGGTCGCCCCCGACGGCAGCGGAAAAATCTGGCGGTTTGCCCATAGCTTTATCACTTCCAAGTCACAGAATTTCAGCACCACATACGGAATCGGCAGCGTATCTCAGGACGGCAGGTTCTTTGTCTTCTCCTCCGACTGGATGGGCACTCTGGGGTCGCAGTCCGGACATCACACCTGCACCATCGGGGTAGATTGCCGGGGCGATGTCTTCGTTGTCGAACTAAACTGAGATTACTGTCGAAGGCCCAGGCGAGATCCGGCCCGCCGCTGGTAATGGGCGAATCCGTCCAGAAACTTCCCGATCTCGACCGAGCTCGACTTGCGCGCCATCCCGATGCGAGGAAGCTGGTACCGATCGCTTCCGAAGTTCACCATGCCGAATTGCGCGGTCACGGAACAAGTGAAGCCAGCGTCCTCCACCTGCCGGACCTGGCTCGGGCGGAAGTCGCCAGGCATGCCATTTGGAAAGCAGAACGATTTCACACTTCGCCCCATGCCTTCTTCAATCTCAGCCCGTGAACGGCGCAACTCTTCCCAGGATTCCTCATCCGTGACGCTCGATAAAATCGGATGAGTCGCGGTGTGCGAACCAATCTCCATCAAGCCGGAGTCTGCCATCTCCCGCAGTTCGCTCCATGAACACGGCGCATACTTTGGCGGGGGAGATTGCGGGACGGATACGCCAGCACTCCCGGCCATGGCTTCGAGACGTGCATTGCGCTCGTCTGGCCGCGATCGATTCAACGATCGAAAAGCATCGTCAAGTCTTCCGGGAACCAACTCATCTGGAGGCTTCGGTTGCTCACTTAACCACAGGACTTTGTCCGTCCATATCCAGCCTTCGCCACGTATGAACGAACTCACCACGAAGAAAGTTGCCGGCAGTTCAAACTCCTTCAGCAGTGGGAACAGAAACTCGTAGCAGTTACGCCGCCCGTCATCGATAGTAAGAGCCACCAGGTTCTTATCCAACGGTTGGCCGGAAGCCAGTTGCTCGGCAATCTGCAGCAACGGCACCACCCTGAAATGACGGCGTAAATACTCGAACTGCATGCGGATTCCGTTTACGTTCAACGCGTTCGGATCCGTTCCGCCCGGTCCCGAGAAGTTGTGATACATGAGGATGCGCGCCATCCTGGCCGACCAGGCGCGGGTCAGCGAGAACACGCCGCAGTTCTGCATCACTCGGAGCGCCAGTCTATTGAAGCTCAAACGCGCCCCTCACCGATTCGCATGCCGGTTCGCACCATGGCGGAGTGGAAAGACCAAGGCCGCGGCTCAATGCCAACGCGGGAGAGATTCCCAGGGCAGGTGCAGCACATGACCGCGATGATAGCATCGCCGTCGGAAACCCAATCAGGAGTGGCTGCCGGAGTAATAGGGTCCCATCGCATGAAACCACGTTCTTGGGGTACCCTAGCTCTGCGAGTCAGAACCGCGAATGTCCAGCCTGAAGAAGAGCCTGGCAGCCTACGCCAGAGTCGTAACCAAACGACAACCCGCTGCACGCGGGCTGACCGTCTATCCGGACGACACCTTCCTGGTTTCGTATCCCCGCTCGGGAAATACCTGGACCCGATTTCTGGTCTGCAACCTGATCAATCCCGATGATCCCGTAACCTTTGCGCAGATTGAATCGCGGATCCCTGAGATCTATGACGTCACCGACCGCGCCCTGCGTGCATTTCCCCGGCCCCGTATCATCAAGAGTCACGAAAGTTTTGATCCCCGCTATAAGAAGATCATCTACATCGTGCGCGATCCTCGCGACGTTCTGCTTTCCTATTACGAGTTTCAACTGAAGCGCCGGGTCATCACAGAAGAGTGCGGCCTGGAGGCATTCGTCCCGCGTTTCATGGAGTCTGAGTTTGAACCCAAGACCGGATCGTGGCGAGATCACGTACTCAGTTGGACCGCCACACGCGGAGGCCAGCAGAATTTTCTGCTTCTGCGCTACGAAGACATGCTAGCCGACACTCCGCAGGAAGGCACTAAGATCGCTTCGTTCCTCGGGCTCGACTCGAGTTCGGAACGCATCACGCGCGCCGTGGCCCTCAGTTCAGCGGACCGCATGCGCACTCTTGAAAAGGAACAAGCCGGCGAGTGGAAGGAAACCAGCAAGACCCGGCAGGACAAACCGTTCGTTCGCAACGCCACTTCGGGCGGATGGAAGTCGGCCCTGCCCGAGCACTGTGTCGCACAACTCGAGACGGCTTGGGGAGACGCCGCCGCGTCGTCGGTGCCGCCGAGAAAATCGTAGCGGCGAACTCCTTCGGCGATGATCTGCTGAAGCACGTGGCTGCGCAGCACGTAGCCGACGCTGTCCGGAGCAAATTCCGGATTGAACCCTTCCTGCAGTGAGAACACCGTCGTCTGGTAGCGCAATCCAAACTGCGCTGCGACGGGTTTCTCATTCAGTTCCAGAATCCAGAACTCCAGCCGGCGACGCGCCAGCAAGAGCCGGGCCAGTTCCCCATAAAACTGGCGGCGGGCGGGCGAATGGAGAGTCCCAGGCAACCCTCGCTGCTGCCAGTGTTTGCCATGTAACTCGAAAAGCGCCTGCAGGAAAACCTCGATCTCTGCTTCCTCCGAACATCGACGGATTCGCACCTCGAACTTCTTTTCCAGCCGCCGTGTTCTCAGCCCAATCTTGCCCCGTTCCTTACTGGAAATTTTCTTCAGGTAAGCTTCCCAACTCTCTGCGAGTTCTACAACGGTCTGAGGCCGCGTGGAGGTGACGCGCCTCCACTTTCGCTTCGCCAAATCAGCTGACAGCCTCGTTGCCGAAGACGAGTTGACGGGAAGAGTATTCAACTCGCAAACGTCCCATAGCCCGGAGTTCTGTTGCATCCAGTCGAGCAGGCTGCGGCTGAATGCCTCTTCGAACCCAGGCCGCACCGGCAGATCAAGGTTGTCGGAGTCGTGGCTGCCGTCGCCCATCATCCGCAGGACACGCAACGAGAAGGGGAACGCCTGGCGTACCGTCACAGCCAATGGCGCCAAACCCACGAGGGCGGAAGATGTATCGCGAACCGCCAGGACCAGCAGCCGGTCCGCGCCGCCGAATGCGCGCCACCAGGGCACCAGCCACTCATAGGTGGAAAATATCGTGGAAGGTGGGTATTCCCCCAGCAGCGTCTCCCACTCTGGCCGCAGCTGTTCCAGACTCTCCAGACTTTCGTGAGCGACGATCGTGAGGTTCTGGTCGGAAGCCATCTCCTGGATCTTTCCTGCTGGGCGGAAGCGCGCGGCGGGCGCTCACGAAAAATCCTATCATCCTCCCAACATCGTCCAAGCCAGCTTCAACGATTCCGCGAGCCAGATCTTGGCCGATTGCCGGTGGCGCCACCAAGGCGTTTGAAACTCCGGGTCCGCGATGCCCTCGATCGAGACGTTCACACCTGGGTCATGCTGCCTGATCGTTCCTCGCCACAAAACCCGGGCACGGCGCGTGTGGTAGTTGGAAGTTACGACCATGATCGACCGCCAGTGATGCTCCTCAACACAGGCCAGCGCGGCCTGCGCCTCTTGCCTGGTCGAATTCACCTCAGCGCTGGTTTCGCAAAAATCAACGCGAGACGCGAAATCGGCGCCGTAAGTCCGTTCGATATACGCGCGGGCGATCGGCGGGATCGCCTGGCCCCAGTACGATTCTTTCGGAACAATGAGCAGAACCCTGTCCGCGATTCCCCGTTGCAGAAAACTCATGGCGCCGGCCATGCGAGCCTTCTCAGCGACAATCGAGCCTTGGAGCACGACCGCGGAATCTACGTGGCTGGGCATCGGGTCCGTGGCAATCAGCAAGTCAGCACCCCAGATGAGCAAGACCATCGTGGCCACAACCAACGTGGCGAGTAGCCACCTCACGATGCGGAGCAATCGCCAGGGCGAGGACATGGGGTAGGCTTTCAAGACCGATCTTGGCGAGCGGCCTACAGGGTGGGGATGCGGCCAGAGCGCTGCGATCTTATCACGCGCCCGGGTTGGCGGTGCGGCATGCCTTGAAGGCATGCCCTGATACGAACCGTCCCCTGAAACAGCAGTCTACGGGAACGACGACCCGCGACTTGCCGGACCCTACTGATAGTCTGGACACTGTCCGCGAGTTTGTGCCAACCTGACGCCATCGTGATCGGATCCAATATCGGACCCCATTGAAATGAGCCAGACCATTCGCGCCCTCAAGAACGTGACGTCGAGTTGGGCCGGCCTGGCGATGAACATTGCCGTCGGCTTCTTTCTCTCGCCCTTTATCCTCCATCACTTGGGGGACGACGCCTTCGGCTTGTGGGTGCTGATCTTTTCCCTGACGGGCTACTACGGAATCTTCGACTTCGGCATTCGATCCTCCCTCATTCGCTACGTCTCCAAGTTCCAGGCCACTGGCGACAAGGATCAACTGGCGCGGCTCATCAACACCAGCTTCTTCAGCTACAGTTGCCTCGGTGCGATCCTGCTGGTGCCGACCGTGCTAGGGACGCTCTACGTCGATCGCCTCTTCCACATCCCGCCCGCATTTCTCCGCGATGCCCGCATGCTGTTTCTCATCGTGGGATCGTCCCTGGCCCTGGGCTTTCCTCTGGGAATCTCAGGGGGCATCCTGGAAGGATTGCAGCGGTTCTATCTTCTGAACTGGACCAACATGGCTTCGTTGGCCGTGCGCGCCACACTGATTGTGCTTGCTCTACATAACGGCTATGGCCTGCTTACCATCGCCCTGATCACCGTATCTCTGCCCTTGATTACCTCGGCGGTTCGCGCAGGAATGGCGCAGCACATCCTCGCGATTCCGTATGGATGGAAGTACGTCGACCGGGCATCGCTCCGCCAGGTCGCCAACTACGGATCGGTCACCTTCATGATCATCGTGGCCGCGCGGCTGCGGTTCAAGACGGATGCAGTCATCATCGGAAGCTTTCTCTCCGCCGCTGCCATCACGCATTTTTCCATCGGGGCGCGCCTGGTCGATTATGCAGGCGAAGTGGTCAGTAGTCTGGCGCAGATCTTCACGCCGATGGCCAGCCAGTTTCATGCCACCGGCGATTACCAAGGGCTGCGCAAGATGTTTATTGCGGGGAATCGTGCCTGCGCGTTTGTGATGTTTCCCATTTGTGTCACCCTGATCGTCATGGGCAAGTCGGTGATCGAGGCTTGGATGGGACCACGATATGTCTCCAGTTACATCATTGTGCTCATTCTCCTGATACCGTCCACGCTCTACAATGCGCAAACCACCTCCAACCGGATCCTGTTCGGCATGAGCCAGCACCGGTCCCTGGCGATCATCGTACTGATCGAAGGCGTGGCCAATGTCATCCTCAGCGTTGCCTTGGTGCGCCCGTGGGGAATCGTGGGTGACGCGATCGGCACCGCGATTCCCCTGGCGTGCACCGCGATATTCTTCCTACCTCGTCACATGTGCCGCCGCCTCGATGTTCCCCTCTGGAAATTCATCCCCGAAGCCTACTTCTATCCCGCGCTGTTTTGTATCCCGATGGTTCTTGCGCTTGCCTTCGTACAGAGGTCCTTCTATGCCCACCGTTACCCCCAACTTGTACTGAATCTGTTTGTGGGCTGGGCGGTTTACGGCATCGGGGTTGTGTGGTTTCTCGCCACCCACGAACCGGCCGGGGTGCAACTAAAGAGAAGGGTGATCCGCTACTTCGCGCAGGCCGGGGAACGCTAGGAGAAGCGTTGCATCGCGAATTCGGGCGCGCAATAAATTGCATACTGCGCGTCCGCGGAAGAAATGGTTCCTCAGTCTGCGCAATGACTTGCACATGAACCGATGGCGAAACTGTGTTCGCCGGGAGAATTCAAAGTTTCGCCTTTATCCTTATCAGTTTACAGTACAATAGCTTTACGCCTTTCCGGCATGACGCTTGCGGTGGTAAGGGGTTCGTTCCATCTCTTTTGGTGTAAAGTAGGGTTAATCAGGGTCATTGGACGCCGCAGAAGAACTGCCGGTCTGGTCACCATGTCCCCCCAATAGCATTGTCCGGAAATCATCATTCGATGCCTTCTGCGAGATGCTGAATTACATGCAGTTCATTCAAAACTAACGAACCTGGGAGGTTCACGCGCTTGTCTGCTTCCACTAGTCATTTGATTGCTCCGCACGGCGGCGAACTTGTAAATCTGCTTGCAGCACCGGAAAAAGCCGCAGAATTGAAAGCCCACTCCCGCGAGTGGCCATCCTGGGACCTTACTGCCCGTCAAATTTGCGATCTCGAGCTCCTCATGAGCGGTGGCTTCTCTCCGCTGCGCGGCTTTATGAACAAGGCCGACTACGAGGGCGTCTGTCACAACATGCGTCTGGCCAGCGGAGTTCTTTGGCCCATACCGATTACGCTCGATGTGACCGAAGAATTTGCCAAGAAGCTCACGCCCGGCAGCAGCAAAGTCGCATTGCGCGACGGCGAGGGCGTGATGCTGGCCGTGTTACATGTCGAAGAGGTTTGGCAAGCCGACCGCGCCACCGAAGCCAAGGCCGTGTTTAACAGCACCAGCAAGCTCCATCCTGGCGCCGACTACGCCATCAATAAGGCGAACCCGTGGTACGTCGGCGGGCGTGTCGAAGGTCTGCAAGGCCCGTCGCATTACGATTTCCGTACTCTGCGCTTCACCCCGGCTGAACTGCGAGCCGAGTTCGTCCGCCTGGGATGGCGTCGCGTCGTTGCCTTCCAGACCCGCAACCCCATGCACCGCGCCCACGTGGAGCTGACTTTCCGCGCGGCCAAGCAGGTCGAAGCCAACCTATTGCTTCATCCCGTGGTCGGCATGACCAAGCCCGGTGACGTGGACTACTACACGCGCGTTCGTTGCTACCAGTTGCTGAGTTCGAAATATCCACAAGGAACCCAGAAGCTCTCTCTGCTCCCTCTTGCCATGCGTATGGGTGGACCGCGCGAGGCAATCTGGCACGCTCTCATCCGCAAGAACCACGGCTGCACGCACTTCATCGTAGGCCGCGATCATGCTGGTCCGGGCAAGGACTCCGACGGGAAGCCTTTCTACGGCCCCTATGAGGCCCAGGAAACCTTCAAGAAGCACGAAGCCGACATCGGCGTCACCATGGTTCCCTTCAACATGATGGTCTACCTTGAGGCCGAGGACCGCTACGTTCCCGACGACGAAGTGAAAAAGGAAGACAAGGTCCTGAACATCTCCGGCACGGAGTTGCGGGAGCGGCTCAACGAAGGCCGCGAAATTCCCGCCTGGTTCACCTATCCGGAAGTTGTCCAGGAACTGCGGCGCAGTTTTCCGCCACGTGCCAAGCAAGGTGTAACCATCTTCTTCACCGGACTCTCTGGTTCGGGCAAGTCCACCATCGCCAACGTTCTGATGACGAAGTTCCTGGAAGTCGGCGGGCGCGCTGTGACCTTGCTCGACGGCGATCTCGTGCGTAAGCATCTTTCGTCGGAGCTGGGATTCTCGAAAGAGCACCGCGATATCAACATCCGCCGCATTGGCTACGTCGCTTCGGAAATCGCGAAGAACGGCGGCATTGCGATTTGTGCGCCCATCGCGCCGTATGACGCAACCCGCAAACACGTGCGCCAGATGGTCGAGCCCTACGGAGGCTTCATCCTGGTGCACATCGCAACTTCGGTAGAAGTCTGCGAGCAGCGCGACCGCAAAGGCCTGTACGCCAAAGCCCGCGCTGGCATCCTCAAGGAGTTCACCGGGATCTCCGATCCCTACGAGGCCCCGACCGATGCCGAAGTCACGGTCAACACCGCTGAGTTGTCACCGGAAGAAGCAGCCCAGGAAATCATTCTGCACCTGGAGCGCGAAGGTTTCATCGGCGTGAACGGCGCGGGAGCGTAGGACGAAAACGAACCGGCTATGCCACTGATAGCAACCAAAATTCTGGTTGGCTTTGTCGTGGGCATTCTCATCGGCATGAGCGGCGTGGGGGGCGGTGTTTTACTGCTTCCCGTGCTGATCTTCGGCCTGCGGGTGCCGCCGATTGTGGCTGTCGGTTCCGACGCACTCTTCAACTTCTTTACCAAGATCCCAGCAGGTCTGCTGCACCTCAAGAAGGGCACGGTCCGCCGCAAGGTGGTCGTCGCACTTGCGATGGGCAGTATTCCCGGCTCCATCGGCGGAGTCAAGCTGCTCATGTACATCCGTCACCTGTATGGGGACGGGGTCAACAACTTCATCAAGACCGCCGTCGGCGTGCTGCTCATCGTGATCCCAACACTGTTGCTGTTTCAGAAGCGCATCGAAGAGAAGGTCGCCAACCGCACTCCGACGATGAAGAGCTTCGCCGGCATGGCCGTCATCGGCCTGGTCGCCGGCTTCCTCGTGGGAATGACCTCGGTCGGTTCGGGCAGCATCATTATGATGTTGCTGCTGCTGTTCTACAGCTTTCCACCCAAAATAAACGTTGGGACCGATATTGTGCACGCAGTGATCCTCACCGGAGTCACGGGGCTTCTTCATTTCCGGGCGGGAAACGTTGATCCTGCGCTGGTCGGGTCGCTGCTGATTGGTTCCATCCCCGGCGGACTGCTCGGTTCGCATTTGAGCACCCGCGTACCCATGCTCTGGCTGCGTCGCATTCTCTGCGCCTTGCTGCTGCTCACCGGAGCCCGCATGCTTTGGGCTTGATTTCGACAACACAATTCCGCGGAATATGATTCAGGAGAATATGAGCTCTTCTTACGCCGACATTCTGCAGCGCATCCAGGCCGCATTGGACGCAGCCCGCGAGGTCTTCTCCCGCTTCACACCGGGTGCCGTTGCAACCGAATACAAGGCCGGACACGATCCCGTAACCGAGGCCGATCACGCGGTTGACGCCGTACTCCGCCAGAACCTGCTGCGCGATGGTGAAGGATGGCTTTCGGAAGAAACCGTGGACAGTCCTTCCCGACTCGACAAGCAGCGGGTTTGGATCGTGGACCCTCTCGATGGCACGCGTGAGTTCGTTCAGGGATTGCCCGAGTTCTGCGTTTCCATTGGATTCATCGAGAATGGCAAGCCCGTAGCTGGTGGAATCTACAACCCTGCCACACAAGAGACTTTTTTAGGATCGGTCGATAGCGGCGTGCTCTACAACGGCAAGCCCGCAGTGGCCAGCCAGCGAGCCAGTCTGGCCGGAGCGTTAGTACTGGCGAGCCGCAGCGAGGTCAAACGCGGCGAGTGGAAGCAGTTCGAGAATGGCTCCTTCAAAGTTCAGGCGATGGGTTCGGTCGCGTATAAGCTCGCGCTCGTTGCTGCCGGCCTTGCCGATGTCACATTCACTCTGACCCCAAAGAACGAATGGGACGTGGCTGCCGGTGCAGCTCTGGTCCTGAGCGCCGGAGGTTATGTCGCCACGTTGGATCACGCGTCGTTAACCTGCAACAACAGAGATCCTCTGATCTCCGGTTTGCTGGCGTGTGGTCCACATCTGCGGGACGACCTTCTGGCGGCCGTCCAAGACCACATCGAGCCCGCGATTCTGAAGTCCTCCCGACATTCCTGATAAGGTTGTCAAAGCATGCCGCCGATGAACACCTTCTATGTGGTCGGAGGCCGGTTGAGAAGCACCCTGTTTCGCAAGCTGGAGGAATGGCAGGCATGCGAACAGGCGTTGCTGGTCGAGCTCGACCCCGCTAGCAATCAATCCACGGCCAAAATCGAATACGTCTCTCCGCCTGAAGTCTGCCCCAAGGATTCCCCGGCAGTTCAGTTCAAGTCCGCCGCTCTGAAAGACAACAAGCTCTACGCCTGTACCTCGACTGAAGTGCTGGTCTACGAGCTCCCGGATTTCCGGCTCGTGCACTACATCTCCCTGCCCTGCTTCAACGATCTGCATCACGCGTACCCGTCAGAGCGCGGAACGATTCTCGTGGTGGTGACTGGCCTCGACATGGTGGTCGAGGTGACCACCGCCGGGGACCTCGTTCGGGAATGGAGCGTAATCGGAGAGGACCCCTGGGCCAGATTCTCGCGTCAAACAGACTATCGCCTGGTCCCTACGACCAAGCCGCATAGATCGCACCCGAATCACGTCTTTGAGCTCGACGGCGAAATCTTCGTCACACGCTTCCAGCAGCGTGATGCCATCTGCCTTACCAAGACCGGTCCACGCATTGATATCGCGGTGCAGAGTCCTCACGACGGCTATGTCGTGGGAGACAGAATCTACTTCACTACGGTGGATGGTCACATAGTGATCGCCAACAGGAAAACACTGCAAGTGGAAGAAACGATCGACCTGAACACGATTGATCCGAAAGCCGGGAGCGGACAAACAAGCCAGATTTTGGGCTGGTGTCGCGGATTGCTCCCGCTCGACGAACGATGGTTGTGGGTCGGATTCACCCGGGTTCGTCCCACCAAGTTCATCGAAAATGTAGCGTGGATCCGCAACGGAACCTCGCGGCACAAGCCTTCGCACATCGCGCTCTACGATCTGAAGCTCCGCAAATGTGAACAAGAGATTGAACTGGAACCACACGGAATTGGGGTCGTCTTCAGTCTGCTGCCAGTGCCGGGGACGAGATGACTCCTGAGCCATCCATCGTTTTCTTGATGTATCACGAACTGGAGATTCCCGGGAAGCCTCTCTGCCTGCCGGAGCCCGGCTACGCGCGCTACGCCGTTTCTGAAGTTGAGTTTCGGCAGCAAATGCAGTACCTGGAGGAACATGGCTACAATGGTTCCAGCGTTGGCCAGGCTCTCAAATTCTCAGGAGCCCCATGCGTCGCCATCACCTTTGACGACGCCAGCGAAACCGATCTGCTCGCGGCAGCGCCCATCCTTCAGCAAGCTGGCTTCAACGCGACGTTCTACATCACTTCTGGATGGCTGGGACAACCCGGCCACCTCTCCGGCGCACAGCTGAGCGAACTCAGCCGTCAGGGCTTCGAAGTCGGTTGTCACTCCATGACTCATGCCTACCTCACTGACCTGGATGACCTGAGCCTGCGCCATGAAATCGTCGATTCGAAAGTCCGACTCGAGGAGATCATAGGTAAACCTGTCGATCATCTTTCGTGTCCCGGAGGCCGTTACAACGATCGCATCGCCAGGGCAGCGCACGCAGCCGGCTACCGCACGGTCGCAACCAGCCGTATCCACGCGAATTCTGGCCGCACAGACGGTCTTGCTCTGGGACGTGTAGCCATCCTCCGCGGTCTGCCGATCTCTACGTTCGCAAATATCTGTACCGGCAAGGAATTGCCGCGACTGCGCGCGCGAAGCGCTATCCGCGACGCCGCGAAGCGGCTCTTGGGCAGCTCGCTTTACGATCGCTTGCGGAACGCTCTGCTTGGGAGTAAGGACTGAAGAGCTGCAATCTCCGGCATGTACAATCTGCACGAGCATGAGTGCACAGCATGACCGAGATTGACGGGAGCAAGTCCGCAGCAATGACCGACCACAATTCGGGCGCCGGGCGCAGCCGCCGGCCTGTGTTCGTCATGGGCTGTCACCGTTCCGGCACCAACCTTCTCTACGACACGCTCCTGTCCGCTGGCGGCTTTGCCGTTTATCGCGGATACCTTCCCATCTACAAAATCCTCATCCCCCACTTCGGCCATCCCAGCAATCCTGCGAACCGCAAGAAGATTGTCGATACTTTTCTCCGCAGCAAGGGCTTCACGCGTACCGGTCTGCTGGCTTCCGATCTTTCTTCCAAGCTGATGGAGACCTGCCAAAGCGGCGGTGACTTCCTGCGCATCGTCATGGGCGAGATCACCGAGCGCCAGGGCGCCCGCCGCTGGGCCGTTTACGATCCGGACAGTGTTGTCCATGTCCCCCGAATCAAGGCTGACATTCCGGACGCACTGTTCGTGCACATCATCCGCGACGGACGAGACGTCGCGCTGTCGCTCATGAAAATGGGCGGATTCCGCCCGTTCCCCTGGAACCGGCAATCTCGCGGCTTGCTTGAGACCGCGTTGTATTGGGAGTGGATGGTGCGCACCGGTAAGCGTTATGGTGCCCAGATTCCCTCCGATTACTTTGAGGTCCATTATGAGGACCTAGTGGCACAACCCCGTTCCACGTTGACGAAACTTGGTGGATTTCTACAGCACGACCTGGACTACGACCGGATTCAGAGCGCCCGTCTGGGAAGGCTGAGCGAGTCCAACTCTTCGTTCCTCGACGAGGACCCCGCAGCGGGCGAGCACGCCGTCAACCGCTGGAAGGAGAGATTATCGAGCCAGGATGTTTCCGACCTGGAAGCTATGGTCGGCCCGTGCCTGCAAGACTGCGGCTACCCGTTGACGACCTCAGCCTCTCAGCGCCGCGTGAGCTTACGCTTGAAATGTCTCGCCACCGCGTACCCGCGATTCCTCGACGCAAAACTCTGGCTCAAGCTCAACACTCCCGTAGGACGCTTTTCCAATCTCTCCGCACTCGAACTCTCAGAGCCGCCCGAAACAAGTTGAGAAGTCTGGAACAAGAATGTGGAGACAGCCGCCCTCGGCTGTCCTTCGAGCGAAGCTCGACGGCGCCTGTTCAGCCAGGACCAAATCGAAACATACCGGCAATCCGCCCGTGTTGGCATCCTTCCGAGAAGTAATTAGAATGACCCTACGCTCCGCTCGAGGATCCGCTTCCGTTCTCAAGTAAACGTGATGAAACACTCTCTGCGGCTACTCACGGTATTGTGCTGGAGCGTAATCGCGCTCGCGGCGCAGAGCCAGCCCGGCCCACGCCGTGATGACGCATCAAGCCCCGCCGAGTACTCCGCCCGCACCGACCGAAAGATCGTCCCTTACCCGGAAACGCCGCCCGCAATCGGTCCCGCGGGCGCCGTCATCACCGACCCGAGCTTCGGATCGCGTATCGCGCGCATTACCGATGCCCGATCCGATCCCAAGGGAGCCGGACGATCCCTGTCTTCGCCGTCTTCCGCAGAGCAGAACCCGTGGAACAAGAACTCCACTATGTTCTACGTTGACACTGCCGGTGGCTCCTTCCTGCTCTACGACTTCGATCCGGTGACGATGAAAAGCCGCCTGGCCAGCGCGCCGAATCTTCCCTGGACTGGCGAGCCGCAGTTCAGTTACGGACAGCCGAACATTCTCTACGGAGTGGTTCGCCGGGACACAGTCTTTCAGCAATACGACGTGTCAACCGGAAAGGTCACCGACGTAAACAACCCGTCCAAGTGCGTAAAACTCCAAGCATCTGACTCAGGAGGTTCTCCAACGGTTAGCGCCGACGACAACCGGTTCATGACCACGCTCGGGCCCGTGCAGGACAGGAACTACATGGTCTACGTCTACGACCGGTCCCTGGGGTGCCGTTGGTACAACACACAGACCGGCGAAATCGGCGGACAATGGGGCCCCAAGGGAACCATTTCCGCTCCCGATCGTTTCCTGATCCACAACGCTCGCATGGCCAAGTCCGGAAAATATGTCTACGCGACGAGAGGTGGCGGTGAAGGCGTCGGAAAGGGATGGGTCGTCTGGGAGATCGACACCATGAACGTCGGCGGCTGTCCCCAAGGCTGCAAAGGGCACCACGTACTCGGCTATTCTCACATCCTTGGCGCGTCCGGCATGAGCCATCCCCTTGAGCTTTGGATGCGGCCGTTGAACCATCTGGAGAACACCGCTTCGATCATCACAGGACTTGAACCCGCGAAGGACTTCTGGTACGACTCCCATTATTCCTGGAGCAATGTGGATCCGAACGACTCGGCTCCGGTGTGCTTTTCGACCTACCGGCCCACCAATCCCAATACCCCGGGAACTCCCCTGCTGGTAACCGGTCCGTGGGAAAATGAAATTGATTGTGCCGAAACCGACGGGAAGGCGTCGAAGGTGTGGCGTTTCGCGCACACATACAGCACCGCGCGCAACGGGTTTTGGTCCAGCCCGCGCGGAAACGTTTCTCAAGATGGACGCTTTTTCATGTTCACTTCCGATTGGCAGGATGAGCTTGGAAAACAACCGAACGGCAATTCGTATCGATCGGACGTTTTTGTCGTGGAACTGCACTGAAGGAATTGATCCCGCCACAGCTTTTGAGAGGGCGCGGCCTTAGTCGCCGAAGCGATGATCGGTGAGAGAAGAGAGTTCTTGGTAGTGGTGCAGTTTGAGAAGAACGATTCGTATCAGGGCTTCGCTTCAGTGATGCCGCAAAGAGTCATACGGCGTTAAGGGCTTTAGCCGCTGGGGGCTGCCTCGCCGCGGCCGCAGCGGCTAAAGCCGACTCCGTGCTGCATGCTCGCGTGGCATGCCTGAAGGCATGCCCTGATACGAATCTACTCTCGGTGTACCGCTGCGGAGTGTTTCAGAATCCTGCTAGAGGCACAAATTTGCAACCGAGAGAAGAAATTGACCGACTCATCACCAGTGGAGACGCCACTGGAGCGTCGCGCTGCCTCGCCGAACTCTGGCAGCGGGAACCTGGATCGGCAGTTGCATCGTTCCTGACGTCCAGATATGAGAAGCTGCGCGGGACAAAGCATTTCACCGCTCATCGTCTCGCTTTACTCCGCTCGTTCACGCTCGAACCGGTTGTTCCTTTGCTCCGTGCCGCCGCCTTCGTCGCCGGAATCGACCTCACTGTGCATCTCGGCGACTTCAACGCATATCCGCAAGAGATTCTGGACGCAACCAGTTCGCTCTACTCCTTCGCGCCCGACACCGCCATTCTCGCCGTGCAGACCCGCGATGTCGCGCCCGAACTCTGGGACGGTTATGCGGACCTGAAACCGGATGCAGTTACCGCCTCCATCGCGCGCGTCATCGACTCGTTTCAATCGTGGGTCAAAGTCTTTCGCCAGCATTCGCCAGCCAATCTGATCGTGCACACCCTGGAGTACCCCCCGACTCCGAGCCTGGGCGTGCTCGACGCGCAGTCGGATCCGTCACAGTCGGATGCTATCCGACAAATCAACCATGGATTGCGCGCCGTCTGCCGCGCACACCACGGCGTGTACCTGCTCGACTATGGCGCCTTAATCGCCCGGCACGGATTCTCGCACTGGCACGACGAAACGAAGTGGCTCACCGCACGCATGCCCATCGCCGCCGCCCACCTGATTCATCTGGCCCAGGAGTGGCTCCGATTCCTGGTTCCGCTCACGGGTCGAACCGCGAAGGCCCTCGTCGTCGATCTCGACAACACTCTCTGGGGAGGCGTGATCGGCGAAGACGGTATGCAAGGAGTCCGCCTCGGTCAGGAGTATCCCGGTGCCGCCTATCAGGCGCTGCAACGGGCCTTGCTTGACCTTCACCGCAAAGGAATCCTCCTCGCGGTCTGTAGCAAGAACAACCTTGAAGACGCCATGGAAGCGCTCGAAAATCATCCGGGCATGCTTTTGAGGCCGGAACACTTTGCTGCCATGCGCATCAACTGGGGCGATAAACAGCAGAGCCTTCGCGAGATCGCAGCCGAACTCAATGTCGGCACCGATGCGCTGGCCTTTCTCGACGACAACCCCATCGAGCGCGCACAAATTCGTTCGGCGCTTCCGGAAGTGACCGTGATCGAACTCTCGGGAGATCCTGCCACCTACGCAGATACCGTGCGCGATTCGCCGGTCTTCGAGCGGCTCACTCTATCGGAAGAAGACCGGCTGCGAACGACTTTCTACTCCACCGAGCAGGAACGCTCTCGCGCCGAACAAAGCTTCACCTCCAAAGAGGATTTCTTTCGTTCCCTCGAACAGGAAGCGGAAGTGGCCCCGGTTACGCCCGCGACTCTGGCCCGCGTCTCTCAGCTAACGCAGAAGACCAACCAGTTCAACCTCACAACACGCCGCTACCGCGAACCTCAGATCACCGAGATCGCGGACCGCCCCGGCTGGCAGGTGGTTTCGCTGCGCCTGCGCGACCGTTACGGAGATCACGGACTGGTCGGAGTGGCCATCACTCACGCGGACGGCACTTCGTGCGAAATCGACACATTCCTGCTGAGCTGTCGCGTGATCGGCCGCACCGTGGAGTCGGCGTTCTTATCGCACCTGGTGGAACATGCACGGGCGGCAGGCTTGACGGCGCTGCGGGGGTGGTTTCTGCCCACCAGGAAGAACGCGCCCGCGAAGAACTTCTTCGCCCACCACGGATTCACCCAGGAGTCCAGCAACGGTGATGGATCTCTCTGGGTTCTCGATCTGCAAAAGGCCCGCATTGCCTGTCCCGAGTGGGTCAAGCTTCGCATTCTTCCCGGAGACAAACCTTGACCACAACCGTTTTCGAGCGCGTGAGAAGTGTTGCGTCGGATGTGTTTGGAGTCGCCCCGGAAGGCATTTCCGCCAGTTCTTCTTCCGAGAACGTAGACCGCTGGGATTCCATCCAGCATCTCAGTTTCGTTCTGGCGCTGGAAGAGACCTTCCAGCTCCAGCTCTCCCCTGAGGAAACGGAGAGGATTCGGAAGGTCGGGGATGCGGTCAAGCTGATCGAGGAGAAGCTTGCGGCTGCGGGCAGGTAAACTCTATCGACAACGCGGATTGCGACTCCGCTCACTCGCATGCCCATCGTCATTCAGCCCTACCGGGAGGAACATCAGGAGGCCGTCAGAGCATTCAACCAACGGCTGCAGGCGACGACGGCCGACCCCAACCTGGTTTTCTACGCACGTTCCAGCCCCTCGTGGCTCCCAAAGATCGACGGCAGCCCGCTCTACAACCAGTATTTTGTCGCATTGGAAGACGGTGCCGTGCGCGGTGCCTACGCCCTGAAGTGCGAACGATTCCTCCTCACCGGACATGGCGAGTACACTGTCGCCTGCTACCATCACCCGCTCTCCGAAGGCATCATCAATCGCACCTACTCTGCGGTTGGGAGCCTGCTGCTGCGCGACGCCCTCTCGCGCGAACCTATGTTGTATGCACTTGGCATGGGCGGCCTTGATCGGCCCTTGGCCAAAATGCTCAAGGTAATGGGATGGAGTCTTCAGCTCGTACCGTTTTATTTCCGGGTTGTCCATCCCTACCGATTCTTCCGGCAGATGAATGCTCTCCGGCAGGCGCGCTGGAGACGTTGGCTCATGGACCTGGGCGCGTTCAGTGGTGCAGGCTGGCTCTCAGTCACTGCCGCACAGAGCGCGAGACAATTCCTCAACCGGATCAGCCCATTCGAGATGACAGAGGTGGACGACTTCCCGGCCTGGACCGATACGCTTTGGCTTGAGACCAAAGATGCCTACTGTCTCACTTCGGTTCGCGATCGAGCGACGATATGCCGGCTCTATCCACCCGGCGATCAGCACTTGACGAAACTGTGTGTGAGCCAGCAGGGGAAGCCTATCGGTTGGGCCGTGGTGGGTGAGCGCAGGCGAGATCCAAAATACGGATCCCTGCACGTAGGCTCGATCGTGGACTGCTGGGCGCGTCCGGACAACGCTGCGCAAGTAATGCTCGCCGCAACGCAGACTCTGGAACACAAAGGGATGGACTTGATCGTCTCCAATCAGAGCCACCAGCAGTGGTGCCGCGCGCTCGAAGGATGTGGCTTCTTCCGATCAGAATCAAACTTCGTGTTCGCTACGTCGAAGAAACTCTCCGCACTCTTGCAGGGTAAGCTTTCCGACTTTCACCTGAACCGCGCGAACGGAGACGGCCTTCCGCGCAACTTCTGAGCCAGAGCAAGCCGGGTGCGCATTTCTTGCGTCCTTTGCGAGAAGTGGGGATTTTCGGTCCGCACGCTTTCTGATCAAACAGTCTGGACGCCCTCTAGCGACGCTCCGACGCCGCTGGCGCGTGGGCAGCCACTGCAGAGAGTTCGTATCCAAGGGTCTTCATAGTGTGCCCCCAGGCACCTTCAATCCTCTGCACCGACTCCAAAGGCAATATAGTTCTCCAGTCTCCGGAAGCAGCCTTACGCACGAACTGCTTATCCTGGCGGGTATCCTTGGTTTGCACCCACTTGTCACCCTGGTCCTTCTCCAGGCGGCGCATCCGATCGGCCGAACTCAGTTCCACCGCGCGAGCCAATCGCTCCGGACCCGCCTCAATTCCCAGAAGACGCGCAACTTTCCCCATTTCTACTTCCGGATTTGCCAGCATGTCTTCGTAACGCAGCAGCAGAAATTCCTCCCTGCCCTGCCGCGTGCTCAGCCAACTTGTAACATGGTCCCCCCAACAACCCAGGCGGGCCCAAAACACGGGTTCCATCCAACGCTGCACAAAGGTTTCAATTGGGTAGCTCTCGCCCATCGACCGCTGCTTCATTTCCCAGTAGTAATTGGACACCGCAACATCTCTCGGGTCGCGCACGACATATATGATCCGCTTATACCGCGGATCAAAGCACTCGTGGCTCTTCAGGATGCGCGGCCGAGGCAGGCCGCGCAGTGTTCGGTCCGAATGTTTGTACATATCGGGAACCAGCCGCTCCAAATTCAGGAACGTCACCGGCTCGTTCTGATACACGAGGCTTCCAACGAGGAACCTCGTCCAGGTGTTGCCGGAGCGGGGATAGGAAGTGAGAAAAACGTCGTCGGGAAAAATCGTGATGTCGCGCTCGATTCGCAATTTGCGAAACAGCACGTCGCTCACGCGAGAGAGATGTTTGATTCCCCTTCTTAGCATCCCAGCATCCAGGTTCTGATTCTAGCAAGGGCAACCACGGCAACTCTCCCTGCGCTTACAGATGATTCGAAACCCGGCCAGACTATGCCTGGCCAATATCTTGCTCTTCGGCTTCCGGCGGCCCTTTGCGCCGGCCCTGCAGCCATCCCTGAAACCTCTGTTTCCGTTCAAACATCTTGCGGGCCTCGCCGCGCAGGCTCGAGATCACGGCAAAGCGCGACTTTGTAAACCAGGGCACGCGATGCGCGACGCATCCGTACTTTTCTTTGTACTTTCCCTCGCCGCCCCAGTCGTAAACTTCCACACCGCGCGCCTTCCAATAACGCATGGCATACCAGTGAATGGCCTCATTCGGACGCAGGTTCTGGCTGGAACGCAGACTGGCATTCCCCCAGAATTCGGCAATCTTGTTGAACCCGGGAAAAATCCCCGTGGCAATGCACTTCCCTTCCAGATCCCGAGCCCGCAGCAGCAGTACGCGTCCGGTAGGTTCGAGATTCTTCACCAGCGCACGAACCCGCTCCACGGGATAAGTGGGAACCAGGCCCTGCTTGGCAAACACATCCTGAAGTTGCTCGTAGTACTCGTCAGCAAACCCCGCGTCGTGCGCCTCTTCGATCGTGACACCGCTCTTCTCGGCCTTCCGAATGCAGCGCCTGCACGCGCTGTCCATGTTGCCGAACAACTTGTCTTCGGGCTGCGTGAGATCGGTCCGGTAGGAGGCAAAGGCTTCGCCGGTGAACCCCAGATCTTTCCCGTCATCGAAGCTGAAGTACGGATCGGACACCTCCATGTGCAGGCACTTCAGATCGCTCCATGCCGCCTTCTCGATGGCAGCCAGCGCGTCCTTACGCGAGGCTCCCGGGACGAGATTGAATCCCATGTACGGAGTGGTCCAACCCGGAAACGAACTGCCCAGCATTCGGATGCCGAAGCGCGAGAATACCAGCCCGCTGAAATACCCAGCGACATCGCCGCCGTCCACTAGTTCACACAAAATCACCTTGGCCCGTTGCGTCTCATGCACGAACTGCAGCCACTCCCTCGTCTGAAAAACGGTGCGGTCGGGAAAGCGATCCAGCTTCGCCCAGTCCACGGCACCCGGATCGATGAGCTTCGCTTTCATGCGTTGGAGATTCCCGCAGGATTCATACCTACCAGCACATCCCCTGATACGGCGCGGCAACGTTGGGACGGTTGGCCGGGTCCAGATTAATCAGGTCGATCACAATCTGCTCGGGCGTCACTAAGCTCGTCAGTTGTGCCTTCTCGATCCTGGTCGCAATCACCACGACTTCCCCACCGCGCACGACTTCCTCGAACGACGACGCGAGCAGCGACCCGATATGCGGAATAACTTCCTCAATATACTGCCGGTTCGATCCAGCAAGCCGTCCCAGCGAGACATCCTGGTCCCACACCCGAACCTGGCACCCTTCCCCGAGCAAGCGCTTGATGACCTGCACCTGGGGGCTCTCCCTGAGATCATCGGTACCCGCCTTGAAGCTCAGTCCCAGGAAAGCAATCTTTCTCTTGTTCGTCCGCAACACTGCGTCCACCGCCCGATCGATGTGTACTGCATTGCTGGGCAAAACCGCCTCCAGCAACGGAAGCTCAAGATCCAATTCCTTCGCCCGATAGGCCAGCGCGCGCAAATCCTTCGGCAGGCAAGATCCTCCAAACGCAAATCCGGGGGACAAGTATGCCGGAGAGATATTCAGCTTTGTGTCGGACGTATAAATCCTGGTCACCGCAACCGTATCGACGCCCAGGTTCTTGCACAGCGTGCCCACTTCGTTGGCGAAACTCACTTTCACCGCATGAAACGCGTTGGAAACGTATTTCACCATTTCCGCCACCGCAATGCTGGTCTCGAAAAGCGGTCCCGAAACGCACTTATACAGCTCGCGGAGAGGGCCAAGATGTTGCGCGTCCTGTGCCCCCAGAATCGTATACGGAGGCTGATGAAAGTCGGCCACTGCGCTGCCTTCGCGCATGAACTCGGGGTTATAGCAAACCGAAAAATCAACTCCGGCGCGGAGCTCGCTGGCCTGCTCGATCGCGGGGATGACCAGCGATTCCGTCGTTCCGGGCAAAACCGTGCTGCGCAACACGATCACATGATGAGACTTCTTCTGTTTCAGAGCCGCACCGATTTCACGCACTACGCGCTCTACGTAAACGAAGTCAAGCTTGCCACTGCGCAGACTCGGGGTTCCGACGCAGACAAACGAAATGTCCGATTCGCCGACAGCAACCGCTGCATTCGAAGTGGCCCGCACCCGCCCAGCCTGGTGCGCCTCGGCCAGCAACTCGCTCATTCGGGCTTCGACGATTGGACTCCGCCCCGCCCCCAAAGTCTCCACTTTGGCCAGGCTCACATCGACCCCGATTACTTGATGCCCCTCATGGGCGAAGCAGGCCGCGGTTACCGACCCCACGTACCCCAGTCCAAACACACTGATCGACAGGCCCACGCTCAAGCTCCTTAGTTGCGCTATTCAGTATGACAGTTGCTGATTAACCTCAGATTGCAAAGTATCTGGAATCTAAGGATAAACTTGTTCGGTGCAACGTGAAAGAATCTGGTCTCGCTTGTCCCAAATGAGTTGGGACGAACTGCGCACTCGTCTGCGGCAGGAAGCAGGCAAACGCCTGGATGGGGCCCTTTATCGCGTGGGTGTGCAGCCGAATGTGGATGAGAAACCCGGACCAAGCCTTCCGCCGGGCAAGTTCTTCTTCTCCCCCGACGAATTGCCAGAACGGATCAGCCTTCTTCAGCAGCATTTGCCCCTTGAAGTAGAGGCTCTCATTCGTGAGGCGGACGAGATTTGCCGCCACCGTTTTCGACTGCTGGGGTATGACGAACTCGACTACGGCAAACAGATCGATTGGCACCTCGACGCCGTACACGACAAGCACACACCGCTCATTCCCTGGTACAAGATCGACTTTCTTGACTTCGACGTGGCTGGCGACCATAAAGTCACGTGGGAATTAAACCGCCATCAGCATCTCGTAACCCTGGCCAAGGCCTGGCTGCTCACGCAAGAAGAACGATACGCCCAGGAAGCGATTACGCAGTGGTACGCGTGGCAGGACGCAAATCCCTATCCGCTGGGCGTGAACTGGGCCAGCAGCCTAGAGGTCGCGTTCCGGTCGCTCTCTTGGCTCTGGTTACAGCATCTGCTGGCGGGCTGGGCGGGTCGGCCAGTCAGCTTCACCACCGATTTGCACCGCGCCCTGGCCTTGAACGGACGCCACATCGAGCGCTACCTTTCCACCTATTTCTCTCCCAACACGCATCTGCTGGGAGAGGCCGTCGCGCTTTTCTTCCTCGGAACATTGTGTCCTCAGATTTCAAGCGCAGAGAAGTGGAAGCAGCGAGGCTGGAGAATCGTTCAACAGGAAGCTCAGCGCCAGGTGCTCCCTGACGGGGTCTACTTCGAGCAATCGTTGTACTACCACGTCTACGCACTCGACTTCTTCCTGCACGCGCGCCAGTTCGCCTCACGTAATGGAGTGGAAATTTCATCCCACTTCGACGAGGTGATCCGGAAGATGCTCGCGGTCGTGCAAGCCCTCGCGCAAGCCGGTCCCCCCGACGGCTTCGGCGACGACGATGGTGGCCGGCTCTTCAACCCCAGGCGCAACCGAGCCGAGCACATGACCGACCCTCTTTCGCTTGGAGCGGCCCTGTTTCGCGACGACAGTGCTGGCCCGACCTTGACTCTAACCGAAGAAGCGATCTGGCTATTCGGTCCCGACGCGTTGCGCGAAACACGCGATCAAGAAAACAAGAATCTCCTGACGAGTTGCTCCTTCCCAGACGGCGGTCTTTTCATTGCAAGGAGTTCAGACCCCATCTCACAGCAGATGGTGATCGACGCGGGCCCCCAAGGCACCGGCCGCAGCGGCCACGGCCACGCCGACGCTTTGAGCCTGAAACTAGCTTTCAACAATCGTCCATGGCTGGTGGATGCCGGTACTTTCGTCTACATCTCTCCCGGCAGCTCCCCGGGAAACGAGCGGCAAAAGTTTCGCGGCACTCGCGCCCACAATACAATGTCGGTCGACGGACTCGATCACGCGAACCCGGAAGGACCATTCGCATGGAGCGAACTTCCCAACACGCGCGCAGAGAATTGGATCTCCGCCGCGACCTTCACATTCTTCTCAGGCTCCCATTCCGGATATGAGCGGCTCGCAGCGCCAGTACGCCATCGCCGCTTCATCTTTCATCTGCACGACAGTTTCTGGCTAGTGCGCGACGTCGCCGAGGGAGTCGGCTCCCATCTGCTGGAAACCTCTTGGCATTTCGCGCCTGATCTCGCGGTCACTCCGGTTGAGGGAAACTTTGTGGCCTCAACACCAGTGGGGAATCAGCCCAGCTCTGACGGCGCCCATCTGACGCTTCTCCCAAGTCCCGATCCGCGGTGGAAATGCGATCTGGTCACGGAGCACGTTTCCCCGGCGTACGGCGCAAGAGTGCCCGCACCCGTCTTGCGCTGCAGCGCCACCGTCTCCGCGCCCGCCGAACACGCCATGCTGCTGATTCCCTCAATTGATAAAAGCGATGCGACGGGAAAGTTCCCTCGAGCCGCCGAACAATCGTCGAGCGCAAGGAGCCCCGCCGCTGTCTATACTTACGATTCCTCCCAAACCTCGCACTGCATGGTATTCGGTCAGACCGAGCCCTCAGCCTGGACCCTCGGCCCGTGGACCAGCGACGCCCGCTTACTCTACTTTTGTGTGAAAGACCAGCGCGTCATTCATCTGGTGTGTTGTGAGGGAAGCTTCGTGCATCTGCACGGCGATCCCGTCTTCTCGCGCGACGCACCGCTACAATATTTAGAGTGGTTGAATCGAAAGGGCGAGCGCTGGACCAAATCATCGGATGAAACCGCCGCCCGTTCCCTTTCTGTGAAAGCAATCGAGGCTCTGGTCTAGAGCGGCGCATCGCGCCGATTCTGCTAAAGGACGTGCAAAGAAATGTGCGGCATCACCGGGGTCCTGCAATTCGCCAGCAACGCCGGGGTTGACAGCAAGGTTGAGCCCAGTGTCGTCCGGCGTATGTGCGACGTAATGGCTCACCGTGGCCCCGATGACGACGGAATCTACACTGCCGGTCCCGTCGGCCTGGGCATGCGGCGCCTCAGCATCGTCGATCTCACCACTGGTCACCAACCTCTCAGCAACGAGGACGGCACCATCTGGATCGTCTTCAACGGCGAAATCTACAATCACTCAGAACTGCGCCCTCAACTCGAAGCCCGCGGTCACGTTTACCGTACCCACAGCGACACGGAAACCATCGTCCACCTGTACGAGGAATATGGGCATGAATGTGTGCAACACCTGCGCGGAATGTTTGCCTTCGCCATCTGGGACACGCGCCGCCAGACTCTTTTCCTGGCTCGCGACCGGTTGGGCATCAAACCGCTCTACTACAAGCTTGATGCCGAGCGCTTCGTCTTTGGCTCTGAAATCAAGGTGACCCTCGCGCACCCAGGAATCGACGCGCGATTCGATCGCGCCGCTCTCCCCGAGTACCTCGCGTTCGGATACCTCTCCGGCGAAGACACCTTCTATGCCGGAATCCGCAAGCTCATGCCCGGTCATTGGATGGAAGTCGACTCGCGCGGCCAGGTCAAGATCGACCGCTACTGGGATCTCCATATCACGCAACCTGAATCGTCTCGCGACGAGAGTTATTACGTTAAGACCTATCGTGACCTTCTCGGGCAATCCGTAAACAGTCACCTGATGAGCGATGTCCCCCTCGGCGTCTTCCTCAGCGGCGGCATAGACTCCAGCGCCGTTGCGGCCTTAATGACGAAGATCCGCGGCACTCCCGTGGAGACTTTTTCCGTGGGATATGCCGAAGACGCCTATAGCGAGTTGCCCTACGCCCGCGTGGTCGCAAAGCATCTCAACTCGGTGCATCACGAAGTCTTGCTCAGCCAGCAGGACTTCTTCGCTAGCCTGCCCCATCTCATTTGGCACGAGGACGAGCCTATCGTGTGGCCCTCGAGCGTTGCCCTGTACTTCGTGGCCCGTCTAGCGCACGAGCGGGTCAAAGTCGTCCTCACGGGTGAAGGCGCCGACGAAACCCTCGCCGGCTATACCCGTTACGCCTTCACGCTCAAGAATGCGGCTCTGGACCGCGTCTATCGCGGCGTGACTCCGGGCTCGTTTCGCAACTGGATTCGCGGCTCCATCACCGACTCCACCTGGATCAGCGCCACGCTCCGCCGCAAGCTGTCGCACACGTTCCTCGCGCGCAACGGCAACTCCTGGGCGTCGTTTTATTTCGACAATTTCTTCTCCGCCTTCAGCGAGGCCGAACAGTCAGGATTGCTGTCCCCCGAACTCGCTCACGAATTCTCCGCGGGCGCTCCGTATCAACACGTGCTCGACTATTGGGAACATTCCTCCGGCGAAATGCTGCAGCGCCTGCTCTACACCGACATCAAGACCTATCTCGTCGAACTGCTCATGAAGCAGGACAACATGAGCATGGCCGCCTCCATCGAGAGCCGTGTTCCATTCCTCGACCACAAGCTCGTGGAGTTCGCCACCAACATCCCGCAACACCTGCAACTCGGCGGATTCGCCGGCAAGCGCATTCTGAAAAAAGCCGTGGAAGATCTGCTCCCGCATTCCATCCTCTACCGCCCGAAACTGGGATTTCCCACGCCGTGGAGCCGCTGGCTGGCGGGGCTGCAACTCGACGTAATCCGCAATCTGCTGCTCGAACCACGCAGCCTCGACCGCGGTCTATTCCAGCGTTCAGCCGTAGAACGCTTGTTCGACGAACATCGCGCCGGCTACCGCGACCACTACGACCGCATCTGGCGCCTGCTGAATCTGGAACTGTGGCAGCGAGTCTGTCTGGAGAACGAAGCGCACGAGCCGGCGCCCACGGTACCAGCTTCGCAATAGTGTCGGAGGATTTCGGAAGTGCACGACTCAAGAGGCTGCGGGGAGAACTGCGATTTCGGGCAGGTTGCCTTTCGCGAGAACTAAGACTGGCGAGAGCGGTAGAGCGATATCCACCAAGCTCAAGCCGCGGAGGGACGACGGAGGTCCTCCTGCGACCTTACCGCTCCGCGGAGGTCATCGCCCGATAGACCTCCATCCACTGCTCCCTCACCACCGGCCACGAATAACGCTCTAGCTCTCGCTGTGCATTCAAGACCAGCCGTTCCGCCAGTTCAGGATCACGCATTACCCGAATAACATTCTCCGCCAGCGCCCGTGCATCCCCCGGAGGCGACAGCAGCCCCGTGCGTCCGTGCTCGACGACGTAGCGCATTCCTTCCGGCTCCGTACTTACCACTGGCATGCCCGAAGCGAATGCCTCCAAAATCGAGACCGGCATGTTATCGAGGCGCGAGGCATTGATGAAGATGTCGGCCTGATCGTAACAGTGCCCAATTCCCTCGTGGGCAACAACGCCCTTGAACTCGACTCCGCTCAACCTGAGCTCACTGATCAGAGCCCGAATCTCGGCTTCCAGCGGCCCTTCCCCGACCAGGTCAAGCCGCGCTTCGGGAAACACCCTCTGCACCTCGGCAAACGCACGCACCACCACATCCACGCAGTAGTAGGGATGAAACCCGCGAGTACAAATCAGATGCGGACGCAGCGGCCTCCGCACCCGAAACGAGAACTGCGAAACGTCCACCATGTTCGGGATGGCCTGCGCCTGCAGCCCAAATTCACGGAACACTCCGACCAGATATCCCGAAGGCACCACCAACCGGTCCGCCTTCTTCAGCGCCAGCCGCGCCTTGGGAAATCGCTGCAAATGATCGCGCGCCTCCCCACTGTGATAGTGAATCAGCGTTCTCGTTCCCCTCCGCCGGGCCACCCACAAAGCAGGTGCAGGAGCAACCAGAAACGACCAATACGAAGCCGAGAAAACGTGCGCAATGTCTGCCCGCTTCAGGCCGCGCCACAACTGGAACATATAGATCGGCTGCCGCACCACCGTGCGTAGGAGTGGAATTCGCTCGACCCACTTGAGCAGGACGGGAAAAACCGGATCAATCGGGATGAACTCCACTTCGACATTCTTGTCATTCTGCCAGCCCCGCAATAGCAGGTCAGCCTGCACCGACTGCCCACCGACATACCGTGGTGAGGCCGCAACAATTGCCACTCGCTTCCGACCACACTTGCTCACGCCGGCTCGTGCGACTCCGCCAGCTCTCGCGCGCCACTCTTTCTGCTCAAGTAGCTCCCGGTAAAGCTCCTCGTGGCGCTCTCTCATCTGCTCAAGCGTGAAGTTGGCCCGGGCAAAGCTCCTCGCGTTGTCGCCAAGACGCATACGCAGCGCCGCATCCCGCAGCAGGCGATCGACTGCCTCCACTAAGGCTTCTTCATCGTTCGCCTGAACCAGCACGCCACGATCTTCTGCGATCAGCTCGCAGTTTCCCCCGACACGATTCGCAACAGCCGGCACTCCCGCCGCCATGGATTCGATGATCACATTCGAGAGACTCTCCGAAGTCGAGGGCAACACCGAAACGTCGATCGATGCCAGAACCGCAGGAACATCTCGCCGGTCCCCGAGAAAAAGCACACTCTCACCGAGTCCCAGATCTTCCGCCTCGCGTTCAAGTTCCGGACGCAGCGGCCCATCGCCAACGAGCACAAACTGCAAATTGGGGAACCGCACCCGAAGCCTCGCCGCCATGCGAAGAAATAGTCGATGATTCTTCGCCCGCGTGTTCATGCGCGCGATCATGCCCACGCGCAACCCACCGGGCACACGCGGCAGGGCCGGCGCCGTCTCGGCAAAAGCTTCCAGCGGCAGCCCATTTCCGATGACGGTGAGCTGGCTCTCGCGCAAACCAAGCTCCGCCAACCGTGCGGCCGCGGCGCGGGAGTTGCACACCACCGCATCGCACCAGCGCAACACCGCAGCCTGCGCCCGTTCCTGCTTCCATGTCAGCAGATCCCCAAGTTGCCGCTGGCTGCCGATCAGAACTGGAACCCCAGCCCATCGCGCGGCAGGAATCAAAGTCAGGTTGGTATAGAAATCGAACGCGTGAGCGATGGCGATGTCGTTTCTCTTGAGGTGGCGGGCTAGCCGCAGGCGCGCCCGGACCGACCGCAGCCCGTACAAGCTCCCGCCCAATCCGAATTCGGGGATATTGCCCAGACCCGCGAGAAACGGGCCTTCCCGCATGATGCAACCCAGATGCACATTGAAGCGCGTGCGATCCAGAGAGCACGCCAGCGCGGAAAACTGGCGCTCACTGCCCCCAGTCTCGAGGCTGTTGCTCATCAGAAAGACGGCGGGAAGCCGCTGCGCCGTGCCCGATTCCGCATTCACCCCAACGTCTTCCCCGACTGAGGCAGTATCCCTGCGAAGGGCGGGCGGAATCATCCAGCCCCTCCGCTCACCGCGGCCACCGGATCGGAGAATCTCTCCGTCGTTCCAACTCTTTCCAGAAAGTTCCGGTGCCACAACTCGAACATAAGAAGCCGCCACAGCCGAGCCGAGTGGTCCCTGCGCTGGTCAAAATGTTCGCCCAACATCCGCCGCACGCCCGCAACATTGAAGTATCCGCGCTGCAGCGTGCGCGGTTCGAGCAGAATCGTCTGCACCAGATCTTTCAGTTCGTGCCGCATCCAGTACCCCAGCGGCAGCGAAAATCCCCGCTTCGGCCGGTTCAAAACTTCTTTCGGCACGCCCACACGCTCCGCCAGTTTGCGAAGAATAAATTTCTGACTGCCGTTCCGCATCTTCCATCGCGGAGCGAGCGCGGTCACCCATTCCAGAAACACATGGTCCAGCATCGGCACCCGCGCTTCGAGCGAGGTGGCCATGCTCATCCGGTCCACCTTGGTCAGAATGTCGCCCGGCAGATATGTCTTGGTGTCGAGATAGAGCACGCGGCTCAGCGGATCGTGCGCCGGCGCCTTCTCGAGATACTCACGGAACACCTTTAGCGGCGCGCCGTTCGCTGCCACAAAGTCCGCCGAAAGAATTCCCATCTCTCTCTGAAATGACTGGAACGAAACGCCCTCGGTATACCGCTCCTGCCACGGCAGAGAAATGCTGTAAGCCAAATTCCGTCCCGGCATCGCGTAAGGCACCCACCGATGAACATGCTCACGATACAAACGCTTCGTCCAGTCCGGAATCCTTTCGTACGCTCGGTCGTGCAGATGAATGCGATAACGATCATAGCCTGCAAACGTCTCATCCCCGCCATCCCCAGTCAGCGCGACCTTCACATGCTTTCGTGCCAGGCACGAGATGAAGTAAGTCGGCAGCATGGACGAATCCCCGAACGGTTCTTCCAGATGCCCTGTCAGCTGAGTAACTGTTTCGAGGAGATCTGGTTCGACGATCAACTCATGGTGGTCAGTACCAAACTTTTCCGCCACGAGGCGCGCGTAAGGCGCCTCGTTGAATTCCGCCTGCTGAAATCCAATAGAAAAAGTCTTGACCGGCTGCGAACTCGCTCGCGCCATCAAAGCCACGATCGTCGAAGAATCCGTTCCGCCGCTGAGCATGGCTCCCAGAGGAACGTCCGCAATCAGTCGGATGCGCACCGCCTCGGCCAGCCGAGTTTCCAACTCCTCCAGCACCTCTTCTTCGCTGGCCGGATCATAGGTGCCGTATTCCGGCAAATCCCAATACTGGCGCACCTGTACCTTGCCCTTTTCAAACTCCAGCAGATGTCCCGGAGGCAGCTTCCGGATGGGCTCAAACGCCGTCGCCGGGTCGGGGATGTAGCCGAAATACATGTACTGCAGGAGCGCCGACTGATCGACCTTAGCCAACTCCGGCCGCACCGCCAGGATCGCTTTCATCTCGGACGCGAACAGAAGCGTGCCATTCTGCACAGCGTAGTGCAGCGGCTTCTTGCCCAGGCGGTCGCGCACCAGCAGCAAGCGGCCCACGCGCTCATCGTAGAGTGCGAACGCGAACATCCCGCGCAGCTTCTGTACACACTCTGCCCCGTACTCTTCGTACAGGTGCACGATCACTTCAGTATCGCTGTGCGTGGAAAACCGGTGCCCGCGCCGCTCCAACTCCGGGCGCAGTTCGAGGAAGTTATAGATCTCGCCGTTGAAGACGATCCAGACTGTTTTGTCTTCGTTGAACACCGGCTGGTGGCCGCCAGCCAGATCAATGATGCTCAAGCGGCGCATGCCCAGTCCCACGCCGCCCTTTACAAAAATGCCTTCGTCATCGGGACCGCGGTGCACGATCGCCTCGCACATGCGGTGAATCACGGCCTCGTTGACCGCGCCTTCCGGGTGAGTCTGCACCATGCCTGCGATGCCGCACATGCCGCTATCCTTTCAGAATCGCTTCAGACGCCCGGTTTCGCCGCGGATCCGCCACTCCCGGCCGCTCGCGCTTGAACCGGTGGTCCCGATAGTCTCCCGGATTCCCTTCCCCACCGTCGCAAGCCGCGAGGATGATGTTCACCATCTCGCGCGCGGAAACGAAATGCAGCGTCTCTCCTCGCGCGCCGGCGCCGTCAACCAGTGTGCGCAGAAACTGCCGCATGGGCGCCCCCAGCATCGCGTCATCGTCTCGGGGATCCATTCCGTGGCAGTGCAACTTGATGAACATCCAGTCCGGCCTACCCGCCACCGAAATTGCCGCCCGTTTCCAATTCTCCAACCGACGAAGACTCGCCGGGTTGCGCCCTGCCAGCGCCGAGTTGTCGATCCCCCATCGGCGCCCCGGCGGATGAAAGTCCAGCGTCAGCGGCCCCTGTATCATGATTGGAAAAACTTGCGCTGCCCGTCCGCGCGCCAGGTCTCTCCCCTTGCGGTGCGGGGCGCGCCCTGTCAACGGCAGCCCGCATTCGTAGAGCGAATTAGTCTTCCCAGTCTGCGCCCAGTGAAACGGCGCCGTTGGCAGCGTCATATCCGCATAGCAACCGGTTTCCGACAGGATCTGCATTTCGCTGTCGACGCCACACCCGCGCCCCCGGTTAGAGTTCGCCAGCGCAAAATTCCCGTGAACGAATACATATCGCGGCTCAGAAGATCCGCCACCATACGACAGACAGCGATGCTCATCGGCAAGTCGGTCGCGAAACTCCACCAACTGGCGGCGCGTGTTCTCCGCCGTATCAGGCGTTCCCACGCCGTGATGCAAGTGAACTTCAACTTCTCCCCAACCTGCACGGCACAATTCCGCTAGCCGGGACAAATGAGACCGGTCGTACTGTTCCGCCGGATAAAAATAAGTGTGAACAAACGGATGTCCCTCCGCATCGCGGTAGTCTGCGAATATCTTCGGATACTCGCAGCACCAGCGCTCCAGCCGTCGTTCCTGTTCCGCAGAAGGAGCCCGCGCCGCCCCATCCTCGGGGATGATCGATGGCTCAAAGTGATCCGCCAGCGCAACAATCAGGTGCACCCGGCTCGGAGGACGCCCACGTGTAAGCCGCTGCCAGAAATATTCCGGCACCCAGCGCCCCATATAGGAGAGCTTCTGCCCCAGACTGATTCCCGACTTTTGCCCGCCCTTGGTCATTCCTTGCACTTCATAGCTTGCACTTCAGGCCGCCATTGCGCCGTCAGATTACCGTACCGGCGTCCAACCGCCGGCCTTTGCGTATCTCCGCTTCCATTGAGAATGGCTCGGCACATCTTCGGAAACACCGGCCTCTTGCACTCTTTCTTTGGCGATCGCCAACAGGACCGAAGTATAGGCCACGGCAAAATACGGGAAAAACTGGTACGCCTCCGGCGCAAACAGTGCCCCCACCACGAACCCGATTAAAGAACTGTGCAGCGCGCCGGCAAACAGGTCGGTCTCCTCGTCCAGTCCGCCCAGTCGACGCAACTGCCTGAGGTTGCCGAACCCGCGCCCGAAAAACAACAAATAGAAAATGCACGCCCCAATCCCGCCTTCCACCGCGATTTGCAGATAGGAGACGTGAACCTCCCGCCAAGTCCCCGAGTAATTTGGAAAGTTCCCGAGTCCGATTCCGCGCGGATAGTGCATCACTGCTTCGAGACTGCTCTCCACCAGCAGCCACCGTTGCTCGTACGACCCGTGCGCGCTCACATCGACGGAGTTGTTCAGGTCTTCGCCCGAGATGGCAAAGAATCGGTCCTTCAGCCGCCCACCAGCCGTCACTCCCACGATCAGCGCCACCAGCGCAGCCGCTGCGATGAGTAGCGGCCTCTTCCCTTTGATCCCAAAATGCCACAAACCGACTGCCGCGGTGGCAAGCAACGTGATGAATCCTCCACGCGACGCCGTCAGGAACAACGCCGTGCACATGGCCAGCATCACCGCCACCCAGGCCACCTTCCGCGGAAGATTCTTGGTATACAGCAGAAAGGCAACGCAAAACGGCAGCGACAACACGATGGCAAACGCCAGGTCGTTGGGGTTCGAATAGATTCCCCCAATCACGCCCTCCAGCCGCGGATGATCCCGCCCCTTCAACAAAGACACGACGGCAATAGCCGCTACCGAGGCCGACTGGATGAAGATGATTCGCCTCAACCGTTCGAAATTGCTGATTACCAGAAACGTCAGCATCCACGCCACGAAAATCTTGGCAAACTCAACCGTCTTGACCAGGGCTCCACCCTTCCACACCGGCGAAAACACTCCCGCAATCACCAGAAGACCAATCAGTCCTAGAAGGTAGAATGCTTCCCGCGGCAAGTCGCGCAGGCTCCGCTTCGAACGGCCCGCGCTAAACACCAAACCTAGCAGCGCAAAGATTCCAGAGATCTTTGCCAACGGGATGTACTTCAGGCCGGGAATCCAGTCTTCCGGCCGCGCGCAATAAACCACATAGAACGCGCTGAGCCAGAAGAATGCTGCCCGCATGGGTTCCGCAGGCGAAGCAAACCTTGGCCTCCAGACCGCGCGCGGAGCAGATTTTTCTAGAACCGCCATCCCAAGTCCCTTTCTCCAGTTCACCACTACGGTCATCGCACGGCGAAGGCAGGCCGCGTCGAGCCCATGCACAACAGTTTGCTGAAACACTCACGATTCGTATCAGAAGGGTTCGTATCAGGGCTTCGCTTCAGCGATGCCGTACGCGCCCCAGAATCAGTGTCGGCTTCATTCGCTGCGGTGCGGCGTGCGCAGAGAAATAAGTCTTTCAGCAAACTGTACAACCTTCCCATCCACCTGTTGCAGTACTTCGCCGAACCTGTCCGCGATCACAGGCCACGCGTACGTGCCCGCAAGTGCAGCGGCAGCTTGCCCCATACGGCGGCGAGCCTCCACATCTTCCAGCAGTGTTATGACCGACTCCGCAAAAACGTTCGGCGAGTCGGCGAGAATCACATCCTTCCCGTGATGCACGTCCAGCCCCTCGGCCCCCACCGTGGTCGAAACTACCGCCTTGCCCACGGCCATCGCCTCATAGATCTTGAGCCGTGTTCCGCCGCCAACCCTCAACGGCACCACCACCATCGCGGCCTCGCGCAAATGCTCCACCACCGACGACACGCGGCCCGTGACCTCCACCGACTCGCAAACCATCGCTTCCACTCGCCGGTCCGGATTCCGGCCGACAATGCGAAACCGCGCCTCCGGAACCTTGGCCAGAATTCGCGGCCAGATTTCCGCGCAGAAATATTGCACCGCATCGATGTTGGGTTCCCAATCCATCGCGCCCACGAATACAACCAGGGGTTTCTCCTGCCCCGCCTGAACGCCCGGACAAAACTGCTCCGTATCCACACCTGTGGGCACGACGGTGATCCGCTCGGCTTCCACCCAGGCACTCATCAGCTTCTTATCGTGCTCGGAAACTGCGATCACCTGATCGAACCTCCCCACCGCAGCCTGCTCGTAGCGCAACATCTTCGAAAACTCTCGCCGATACAGCAGCTTCATGGCCCCGCTGGATCCGTTCGTCGCATGCCTTCGCCAGATTTCGCTTTCTACATTGTGCTGAAACAAAACCGAGGGCACCTGCAGCGAATCCGGAAAATTGATCGCCGCATCCAGAAAGTCGCAAATCACAACATCAGGATTCTTCTGAGAGATGCAGACTTGCAGCCGCTCCCGCACCGCGCGCGAGGCAAACCGGCTCACCGCGTAGGGCGCCGCCCCTGGCAACCGCCGCAGATAGTCGAATCCCCGCGCCCACGTCGACTCCTGCCGCTTGCCCGTACACACGCAAACTGCCCCCGGCAACCGCTTCTCCAGCTCGGTCTCATACGCCAGGTCCGGGGCTCCATCGTAGTAAGAGAAAAAAAAGACTTCGTCGCGCCTCGCAAGTTGTCGCAGGATATTAAACGAGCGGATATCCCCTCCGCTGTGCACTGGCAGAATCTTGTTGGCCTTCACCCACAGGATCCGCATCAGGCTCGCATCTCCTTCCCCTTACCCATGGGCTTACTCACGTACGAAGGTTGTACCCATTCGGCCTTCTGTCCTGTAACGTAGTTTGCAAATGCCACGACGGCGGCCGCATTCAGAACGACCAGCGTCCACGCTGCATCAGCAAAGCGCGACAGCGGCCCGAGATTCCAACCGGTCCATCCCAGCAAGCTCAGACCGTAACCGACGACCTGCAACCAGAATGCAATGCGATAGAACGGCCCCGGCACGACCGCCGACGCCAGAAAGAGCGCCAGCAGCGCAAGCGGAACCGCAAGCCGGATCAGCTTATGACTGATGAAATCAAACCGCAGGGGATTTTCTCGCCGCACCAGCCACGGCGCCAGTCGCAGTAGCTGGTAGTTACCCGTCAGGGTGCGCACCTTGCGACGAAATTCGCGCCCCGATCCCAGGTCTGGACTGTCCCATGCGCGAACTCGAGCGTCAAAGACAACCCGGTACCCTTGCCTGACAACGTGCATCGGAATGAACACATCGTCCAGGATTGTTTCAGCTGGCACTTCAGGCACAAGCTCGCGGCGCACCGCATAGAGCGCCCCCGTTGCCCCAACCATGGATCCGGTAGCCGCCTCCAGTTCGCGCACGCGCTTCTCCATGCGCCAGTAGAGTCCCATGCCCCGGCTTGTTTCTCCGCTTGCAGGATTCCCCAGCATCAATTCTCCGCTGACGGCCCCCACCTGCGGGTCGGCGAAGTTTTCCACCAGCAACCGCAGAGCTCCCTCTTCGATCGGTTGCCGCGCATCGGTGAAAACAACCACCTCTCCGCCCGCCAGACTCACGCCGTCATTCAACCCGCAAGCCTTCCCCTGGGGAAGCTGATTGAGGATCACATGCACGCGCGGGTCGTGTGCCTCCTCGTGCAGAATCGCTTCCGTTCCATCGGTGGAACCGTCGGAAACCACCACCAGCTGAACCCGGTCGCCGGGATAATCCAGCGCCAACAGGTTGCGCAACTTTTCACGCAATACCGCAGCCTCGTTGCGCACCACCATCACGATCGATACGGCCGGGGTGATGACTCCGCGCTGTACCGGCCACGGACGCCAGATCACGCGCAGCCGCAGCCAGCACAGGTATCCGACGTAAGCATAGGCAATGACCACCGTCGCCGTCCAAAACGCCGCGGTCATTATCGTTATCACTGCGCGCCCCGTCCCAGCAGGACAATCTTCACGGTCTCAAACCAGATCAGCAGATCCAGACCAAGGGAAGCGTTCTTGATGTAGAACAGATCGTATTGCAGCTTTTCCTTCGCATCCTCGAGCGTGTTGCCATATTTGTACTTGATCTGAGCCCAGCCCGTGATTCCCGGCCGGACCACGTGGCGCACCTCGTAGTACGGAATCTCCTTGCTCAGCCACTCCACAAATTCCGGACGCTCCGGCCGCGGGCCTACAAAATTCATATGGCCCATGAGCACGCACCATAACTGTGGAATCTCGTCCAGGCGCGACATTCTCAGAACTTTGCCGACCCGCGTGATCCGCGGGTCATCGTCCAAAGCCCAAGTCGCTCCGGTATCAGCCTCCGCGTCCCGGCGCATGGTACGAAACTTGTGGCAATAAAACTTCTTCCCCAGCCGGCCCACGCGCTCCTGGTGATAGAGCGCCGGACCGGGGGAACCCAGCTTCACCGCAAGCACAATGAAGGGCCACAGCGGCAGCGACAAAACCAGCCCGACCAGTGCTACCGAACAATTCAAGATTCTGCGTACCGTCCGGAAGAACCGGCTGAAGCGGAACCCATCGGCGTAAATCAGCCAGCTTGGATACAGCTGCTCCACTTCGATTCTTCCGGATATTTTTTCCAGCCAATTGGTCGCCTCTTCAACCTTCACGCCCTCTTGCCGTAGCTTCAGCAATTCGTGCACAGGCAGCGTCCCGCGCCGTTCTGTCATCGCCACGATGACGCGGTGCACTCCGTTCTCCCGCGCCAACCCCATCACGTGTTCCGCTACCATCTCACGCGTCAGTTCGCCCTCAATATTCCCCGTCCAACCCACCACCTCGATCCCGAGTTCCGTGCGCAGTCGCAACCCCCGTACTAGCCGCTCTGCTCGGTCTCCCGTGCCCAGCACGTAAACCCGTTCGCGGAAATAGGGGTGTTGCACAATCCAGGAGTACGCGGCTCGCCACACGAACAACGTAATGGCCAGGACGCCCAGTCCCAACGGGGCCCCAGGAAGAAAGTCACGCCCCGGCCGGAAGTGACGGTAGACGGAACCAACCGCGGCTAGAGAAAATGCCACCAGACCCAGCACCCGCAACAGACGTAGGGTCAACTCCGATTTGCTGCCCAGGCTTCCGGCATCATACAAATCGAGTCCGTGCGAGAAGAACAATACGATCCCGGTGACCGCGATAAGCCAGAAGATCGGTAGAACCTCGCGATCCGGCAGCAATCTGGGCCTGGCATATCCCACTTCCGACATCCACGTCGCCGCCCAGATCCCCAGCACGAACGAAAACCATACGATCAGTGCTTCCCCAACCAGCAACACCAGGGTTCGTACCGGGTAATAGACTTTGAAGAGCCGGATCACTTCAAACTTCCCCCTAGGCCTTGGTCGTAGTCCCCTTCTTCTGGTACGCCTCGTAGTAGTAGCGCGAGTAGGGCACGGCGCCCTCGTGGGTCCCGTTCAGCACCACACCCACCAGCGCCTGATCGGGAAACTGCTCGCGCGCCTTGCGGGCCATGTCGAACGGAGTTGAGTTCGAGCGAACCACCATCAACACTCCGTCGCACTCCTTGGCCAGCACGCTCGCATCGGAAACAGGAACGGCTGGGGGCGAATCGATGATGATCCAGTCGAACAGGGGTTCCACGCGCTGCAGCAGCAGTTTGAACCGTCCATTCGCCACCAACTCCGCCGGGTCCGCCACTCCGGAACCGCTGGGAATGAAGAACAGATTCTCCAGAGGTCCGCGCTGCATGATGGAAAACTCTTCATTCTTTCCCTGCAGGTAGTCGGAAAGACCGGGATCGGACGTCGTACCCAGCATCTGGTGCAAACGCGGTGCGCGCAGATCGGCATCAATCAACAGCGCCCGCCGTCCATGCTGCCGCACCATGACCTGCGCCAGATTGGAAGCCGTGAACGACTTACCTTCCTTCGGCAGAGCGCTGGTCACAAGAAGCTTCTTGAGCGGCATGCTCTCGCGCACGTGGTACAGGCGCGAACGCAGCGTGCGGAATTCCTCCGTGCCTCGTCCACCGTCGTCGTCGTTCAGAAACAGCATGGTCGCGAAATCCGGTTTCCACTCCACCTTTGCGCTGCGGGCCAGCAGCATATCCATGCCCGACGAACCGGAGAAGGCCGGCATTCCGACGCTGGCCGCCCCGCCAGCGCCCAGAGTTTCCGCGAGCCCCGGCCCGTCTTCCACCGGAGTCGGTCCCGGGCCGGGTTGCGCCGCGCCTCCCTGGTTCGCGCGATCCTGCTCGGCTTTTTTCAGAGCTTCATGAATTCGGCTCATAGCTTCCTCTCATCGGAATCGGGTGTCCCATTTCTCGCGTCCTTTGCGAGAAGTGGAGCTTTTTCTTCCGGCTGTTTCAAACGTTCCGCCAGCGTGGCCAGCGACCGCAGCGTCTCAACCAGGTCGAACTTGTCCAGATTCGCGTTCTGCGCCGGTGCAGTCAGCGCCGCGGACGAAGGGGTGTCGCCCAAATCGAAATCCCTTGCCACCGCCTCCACCACCGTTGTCCCGATCACTTTCTGCTGGTCCACGAACGCGCTCACCAGACAGTGCTCGCACAGCAGGTTGATCACGCGCGGAATCCCGGTCGCGTAGCGGTGGATCGCCTCCACTGCCTCGGGATCGAAAATCTGCTGCCCGTTTGAACCCGCGATACGCAGCCTCTGCTGCACGTATGCCTTGGTCTCGTCGAGGGTCAGCGCATGCGTCTTCGCCCGCAGCGTCAGTCGTTGCCGCAACTGGCGCAACTGCGGCTGCTTCAGCTTCTGCTCCAGTTCAGGCTGTCCCACCAGAACGATCTGCAGCAGCTTTTCCGTGAACGTCTCCAGATTGGTCAGCATGCGGATCTCTTCCAGCACTTCATCCGAGAGGTTCTGCGCCTCATCGACGATGAGCACCGCAGTCTCCCCCGCCCGGTAGCGATCCAGCAGCCAGTTGTACAGCCGCAGCAAGATCTGGCTTTTCGCCTTCGAATCGCACGGAATGCCGAAGTCCGCCATCATGTAGTCCAGAAACTGCGGTACGTTCAGCCGCGAGTTGAAGACGAACGCCGTCGCCACCTGCTGCAGGCGCAGCCACTCCAGCAATTTGTTGATCAGCGTCGTCTTGCCCGTGCCGACTTCCCCAGTGAGCAGCACAAATCCCTTGCGGCTCTGGATTCCGTAGGTCAGGCACGCCAGCGCCTCCTCCGTATGCCGCGTCAGGAACAAATAGCGCGGGTCCGGATTGACGTTGAACGGATTCGCCCGTAGTCCATAGAACTCTTTGTACATAAGTTGTTCCTGGCTGCAACCTCGCCGTTATCCGGCTGCTGAAAGCCTTGGGATCGTATCAGGGCATGCCTTCAGGCATACCGCACGTCCCGACCATCAGTTGCGCCTTCAGGCGCTGCGATTCCGAGAGCCGAGCTCTTCACCACCCTGTCAAACCCCAACCGCTTCCTTATGCTCACCCGAACCTTTGTTTCGCTTCCAGAACTTGAACTTGCCGTTCCCGTTTTCTGCCGCCACCGCGCCCACCCATGGAACCGCCACCAGCAGGGGCAACTCCAGAGCAGCCTCAGCGTCTGCCTCGGTGCGAATCGATTTATCCCGCAGTTCAAACCACATCGCCAGGCCCAACCCCAGCCCGATCCCGGCGGCCAGACCCCCGCCAGCAAAGAGCCAGCGGTTCGGAGAACTCGGCGAATCCGGCAAGCTTGCCTGGTTCAGCACAAACATCCGCTCGCCCTGCTCCTGTGTGTTCATCCGGACCGTCAGATCGGCCGTGCTTTTCTTGGCCAGCAAATCCTGATAAGCCTTCAGCCCGTTATCGTAGTCGCGAGTGAGTGCCTTGTACTGTTCCTCGACTGCCGGACTCAGCGACACGCGGCTCTGGTACTCCCCGATTTCCTGCTGCAGCCTCTTCTGATCGCGCGTTCCCGCCGTGATCAGGTCCGTGTACTGGTGAATCTGCAGCCGCAACTGTCGAATCTCGGGCGGCTCCATCGCCGAGGCTTTCTCGCTGCTCGTGTCGGTCGCGTCCCCGGACGCCTTGTTGACCTCGGCCAGTTTCTTTTTCACTTCCGCGATGTCGGCTTTCGTCTTGATCACATCGGGATGATCGCTCGTATAGCGCGCCTGCAACCCCAGCAACTCCGACTGCAAGTCCGACAACTGCTTTTGCAGGGTCTGCGGGTTAGTTGCGGATTGCGTGGATTTCCATGCCCCCAACTGCTGTGCCAGGATCGACTCGGTGTACGTCTTGTCCTGCTGCGCGCGGTTCAGCGTCTGCGTGTTCGACTCCAGTTGCGAGTTCAACCCCATCAGGATTTTCAGATTGTTCTCTTCGTCACCCGGAAGCTGTCCCACATAATGCTTCTTGAAAACCGCCAGCTTGCCATCCAGATCGTCCAGATTATGTTTCGCGTCTTCCAGCCCCTTGCTCAGCACGTCTCTCGTTCCGCTGGCTACAGCCGCGACGGACTGGCGGTTCTGGTCCACAATCTGCGACGTAAGGTCGGCGCAAATCAACTGCGCCTCGCGCGGCTTCGAAGTCTCGTACTTGACATAAAAACCCGGCACCGTGCTGCCTTGTCCCGGCTTCCTCCTGGCGCCGGTTTGCGTTGTGTCCACCGGGACTTGCGACATCGTGGTGTTGGCGCGGATCTCTTCAATTAGGTCGCTGGTATTCTGGCCTGCCTTGGCTAGTTGCAACCGCTCCAACATGGACTGCAAACTAGGCTGGCTCAGCACCTGCTGCTGCAGTGTCGCCATGCGCGCCGTCAGGTCTTCGGAAACCACCGGCTGCACCATGTTCTCCGGCACTTTCTGCCCTTCCACCAGGATCAGCGACTGCGACGTATACTTCGCGGGCACGAACCAGGAAATCCCGTATCCCACCAGCGGCGCCAGCAGCGCCGGGATCAGGATCACCTTCGCCCGCCGGCTCAGCATCGCCAGATAATCGTCCATCGTCAATTCGCGATTCTCAATCATCCTCAGTATCCGTTTCTGGGCTCCGGGTGCCCCATGTCTCGCGTCCTTTGCGACATAGGGATTTTCCCGCGCCTGAGATCAGTCAATCCGGATCGGCCGCGGTGTCCAATCCAATCCAATCGTTCCCACATGCCGGTTCGATATCCGGCTACAAGTTGTACTCCCCACGCAGAACGAGCGATCAAACGACAGCTCGTTGAACTGGTAGCTGATAAAGCCGTGGAAATTGCGCCCAAACGCACGCTGCAGCGCGCCCCCGACAAAGCCATACTTGTAGGCATTCGCGTCGTTTGCCGGACAAGAAACGTTCGCCGTTGTGCATTCGTTTACTTGCGCCTCGGTCAGCGGCTGCACGCGGCTGTTGCTCGCATATCCAATATCGACCGTCCCTCTCCACACTCGCGACAGGGGACGGTTTGCGCTCAAGCTAACGATGTCGCTTTGCGATCCCGCAAACAAACCCGACCCACTGGTTTCGAAACGCTCATACTTCAAATCCATCGACGTTTTGGGAAATTTGTAACGCAGCCGCGCCTGAGCCGCTACCCCGATTCTCGTGTTCTTGAAAGTCGTAGAGCTCAGCGTGTCGCCCAGAAAGGTACACAACAACAGCGGAACCGTCGGATCGCTGCACACCGCACCCTGCGTATCGATGAATGTGATCTGCGGCCCGGCCCCGAGCAGCAAATCCATCCGTCCGGAAATCCGGTGTCCATACATCCCCTGAATCACGTGCGAATGAAACGCGGTTCCAAAGACCGAGAAATCAAATCCCTGATATCCATAGACCAGCGCGACCTGCGTATGCGCCGAGAGCAGCCGGTTGTATCCCACCTGGGCCGAGACCTGCGAGCTGCCGATGAAAGACCCACCCGTCGACACATCGTTTCCGTAGAAGTGGGTGAAGGCATATCCTCCTGCCGCCGTGACCGACGACTTGGGCGTAAGGTTTTCGGTAACGTCGACCAGGCTTACGTTCAGGATGCGCGGCGCCAGTCCCAGGCTGCCCAGGCTCGTGCCTCCCCAGAAACTGCCGAAAGCGGAGTTGCCTAGCGATTCAATTCCTTGCGAACCCAGCGAACCATAAGACCCACCGAAGGTGCCTTCGGGCAGGTAGCTGAAGCTGTCGCGCACCGACAACTGTCCCCGCTTCCAGGTAATCTTCTGGTCAAAATCCATCTGCTGCAGCGTTTTGAAACCCAGCCCATTCGAGTTGTAGTACGCGACTCCGCCCACGTAGTCGAGCGCCAGGTCGTAGTGGCTCCACAACCGCTGCAGCGTCAAACTTCCCAGCGCGCGGCTGACCGAGCGCACCGACCCGCCTCCAACTGCGCCCGCCACGTTTGAGTCTGCCGACTCACTGATTGTCGCTCCCGGCTGCAGGTAACTCAGTGGAGCCGCGTGCGGCTCCAGCGACGGCATATCCAATCCCGAGAGCGGCGGATTCTCGCTGGCAGGAGGCGGCACATTCTCCTGGCCATACGCCGGCGTAGGCTCCTGCTGCCCGCTCTGCGGAGCAGCCCCGGTCGCTGGCGCCGTGGAACTGTCCTGGGCCCACGCTGCACTCAGTGCGCAGGCCAACATCCCTAGGGTCCAAACACTTCGAAGTTTGCTCATCACGTTCCTTACGGGACCACCACGGTGTCGCCCGGTTTCAGGGCGATGTTCTGTTCCGGATGATTCCCTTTGATGACTTCCTTGTAATTGAACGGATACTTCTCCTGTTTGCCGTTCTCCATGCGCAGCAGATAGATCCCCTTGAGGTTGGCGAATTGCGTGAAGCCCGCCTGCGCCAGCGCCTGCAGCATGGTCATGTGCGGCAACAATGCCATCGGTCCGGTATGTGTGACTTCTCCCGTCACAAAGATCCGCCGGCTGTTCATCGCCGTCACTACCACCGTCACTCGCGGATCGGCAATGTACTTCTTCAGTTTCTCGGTGATCGAATCCTTCAGCTGCAGCGGGGTCAGCCCGGCCGCCGGAATGTCGTTCAGCAGCGGCATCGAGATCTTCCCATCGGGACGCACCGGCAGCGTTTCCGTAAGATCAGGCTCCTTCCACACCGAAATGCGCAGCGTGTCGTCGGCTCCAATCACATAGTCGGACGCACCCTCCGCCGCCTGTGCCACTTCAGAGGGCTTCGCATCCGAACTCTTCCCCGCATCGCTGGTCTGCGCCACCAAGCCGCCCGCCAGCAACCCCACCCACACGAGCACCGCAAGCTTCATCCATCTCGTCGTCACTTTCATGCCGTCTCCGCGGAGCCCTGACGCCCCGTTCCTTCACGTCCAATCTGCTTCAACTTGTAGAGCAACGCCTTGTAGCTGATCTGCAATTCCTCCGCGGCGCGCCGGCGGTTCCAGCGCGTGCGCGTCAATGCGCTCAGTATCAGTTCCTTTTCCGCTTCGCGCGAAGCCGCTCTCGACGCCGCCTTCAGCGAAACGCCGGCATTCTTGCCGCCCCCATTGGGCTTGCGCAAGAGCGCGCGCAGACCACCCATGGCGACGTGCTCGTCTCCCAGCGCCACCAGCACCCGGGCCGCATTTTCCAATTCGCGCAAGTTTTCCGGCCACGAATAATCCAGGAACAGGCGCAGCGTCTCCGCGCTCAGATCCGGAACTGGCCGGCGAAAATCACGCGCGTACTTGCGCAGGAAGTGCCCCATCAAAAACGGAATGTCTTCTCTCCGCTGGCGCAACGGAGGCAGCCGCAGGCACACTCCGCTGATGCGGTAATACAGATCCTCGCGCAGTCGTCCCTTCTTAACCTCGACTTCCAGATCGCGCGCACTGCCACAGATGAACCGGGCCCCATCACTACCGGCCACGCCATTCCCCGTCGCTTGCGGCAATGCCTCCAGCAACCGCTCCTGGCAATCCGCGCTCAAATCAGCCAACTCTTCCAGGTAGATGGTGCCCGCTCCCAGCCGATCCTCTCCGTTCCCCTGCGAAACCGCTAGGTCTTCGAGCCTGAGGTTGGAACACTGAAACCAGCGAAAGGGTTGCGCGCTTCGCTGCGACATCTCATGGATGCGCTGCGCCGTGGCATGCTTGCCCGCGCCGGTCTCCGCCAACAGCAATACCGGCACTTCCCTTTGCGCCAACTCCCGGATAACCGCCTCGACCGGGCTCATGCTGGCGCTCACACCCTCCACGAACCTCAGTTCCGGCGGCCCAGTGAACAAGCCGGCGCCGTCGCCATTTTCCGCATTAGGCTGAGACAGAGACAAAGAGTTGCCCATTTTTACCCTTCCAACCTTGCGGCTGAATACCCGTCAAAGCTGTTTTCGCTCGGTCAGCTGGGAGCACGAGGCATGCCACAAGAAAACTTACCAGCGGGCAGAAAAGTAGTGATGATACTACTTGTTTTCAATAGGTTAGGGCAAGGCGATCGGGTGCTGTGGAAGACTGGGCAAGATCGCTTCTCACTGCGCCGGGGAAATGTAGGGAATATTTTTCCCAATCGAAGTCAGTTCCGTCCTGCATTCGAATCGGAAATTCAGGCCCTCGAACGGGCGGCGGCTATGCCGCTCTCGCCCAATCTCGGCGTTTGCACGCCCGCATGGTTTCGCTTATTCTGACCTCTCCTCAAGTAGCGCTGTAATCGAATTTGAACCACTTGGTGCAAACGTCTCCAACTGTACGCCCGCGCGCCGGACTACCCCGCACACCCCCTGTCTGGCAGATGACCGTCCTCGCCGGTTTGTTGCTCTGGCTCTACGCTCCCATCCTTGGGCACCTGGTCGGCCAGTGGGCGCATGACCGCGATTTTGGTCACGGATTCTTCGTACCGTTATTCTCCGCCTACGTGCTCTGGCAGGAGCGCGGCCGCCTCGCGCACGTCTCGCGAAAGCCTTCCTGGTCGGGGCTCCTGATACTGGCGATCGGGCTGTGCGTCCTGATGCTCGGCCAATTAGGCGCCGAGCTCTTCCTCGCGCGCTTCTCGCTGCTGCTGGCACTCGCAGGCCTGATCGCCCTCTTTGCTGGATGGAGTTTCTTTCGAGCCACTCTGTTCCCGTGGGCCTTCCTGCTGCTGATGATTCCGATCCCTGTCATCCTCTTCAATCAGATTACTTTTCCCTTGCAGTTGCTGGCTTCACGAATGTCGGCGGGCGTGCTGGAATTGCTTGCCGTTCCGGTGGGGCTCGAGGGCAATGTTCTCAAACTGGCCGCCATGACGCTGAACGTGGCCGAGGCTTGCAGCGGCATTCGCTCGCTGATGTCTCTGTTGACGCTCGCCATCATCTACGGCTACCTCATGGAAAAGCGGCTCTGGGTGCGCTGGTTGCTCGCTCTGGCATCCGTGCCAATCGCGATCGCCGCCAACAGTATCCGCATCATCGGCACCGGATTGCTCGTCCAGCACGACTACGCCGAGGAAGCCGAGGGCTACTTCCATGCCTCGTGGGGCGTGATCATCTTCGTACTCTCTCTCTTCATGCTGTACGCTCTGCACGCGCTCGTCCGCTTGCTATGGCGCGAGAAAGGCGACGCCGCAGACAGCCGTTCGGAGGTGACGGGGGAACAGGTCGACGAAAATCGGCGACCCGTGACCAGTCGCCCCTCCCATTTCATCCTGGCCACGCTCCTGCTCGCCTCCGTCGCCGTCTTGCTGCAGGTCCGCACCCGCAGAGAGATCTTCCCTCCTCGACGTGCCCTGAATTCGTTTCCCCAGCAACTGGAACCCTGGACCAGCAACGACATTCCCATCGACCAGGACACCCTCGACGTGCTCGGACACGGGGAATTTCTCCACCGCAGCTACCAGACGCAAGTGGACCAGCCCGACGTGGATCTCTTCATCGCCTACTTCCCCAGCCAACGCGCCGGCGATACGATCCACTCGCCGAAACACTGTCTACCGGGGTCGGGCTGGAGCCCCATCGAGTCCCGGCGCATCAGCCTCTCGTTTCCCGGCCACGCCCCATTTCCGGCCACCCGTTACCTCATCGCCAAAGGAGATTTCCGGCAGGTGGTTCTTTACTGGTACTGGGCGCACGACCGCGGAGTTGCCAGTGAGTACTGGGCCAAGTACTACCTGGTCAAAGACTCCATCCAGATGAACCGCACCGATGGCGCCCTGGTGCGCATCACCACTCCCCTGTCCCCGGACGAAACCCCCGATGCAGCACAACAACGCCTTCTTCCCTTCGCCGCTGACGTGATGCCATTACTGGATCGCTACATTCCACGCTGAAGTGATTTCTATGCTGGCATCGAAAAAAATCTCAACCACGAAGGACACAAAGTCACACGAAGGAACCGCTCCCCAGTGAATCCCGTCGTGATCCTTCGTGTCCTTCGTGGTTCATGGTTTCTTTCTAATGACACCAGTACCTGTCGACCGCGAGTTTCATTGCAGTATCATGAACTGCTCTGTAGATGAATGCTTTTCTGCGTCGCTCGCAGTTGGAGAACCAAACATGAGTCGCTCCGTAGCCGTCCGTCTTCTGCTTGCCTGCGCTCTTTCATTGTCTGCCCTGCTGACCGGTTGTTCCCGCGATCCCAATGTGCGTAAGCAGAAATACTTCGAAAGCGGCGAACACTATTTCGCTCAGGGCAAATACGGCGAGGCGGCCATCCAGTATTCCAATGCCATTAAGATCGACTCCCGCTTTGCCCAGGCTCACTACCGGCTCAGCCAGGCCTATCTCGCACTGCGTGACGGCAAAGACGCCTACGATGAACTGAATCGCACCATCGCCCTCGCTCCCGACAACTATCGCGCTCACACCGATCTCGCCAACATCCTCATCGCGTCGCGCAATCCCGAGAACCTCAAGGAGGCCAAGACTCACCTCGACGTTCTCCGGGAAAAGCAGCCCAACAGTCCCGAGACCCACGAGGCCTTGGCCAACTACAACTCGGCACAGAACAATCTCGCCGGCGCCATGCAGGAGATGCAGCAGGCGATTGCCCTCGATCCCAACCGCTCCGAATCCTACTTGCTGCTCGCGCTCTTTCAACTCGGCTCCAACCTGCCCGAGCAGGCTGAGGCCAGCTTCAAGAAAGCCGTGGAAGTCAATCCCAAGGCCATGAACGCGCAACTGGCTCTGGGCGGCTTCTATCAATCGCGCAACCGCCTGCCCGAAGCGGAACAGCAGTTCAAGCACGCGATCGACGTGGATCCGAAGAGTCCCGGGCCCCGCGTCGCCCTCGTACGCCTGTTGATGGCGGAAGGCAAGTCCGCCGACGTCGCGGCCTTCGCCCGGCAGACCAGGAAAGACCTTCCCGACGACCCCCAGGCCTATAGCATGCTCGGCGACTTCTATTTCGCCAGCGGGAATTTCGATCAAGCCACGGACGAGTACGCCTCGCTCTACCACGATCATCCCAAAGACCCGCTGGTCAAGAAGAACTACGTCCAGCTTCTGATTCTGAAGAACCGCCTCGACGAGGCCGGCAAACTCGACGATGAGATCCTGAAGGCCAACCCCAACGATGCGGACGCCCTCGTCAACAAAGGCCAGGTGCAACTCCGCAAGAACGATATCGCTGGCGCCATTGAATCGCTGCAGAATGCCCTTCGCAATGATCCCAACAACGCCGCCGCTCATTACCAGTTGGGACTGGCCTTCGACCAGCAACACAACGAGGCCCGGGCCGAGTCGGAGTGGAGCGAGGCGGTCCGTCTTCGTCCGGACATGACCGACGCGGAACGTGCCTTGGCAGTCCTCGAAAGGCGCCGCGGAGACTCCGACGCTCTCGCCCAGACCGCTCAGCAGATCATCAACGCCCAGCCTTCTTCGCCGGATGGCTTCCTTCTCAAAGCCATCGCCGAGATCGGCCGCCACCACTACACCGACGCTCAACAGGACGCCCAGCAGGCCATGCAGAGGGCCCCGCAGAGTCCAGCACCCTATTTTCAGATGGGCAATCTGCACCTTGCGCAAAAACAATATGCCGAGGCCGAGAAGTTCTACCTGCAGGCGCTCGAGAAAGACCCATCCTTCGTGGAGGGCCTCGGCGGCCTGATGGACACCTACTTCGCACAAAAACAGTTCGACAAGGCCGTCGCTGCAGCCAACGCGCAGATTGCCAAGTCGCCCAATAGCGGCTTCTACGATCTGCTCGGGACGGCGCTGTTCAACGCCAGAAAAGATTTGCCCGGCGCCGAAACTGCTCTGCGCAAGGCTGTCGATCTCGACAAGAACAACAACGACGCGCTGGAAAAACTAGGAAAGGTGCAAGTCGCGGAGGGCAATGTAGACCAGGCTCTCGCTCTCTACCAGCAATCGATCAAGGACAATCCGGGTAACGTTCGTCTCTACATTCTTTCCGGAGAATTCTACGAAACGAAACATGACTGGGATCATGCCAAAGCCATGTACCAGCAGGCACTCTCGATTCAGCCTGATCATCCGCTCGCGTCCAATAACCTCGCGTACCTGATGTTGCAGCAAGGCGGCAACGTCGACGTCGCTCTAGCCATGGCTCAGACCGCACGCCGCGGCATGGCCGACTCAGCCAACGCCGCCGACACTCTGGGCTGGGCCTACTACCAGAAAGGCATCTACCAGTCCGCAATCAGTCAGTTTCAGGAGGCGATGCGCCTGGCAGAGAAACACGGCGAACCGGATGACGCGACCGTCCACTATCACCTCGGCCTCGCATACCAGAAAGCCAACCAGGCCGCGCAAGCGCGCCAACAATTCGAGAAAGCAGTAAAGCTAAACCCAAACAACCCCGACGCGAAGAAAGCTCTGTCCGACCTGCACGGCTAGCAGGAACACAAATCACTTGTGTGAAACTCACAGATGTGGGGACAGCCGCCTCGGCTGTCCCGCCAGCGCGAAGCACGGCGGAATGCGCGAGTAGCCATGTTGAGGCCCAGAATGTTCGCGTCGAGGGAATCAGGACCGGTCATACAGGTCTTCCCGCCGCCGGTTAGTTCGATGCGGCCGGAGCCCGTCATAACCATCATCATCGTATTTAGTGGTTAGGTAAATAAAGCCAAGAAAAATCCCGCCCGAGGGCAGGACTCAATCGAACCGCGTTAGGCGATCCCTCAGTCCGCCGCAACATCCTGCTTAGGACTGTCCGCGTCGCGGCGCTTGATGGCCCGATTCGAAGGCAGGCCCGCATCGCGAATCTTGTACAGCAGGGCGCGGTAGCTGATGCTCAACGCGCGTGCTGCCTGCTTGCGGTTCCAGTGGCAGTTCTGCAGAACCTTCAGGATGACTTTCCGTTCCAGTTCGCGCACCGCGGCGCGAGTGAGTTTCTTCAAAGAGATCTGTCCATCCACCGGAATCTCAGCGCTGAAAAAATCGGGTTCGCGCGGCCGCAGGTCGCTGGCGATGACTTCTTCGTTGCCCAGAATCACATAGCGCTTGACCAGATTTTCCAGTTCGCGGATGTTGCCCGGCCAGTGATATTTCCGCAGCACCGCCATCAATTCACCGGAGAGCGGTTTCGCGCGGCAGTTGTACTTCCGGTTGTGGTATTCGAGGAAATACGTCACCAGTTCGGGAATGTCGGCGGCGCGCTCGCGCAACGGAGGCAGATGCAGGTTCACCACGTTGATGCGATAAAACAAGTCCGCGCGGAAGGTACCGTTTTCAATCTCCTGCTCAAGTTTGCGATTGGTGGCGCAGACTACGCGCACTTCGACTTTCTTGTCTTCTTGCGCGCCGATGCGGCAGAACTGGCCGTCCTGCAAGAGTTGCAGCAACTTCGATTGCAGCCCCAAATCCAGTTCAGAAATCTCGTCGAGAAACAGCGTGCCGCGATGCGCCATCTCCACCCGGCCCGGCTTCATGCCGTAGGCGCCGGTGAAGGCTCCCTTTTCGTAGCCGAACAATTCGCTTTCCAGCAGTGTGCCCGGAATCGCCGGGCAATTCACCTTGACCCATGGTCCGGTGCGCCACGGCGAAGACGCATGAATCATGCGCGCGATAATGTCTTTGCCAGTTCCGCTCTCTCCCTGGATGAGCACCGGAACGTTCGCGCTCGCCAGTTTGGTCAGGCGGTCGCGGACGGCCTGCATGCCCTCGGTGCGCCCAAAAACAATGGTTTCCGGCGGCATTTCCCCCAAGGGTTGGACGAGCGAACTGACACTGCTGGTTGTCATGGCATGATTCTCAAAGGGGGGAAGCCTTCAACCTGCACCTGGAGAGCCAAAGCCAGCCACGCGCAAATGCGGTCCTACCAAATCTAGCTTATCTAATTGAAGGCTATCAACTTACCAAAGAGCCGAATCAGCGTACTCCAGTAATCTGGAGATGGACCCCACGGTAACACCATCCCCCATGCTATGCGCAAACATTTTCACACAGCAGAAGCGACCTTCCGTACCCGGAAGCCGTTGGAGCCGACGGGATGCAGCAGTGGACGCGAGAACTTGAGGCCGAGCAGGTAGTAACCTTCGGCTGGTGTGGTGCGAAGTGCCTTGGCTCGAAGAGTCCGCGATGCCCTCGGCAACAAAGCCAACGCGGCCACAGGGGCGCTGGGAATTTCCAACTGGATCTGGGCAACGACGGGCATTGTCCGGCGAATCGCCACCAACATTCCGCCCGCGCTGACGTTTAGAGCGGTGGCAAACTCGAGAAACTCCTTGCCCTTGCCGTCGCGGCTGCGAACGAAAACGGGGATCGCCAGCGGCAGCCTTGCCCACTTTCGCCGCTCTCCCCCCAGTCTTGCCACGCTCATGCAGACCTCTTCCTGAAACCCTAAGCCCTAGGGACGGAAGCACCTTAGTGGCCAATTCCGGGGTCAATACCAGACGAAACCGGGCCAATAACCAAGACTCCCGCCACCTCCGACGGCAAAACCAGCAGCAGAACAGGAGTTTGCCTGCCCGTTGTTCGCCTTCCATTCGGGACCGGCTGATCGAGCAGGCCTCCGCGGGACACCTGAGAAGTGCAACCTTTTGCTACACTTGGGTAATTCCGTTGCATTTTCCGTTGACAACGAAATGTGAGCTGGCATACGATTTTGCTAGATAGCACTCCTCCAAACGAGTCGGGTGCAGTTTCCTCCTCCCTTGTGTCACCTGTGGTTTTCTCATGGCCACTGCCCATAAGAATACGTGTGTGTCCGGCGCGGGTGGAGCTTCAGCTCCGGAACCGACGCCTCGTCCTGCTCGAGGTTCGGATGGCGATGTTCCCAGCCCGGAGAACCTGCTGCGGGAGTACAACGAACTGCGCGCGCGCTTTCAGCGCACGACGAATGCTCTGGGCTCAGCCGCGCACGATCTAAAAACACCGCTGTCGATTCTGAACGGCTACGTCGAAGTTCTACACAGCGAGAAGCTTGGCCCTCTCAACGACCGCCAGCGCGAAGTCTTGCGCGACATGCAATCCAGCGGAAAGCGCCTGCAGCAATTCATTCAGGATTTCCTGACCTACAGCGCGCTCGAAACCGGCGGGCTGCGCATGCAGTTCGAACACGGAAATATTAACGAGTGCCTATCGGAAGTGTGCCGGCTGTGGTCGAACCACTTTCAGGAAAAAGGTCTGGCGCTTTATTTTCTTGCCAACGACAAGTTGCCGGCCTTTCCCTTCGACTCCCCGAAGCTGGAGCGCGTCATCTCGAACCTGTTGGAAAACGCATTCAAGTTCACGCCCCCGGGCGGAACGGTCTGGCTGCATGCGGAACCGCACATGTGGGATCGCCGCGCGGCCGCAGTGCCCTCCACCGCCGAGCGCCGCCGCCAAAATCTGAGCCACCCAAACTCGGTCAAAGTCAGCGTTTCCGACACCGGGCCGGGGATTCCGGCAGAGTTCCATCTGGAAGTCTTTGACGACTTTTTCCGCCTTCCCGGCACCGAGAGCCAGGAAGGAATGGGATTGGGCCTCGCCATCGCGCGCCGCTTGGTACAAGGCATGGGGGGCAAGATCTGGGTCGAGAGTGATCCGGGAGTAGGGTGCAAGTTTTCGTTCCTGGTTCCGTATAAACCGGTTCCCGACAAACCGGTCACAGCCGCCGCCAGCAAAGGGAAAAACCGATGAAGCAAACCGCCAAAATCCTGCTGGTAGATGACGAACCCGGCATGCTCCGCTACATCAAGACTCTGCTCGAAGTCGACGACTACAAGGTCGAGACTGCGACCACCGGAGAAGAAGCTCTGCAGCGCGTGGAGAAGGGTCTGCAACCCGACCTGGTTCTGCTCGACGTGCTCATGCCCGGCATCGACGGCTTGCAGACTCTCGAGCAACTCCGGCAGATGCAGCCCGGCGTCAAAGTCGTCATGCTTTCGTGCGTCAACGACACGCGCAAGGTTGTCCACGCGATGAAACTGGGCGCGCTGGACTATCTCACGAAGCCCTTTCAGAAGGCGGAACTGGACGCGGTCATCGATCTGAGCCTCGGCCAGGGAAAACAGACTTACAGCGGAGAAGTCGAAGAACTCTCCGACGACGTCTTCTTCATCGCGGCCAGCCCGCAGATGCGCAAGATTCGCTCACAGGCTGCGCTCGTGGCGAATGTGGACATCCCCGTGCTCCTTCTCGGCGAAAGTGGAACCGGCAAGGAAGTTCTCGGGCGATTGATTCACAAGCTCTCGCCGCGCGCCCACCGCACGTTCCTGAAAGTGAATTGCGCCGCCGTTCCCGCCGACCTGCTCGAAAGCGAACTGTTCGGTTACGAACCGGGCGCCTTCACCGGTGCGACGCATGCCAAGCCGGGCAAGTTCGAGATCTGCAACAAGGGCACAATTCTGCTCGACGAAATCGGCGAGATGCCGCCTTCCTTGCAGGCGAAACTTCTGCACGTGTTGCAGGATCAACAGTTCTCTCGCTTGGGCAGCCGTTCCCTGATCAAGGTCGATGTGCGCATTCTCGCCGCAACCAACATCAACATTCCACAAGCGCTCGCGAACAAGAGCCTGCGCGAGGATCTCTACTACCGGCTGAATGCCTTCACCATGCAGATTCCGCCACTGCGTGAGCGCAAGGAAGAGATTCCCATCCTGCTGAAGCACTCCATGTCGCGGATGGCGGAGCGTTATGCTCGTGCCCCACTCCCGCTCTCTCCGGCGCTGCTGAAAGCCTGCCAGGATCATTCCTGGCCGGGCAATCTGCGCGAGCTGAATAACTTCCTCAAACGTTACTTGATTCTTGGGGATGAAAACCTGGCCGTGTCCGAATTGCTCCCGCGGAACGATGGCAATGCCGGGTTACACGGAGATTCCGCGCCGCGGTCAGCGGATTCAGGCGGGTTGAAGTCCCTGGCGCGGACCGCGAAAGATGAAGCCGAAGCGCAGGCTATTACCCAGGCTCTGGAACAAACCAACTGGAACCGCAAGCAGGCCGCCGTCATTCTCCAGATCAGCTACAAGGCTCTGCTCTACAAGATCCGTCAGTATGGGATTGCTGAAGTGAAGAGCCACCACAAGCTGTCAGCGGGAGCGTAGTTCTCGAGCCTGTCGGCGCGCACCAGCTTTTCGCCTCCCCGACGAGACTTGTATCAGGGACGCAGCTTTCACCCGGCTGCGAAGAACTCGATTCGTATCAGGGTATGGCTTCAGCCGTGCCGATTCTCGGAACAAATCCCGGCTACGGAAGAAGTCGCATTCCGCGTGGGCAGCGCCTTCAGGAAGGCATAGCCTGATACGAATCGTGAGTCTTCCGGCGAACTGTAGAACCGTAGGTTGTCTTGTCTGCCGAGTCGGCACGACTCGGTGTCGGAACCAACGAACATCAGCCCGCGCTTTCGCGCGGGCTGTCTTCTTGTGCCGGTTTCCGGATTCGCCGAACGACTCTACGGAACCGTCAGAGTGATCGGGAAGTTTTTCGTATCGCTGCCCGCGGTCGCCGCAATGGTAATGGGGTAGGTGCCAGCGGGCGTTCCGCTGACGGGCGGCTGCGTGGCAGTGTGGCTACACGCGGGCTGCAACAGGAGCAACGCAAACAGAGCACACAGCAGCAACATTCCCGCGATGCGTCGGCGGCGCCGGTCGCTTCCTACTCCGAGTCCCAGCAGGGCCAATCCCGGAACCGACAACCAGATCGCATAGAAGTGCCGCGCGCTGGCAAGGCTGGCAGCAGGCGTAACGACGGGCCGGGCCGTCGTTGTGATGTTCAGCGTAGTCGCCCCAGGCCCGTTCCCAGACAGCGTGACCGGGTTTGTGGTGAAGCTGAACGCGGCTCCCGTGGGAAGACCCGAGACCGTGAGCTGGATGTTGGTGCCATATATGGGATGAGGAAACAGCTGCACCTGATAAGTGGCCGTGTCCCCCGCAATCGGCACTGTAACGCTGCTCGGGCTGGCCGTGATGCTGAAATCCGACATTTGGGCGGACACAAAAATCTGGGGAGACGTAATGCCGTTCTGCGCGCTGGCCGAAACCGTGCCACCGTTGAACGTAGCGGCATTCCCACTGCTGGTTGCCGTGGGGGTGAGGACGATGGTGACGGTCGCTGTCGAGCCGGACTGCAGCGATTGGATATTGCACGTCACGTTGGCGGTGGCCGAGCCCGGGCTGCACGATCCTGACGTGGTGTTGGCGGAAACGAAGGTCAACGGCACAATCGTGATCGCGGAGCCTATGTTGTCGGTCACCGTAATGTTGTTGGCCAAATCTGGGCCGTTATTGGTCAATGTGTAGGTGAACGTCGCCTGATTCCCGGCGCTGATGTAGGTCTGGTTGGTCCCCAACGTGAGGGTCCCCGAAATGGAGAGACTCGCGGCCGTGCCCAGTTGGGTTGCGAAGGCGTCGTAGCCACCGTTGTTCGTTTGGTCTTGGGCCAAGGCCTTGGAGAGATGCAGGTCGGTGGAATTGGTGTCGCCGGCAAGATAGATGGTTTGATTGCTATCGAGAGTGATGCCGGTGCCCTCGTCAATGCCGCTTCCGCCGAAATAGTTCGCCCAAGAGGCCGTCGTGGTCTGCCCGACGACTGCGGCGGTATTCAGGCGAGCGACGAACGAGTCCTGCGCACCATTCAGTTGGCTCTGGATGGCGTTGGGATTAGGAAATACCGGGAAGTCTGTCGACTGCGTCCATCCCGTCACCAAGGCGCCGTTGGCCGAGTCCACGGTGATCGCGAGTCCTGCCTCGTCGCCGCTTCCCCCGAGATATGAGAAGTACGTCAGCGACATGTTGGTAATGGTCGTGCTGGTAGCCGGGTTGGTAAACCGCGCCACGAAGGCGTCGTTTGGAGCAGGACTGGCGATTGTCGGACAAGTCGCGCCCGCGACCACGTTTGGAGAATCCAGGCAGCGCTGGTACGCCGCAAACGTACTCACTGCCGTTACAGCAGGGGAATTCGTGGTACCGGTCAGGTACACATTGGCCGCACCGGAATCGAGTGCAACGCCAGTGCCCGAATCCGTCTCCGACCCCCCGAGATACGTCGACCACTGCAGTTGCGATCCCTGCGCCGCGTTGGGGTTGAGCTTGGCCACAAACGCGTCCGAGTTGGCCGTGCTCGTTGCGTTCGAGCACGTCGGAGGATTGACGATGACGGTTGGCGGCGGCTCATCGAGACAGGGCTGGAACGCATTCAGGATGGGGAAGTCGGTGGTTTGACATCCCTGGCATCCCGTGAAGGTGAAGTTCGTGGTACCGCTGAAATAGACGTTCTGGTTTGTGTCAACGGCGATGCCGCCACCGACCGCGATCGGGTCCGGCGTGGCGAAGTTTCCGCCGCCAAAGTACGTCGAGTACGCGATGCTGCCGGTCCGCGGTGCGTTCGTGTTTACCTTGGTCACGAAGAACTGCTTGGATGCACGCGGAATGTCTTGATATGACAGCGCCTGCGGCAGAGTGCTCGCGGGGAATTGCACCGACGGACTGGCCGTATCGCTGGAAGTGGTCGTACCCGTGACGTAGATGTATCCCTTGGAGTCGATGGTCATTCCGCTGGCGATGTCGTCGCCGTTGCCCGACAGATACGAGGAATAAAGCAGCGAGGCGGCCGTAGGATCGAGTGCGGTGACGAACGCGTGCTGAGTACCGGCGCTTCCGCTTTCAGGGGCAGTTTGATAAGCGGTCAGCGTGGTGGGAAAGTTGGTCGAGGAAGTTGTGCCCGCCACGAAAGGATCGCCAGCGCCGTCTACCGCGATTCCGACTGGAGTGTCGGTGCCATCGCCCCCGAGGTAGGTCACGTAGTCAAGGAGGGGGGGATTCGAGCCCACAGGCGGCGTAATCTTGGCAATATAAGCGTTCTGTGTGCCCTTGAGCGTCGTCTGATAGACGCCGGCGGCAGGCAGATTGGGCGACGTCGTGGAACCGGCGAGGTAGATGTTGCCGCTTCCGTCGACCGCAACGGAAGTCGCATGCTCGTCGCCGCTGCCCCCGAAGTAGGTCGAGAAGCTCAAGACCGGGTCAATGACGAGCTGGCGCGAGTGATCGTAAGGGCCGATCGCGAATCCGACGTGGTTGGCCGCGCGCAGCACAAAGCTGCCTTCCACCGGCTGCTTCTGGCCTGCGATCTCCTGGTAGACGCGGGGAGCGTCGAGGCGCACGCTGCCGCCTTCGCCCTGCATGATCAGAGCGCCGTTGTTCAGTTCCAGTTTCGCCCCATCGAACTCAAGTTCCGCCTGCGCAGGATCGGACCCCGGCGCGACCTGGAAGTCGTATTCCAGCCGTCCTTGATTGCCGTAGAAGACCAGATTGATGCCGGGATAAACGTCTTCGTACTGTACCCGCGCAAACTGGGGAACGTTATGCCGCCACTTCGCGGGATCGTTGCCCAGAATGTAGTTGCTCTTGCTGGGGAGGAGATCCGTCGCCGTCACGCTGGCGTTCGGATTGGATCCGGCCAACTGCATGCGTAACGACCCCACGCGCGCGTTGCGGACCGCCTCGTGTTTCGGCGAGGGAAGGCTCTGGGATGTCAGGTTGAGGATCGCCCCTTCGGAGCCGAGAATCACGCTGTATCCGAAGCCACGGGCTACGAACTTCACGCGCCGGTCGGTGGGGTCGAGATTCGCTTGTCCCTGGTTGGGTTCGAACATCAAGGGCAGGCCGGCGAAAAGCGAGCGTGCTTGGGACTGCGCCACATGCGTTGCGTCGCCAGGCATGGCCTCTCCCGACAGATTCTGCGCCATCTCCAGAGGACTCGCCGCAATCTCCATCCGGTGCTGGACCGCGGGATCATTGGCCGTGGCGGAATGACGTGAGCGGGAACCCCACCCGAGAACCATGCATCCTGTCCCCAGCAACACCAAACCGGCGACCAGGACACGAACTCGTACCACGGATGTTCCCAACCAACGGCAATCAACGTTCACGCGTTCCTCCGATGCAATTAAATCAGTTTCTCGCTCAGTCTGCTTTCGTTCAGGCCGCTTCCCTCAGATCGTTTTTCATCAGATCAGTGGAGAGGTTTGGAGACGGCGCACAAGTTACTCCGAGCCTCTCGCCGGCGTGCTTCAATTGGGCGAGCCTGCCCGCGGCTTGCATGTCACTGGAACTGGCGGAAAAATTAAGTAACTACTTAAACATCTGACGGATAGACAAGTCAAGCGAGCCTCCGGCCTGCCGCCTCTCCAAGATTCGTCAGATGCGCCCCAGCCTGCCGAAAGATGCCGCGGCCTGGCACAAAAGTGGCATGAACGAGATTGCGTGTGAGGATTCCCGCCCGGAAGATCGCGATCTTTCTGCAATTGATTGCACAGGACCAGATCAGCCTCATCCGACGAACTTCCGAAACCACTGATTCTTCGCGGAATACTGACGGCGCCTGGCAAGAACAATGGCAGTGGGATTGCACAAACCCTCGTGACTCCCCCACGAGTGTTTCCTCCCCAGGGCCCCCGTTGTTGTGGTCTGTTACGGATTCCGGACAGATTAGCGAATCGGTTCCAATAGGCGTTTTGCTGTTGCAAACTGCTGATAATTCTATAAATTGAGGGCTAAGAGGCCGCGTTTCGTGGAAACTCAGGCCCCAAGGATTGGATCGGTACAGTTTGTGGGTCGCTTTACCCTGAATTACCAGCTGGATTACGCGCTCTTGGCGGAGCGCCCAAACATGCAACCGAATTCACAGGAACGGCGGATGATGCGGCGTTTTGACATGCGCCTGCCTGCCATCGTGCGACTCGAAGGCGCCAGCGAGTTCCACACCGAGACCCAGAATGTCAGTGCCCGCGGCGTCTATTTTTACCTCGACCGCACGGTCTCGGCCGGAACCAAGCTGGAGGTCACGCTGACTTTTCCTCCGCACGTCACCCTCACCGACGCCGTCCGCGTCCGTTTTTCCGCGCGTGTGATCCGCGTCGAATCGCCTCTGCCTTCGTCGCGCATCGGCACCGCTGCCATGATCGAAGACTACGAATTCCTTCGCTCCAGTGGCAGCTCGGACTTCCTCAGCGCCCTGCAGAAAGAATGGAAAGCGGCGAACTGAAATGTGGGGGGGGGCAACAAATGCCCACGTAGCGGCGGACGCGTTCGTCCGCCCGCTCGCTCCGCGCTCCGCGCTCCGAATTGACGGACCGGAATCCAAGGTACCGTAGCTGGCGTCTCCACGAGCAGTCTCCCGGAAGGCGGACGAATGCGTCCGCCGCTACGTGAGCTACTTCCCTTTGCCCAATTCCTTCATCTCGCGCCGCAGGCGGCTGAAGCGGCGAACCAGGGTGCCGATGTAGAACACATGAATCGCCCAGGTGGCGATATAGGCGGCATACAGGAATTTCATGGAATTCATTGCGGCCTCCGGTTCAACGGGACGCTAGCCTTGGCCGCCGCTCCCGCACCGACCAGCGATTTCATGGCGTGAGCTTCTTCCACTTCGCGGTGCAGCAGTTCCAGACGGAAGCGCGACCAGCACACCAGAAATGCAAAACACAGAAACGCCATCCAACTGATCACCAACACATGCAGCATGCGGGGATCCATCGACCCGCCCCCACCGATCACCGGCTGTGGGTGCTGGGTGCGGAAAAACCAAATGGAGAAATACACCAGCGGCACATCCAGCGCCCCGAAAACCGCCAGCGCCGCGGCCAGCATTTGTGTCTGCGCGCTATTAGAAAAGCGTCGCAGCACCAGATAGCTTACGTAAATCAGCCATAGCACCAGCGTCGAAGTCAGCCGGATATCCCCCGGCGCCCACCAGATGCCCCACACCGGCCGCGCCCAGATCGGCCCCGTGACCAGAACGATCGTACAAAAAACCACGCCCACTTCGGCGCTCGTCACGGCGAGCACGTCGAGCCGCTGCCCCGGAAAAAACTTTCCCACAAAAAAGTAGAACGCCGGAATCGCCAGGACTGTCGTCGCCACCGCGCTCGGCCGCATGCCGGTTGGCAGCAAGTGCTGCACCTGCGGCAGAAAACAGGCAATCACTCCTACTACCCCGATCACAATCACCACCCACTTCGCTGCCTTCTGCGTCGACTCTTTCGCGCTGGCCAGGTACTGAATCGAGGCGATGAAATTGATGAAGAACAGCAGGAAGGCGGTCCAAGCCGAAGGCACGTGATAGTAGATGATGCGGTACACGTCGCCTTGCAGCGCGTCGGTGGGTGCAACCACGAGCGCCTGATAGAGGGCGTAGGCGAGCAACACCGCCGTGATTACCGAGAAGATGGGGAAGAGCCGCTTCATTCTGCGTGCAGAATCGTTTCGAACAGCGCCAAACAAGCTGTAGTAAACACCACATCGTAGGTGAGAAGCAACACGATGTAGAAGTGCGCGGAATCTTCGCCGGTCAGAATCGCCGTGGTTGCCGCCACCATGGCGATGACGGCGGGAATCGAAATGGGGAACAGCAGCAGCGGCAGCATGATCTCGCGGCTGCGCGTGCGCAGCGACATGGCTGCAAAGAAAGTGCCATTCACCACCAGCGCCCATGTTCCCAGGACCGCAACCGGAATCAGTTGCCACGCCGGACCCAGAACCCGCAGGTTGTAAAAAATCACGAACAACGGTGTCATCAGGGCTTCCAGCACGCTCACGAAAATGAAGTTGCCCAGCGCTTTGGCCAAGAACAAAGCATTCGCGGGAGCCGGAGAAACCCGGTACGCATCGAGCACCTGATTGCGCAACTCGCGGGCCCAAGTTTGATTGAGGGCCATCATCGATGCAAACAGGAACCCGATCCACACCAATCCACCCACGATGTGCCGCGACTCTTCCGCCAGAGGATCGAAAGAGAATACGAAAATCACCACCACCAGCAGCGAAAAAAACAGCATGGAGTTCAGCGCATCTTTCGAGCGCCACTCCAGCCGGATGTCCTTCCTCAACGTGGCGAAGGTCACGGACCAGAGGCTCATGGCACACCCGCGCGCGCGATGCTGGCGGTGCGATCCACAATCTGCCCCGCCTGCATCCAAACAAATTCGTCGGCCACACCTTCGAGCAGCAGCGCCTGATGCGTCACCACGAAAATCGTTTTCCCAGCATCCCGCATGCCCCGGAGCAACCCCACCATCTCCCGCGCCGAGTTCACGTCGACATTGGAGAAAGGTTCGTCCAGCAGCAGAATTCTCGGGTCATGCAGAATGGCCCGTGCCAGCGACATGCGCTGCCGCATGCCCTGCGAATACTGCCCCACCGCGCGCGCCAATTCTGGATCAAGCCCCACCGCGCGAATCACTTCTTCGCAACGGCCGTCGCCGGCAATGCCATACAGCCCGGCGAAGTAGCGCAGGTTCTCCATCCCACTCATCTCGTCGTAGAGCAGCGACGGATGGGCCATGTAGCCGATATCGCGGCAGGCGGCTTCGGGGTCCTTGCCGAAAATCGAAATCGTCCCCTGCGTCGGCTGTGCCAGCCCCGCGAGCGCGCGCAGCAGTGTGGTCTTCCCTGCCCCGTTATCGCCAAGAATCGCGTGAAACCGTCCCCCGTCAAACTCAGCCGTCACTCCGCGCAAGGCGGCGAAGCGTCCGAACTGCTTGATGACGTTCTTGACGGTAACGATGGGCAAGCCTTGCGGGATGGCGTCAGTCACGGGCACCGGAAGATTACAGCCAGGATGTCACAGAAGTTACGTTAGCGAATCTATGCACTTTTGCGAAGAATTGCAAAGTGGAAGAGGAAAACCATAAACCACGAAGGACACGAAGATTCACGAAGGAACCCTTACCAATGAAGTCTTCGTGAACCTTCGTGTCCCTTGTGGTTCACGCTCTTTGTTGCGGACGAACTGGCGCTGGCGAAGCCAGTCTCAGTTCGCCATTCCGGCGGAGCCAGTCGGTTGGGCCTGCGTCATGCTCTTGGCGGGCTCGCTGGGCTGTGCTCCGTTCGCTGGGGTACCGGGCTGCTGCGGAGCATACTTCGACGCGCACTTGGCCTGCAGTGCCTTGGCGTGGAAAACGCCGTCGTGCCCGAAGCTTCCATCGGCCAGAGCCTGCGATTCGTCCTTGAACGTGTCGGGCGGCGCCTCGGTACCCGTGTAGTCGACCGAAAGAGTCTGATCCTGCTCCACCAGCACAAACTGCACGTGCGTCCCGGTGCGCTTGATCGAGCCCGTCTGCACGTTACCCGCAACGCGCAGCCGTTTCGAGTAAGCACCATTGCCCATGGTGTGCAACTCTTTGATGGTCACGTAGTAGCTCTTGCTGTCCTGCACGCCGGTGTAGGCCAGGTAGCCGAGCAGCAGACAAATGACTGCCGTCGATCCGCCGAACTTCAGATAAGTATTGAATTGACTCGACATAAGCGCCCCGAAGGGGATGCACCCCACAATCAGACTCTACGCGTCACCGGGGGCAGAATCAAGATTCAGGAGGACGCCCGCCAGTTGTCCATCCCCGACTGGATCATCCCACGTCCGCTAGAATGAACGAGTCAGAAATCTGGATACCGTTCTCTTATGATCCATCCTTGGCACGACGTAACTCCCGGCGACAAGCTGCCTCACGAATTCGACTGCGTGGTGGAAATCCCCTTCGGCTCCAGCGTGAAGTACGAACTGGACAAGTCGAGTGGCCTGATCCGTCTCGACCGCATCCTGTACTCGGCCGTGTACTATCCGGCGAACTACGGTTTCATTCCGCAGACGCTCGCCGAAGACGACGATCCGCTTGATGTGCTGGTTCTCTGCCAGGAAACGGTGGTGCCGCTGACCATCATTCACGCCCGCACCATCGGCTTGATGACCATGATCGACGCCGGCAAACAGGACCACAAAATCATCGCGGTCGCGACCGAAGATCCCGAGTTCAATTCTTATCGTGAGGCCGCAGAGATGCCGCCCCACCGGCTGCTCATGCTGCGCCGTTTTTTTCAGGACTACAAGCAGCTCGAAGGCAAGGCCGTCGAAGTCGATGAGATACGTCCACCCGGGGAAGCGTACCCCATCATCCTCGACGCACTGCACCGCTACAGCGAACAACGCCGCAAAGGCTTCAAGGGCGCGAAATAGCGATGTGATGTCGCTTGTGAGCGATGCTGATTTCTTTTGATCTCGTCCGCACTGGCTATCACGATTCGCGTCGAATTTCCACCATGTACCGACGTAACCTTCCCTGGCCATGGGGCGGCCCCTAAACTTTGGTCCGAGTCAACTGCTGGTATTCTAGGATTCATCCGTAAGAACCCGTTTCTACGAAACACCCTGTGAGGAGACTATGAAAACTGTACGACGTTGCGCCGTGCTCGTGTTCTTTGTTGCGGTCTGCACCGCTCTGACTTTCGCTGACGAACCGGGAAGACATCCGGCCTACCTGCACGCGCTCGTGGACCTGCGCCACGCACGGGCTCATTTGGAACGCATGACACCGTCCGAGCGGATTGACAACGAGCAAGAGCGTGCTATCGCTGAGATCGACCGGGCGATTGACGAGATCAAGCGTGCCGCGATCGACGATGGCAAGAATCTAAACGATCATCCGCCGATCGACGAACACATGGGACACCGGGGACGCTATCGCCGCGCATTGGAACTGCTCGATCTGGCGCACCGCGATGTCGCGCACAGAGAAGACGATCGGTCCGTGCGTGGATTGCAGGAGCGCGCCCTTCGCCATATTGACGAGGCGCATCGCATCGTCGAACACCTGGTCAGGCAGACCGGCAAGGACTAACAGGACTTCGGTATCTCTCAATCATTTCAGCGAGAAGAAGGCCCGGCCTGAGCCGGGCCTTCTCTTTTGCGCGCGCCGGAATGTTATCTTAGCCTCTCGCAGAACTGGATCGACCCATTGGAGAAGACATGGCCGCCGCGAAAAGGAGCACGATCCCTCCGGCTAAATTGGAATTGTACGAGAAGCTCATCGCCACGAATCCGAGCATTGAACGCAAGGGCGACGTTCATCCTTACACTTCCGTGAATGGTCACATGTTCACGTATCTCGATCAGACCGGCACCATGGGCATGCGGCTGCCGAAGGATGAAGTGGGATCATTTCTGAAGAAACACAAGACCACTCTGTTCGAATCGTACGGCGTCGTGAAGAAGGACTACGTGACCGTTCCCGACACGCTGCTGAAGAATACGAAAGAATTAGAGAAGTATCTGCAGATCAGCTACGAATACACCAAGACGCTGAAACCCAAGTAGCTTCGATGTGGCACAGGTTGCGGAAAAACCCGCAAATCAATACGCCGGGGCTGAACTGTCTGCCGGCAAACCCACGATTCGCATCAGGGCTTCGCTTCAGCGATGCCGTCCGTGCGGAGGCGTTGGCCACGGCTTCAGTCGCCGCCTGGACAGAGAGCAGCGACGGCTAAAGAGGTTGCAGAAAAACGCACGATTCGTATCAGGCTATGCCTTCAGGCATAGCGTAAATGCTGGCGAATCAATCACGCCTTCAGGCGCTGCCCACGCGGAATACGACTTTTTCCGTAGCCGGGCCTATTCTTGCTCCACGAATCGGCCCGGCTGAAAGCCGAGCCCTGATATAGATCGCTCTGTTTCCCCCGAATCTTCATCGATGCCGTAAGCGCGCCACAGAATCATTCCGGACATTCTCGATTTTTCTCTTGACATAGTGTACTAGTGATATAGTACATTGACACGCATGGGAAAGACTACGGAGCGCGACGCGCGGTTCCAGTTCGCACTCGACCTGCATAGTGGCGTCCCCGTCTACCGCCAGCTCATTGATCAGGTGCGCTCTGGAGCTGCCGCCGGTTCGTTGACCGCGGGAGACCAGTTGCCCACGGTGCGCCAACTTGCCGTCGACTTGACCATCAATCCCAACACGGTTATGCGGGCTTACCGGGAGCTGGAACTGGGCGGTCTGCTCGAAACCCATCAGGGCACGGGAACGTTCATTGCCAACAAGAAGCCGGAAAAGAATTCCGCCGAGCGGGAGCGTCAGCTCGGCCAAATGGCCGGAGAATTCGCGGCGCGCGCAGGGGCCGCCGGATTCACCCTCGAAGATCTGATCGATCGTCTGCGCGAGTTACTGCCTCGCCCCACACAAAGGAGATAGACGTTATGGCAAGAATCCAACTCAATGAGATCAACGGTGTAGCCCGCCTGCTGTTCGCGATCAGCCTGGTGATCGGACTTGCAGTGTCCCAAGCGATCCATCACCCGGCGCCGGCCATCGCCGGAGCCTTGGTCGGCCTCTACTTACTATTTGCGATCAAAGTGGTGCGCCAGTGGGAGAAGGTGGCTCTTTTGCGGTTGGGGCATTATGTCGGCCTGCGCGGCCCGGGCATGTTTCACATTGTGCCCATTGTCGAAACTCTCAGCCCTTACGTGGACCAGCGCGTGCGCGTGGCCAGTGTTTCGGCGGAATCGACATTGACGCGCGACACGGTTCCGGTGAACGTCGATGCGATCGTGTTCTGGCTGGTGTGGAACGCGGAGAAATCCATTCTCGAAGTGGAGAACTTCATCGACGCCATCAACATGAGTGCGCAAACCGCGCTGCGCGAGTCGATCGGACGCCACGAACTGGCGCAGATGATCACCGAGCGCGAAACCATGGGCCGCGAGCTGCAGCGCATTCTCGACGAAAAGACGAATCCCTGGGGCATCACGGTGCAGTCAGTCGAGATCCGGGACGTGAAAATCCCGTCGGGTCTGGAAGATGCGATGTCGCGCCAGGCGCAAGCTCAGCGCGAGCGGCAGGCCCGAATTATTCTGGGCCAAGCCGAAAACGAAATCTCCAACAGCTTCGTGCAAGCCGCAGCCGCGTATGCCGAGAATCCTATCGCCTTGCACTTGCGCGCCATGAACATGCTCTACGAAGCGGTCAAGGAGAAGGGTGCGATGGTGATCGTGCCCTCGTCGGCAGTAGAAACGATGGGACTCGGAGGAACTCTGGCAACTGCGTCACTCGGCGGAGCAAAACCGTAAATCCCCTCGCAACAAAATTGGGCAGGGCCCAGCCGGGCTCCCAGGTCGTTTCGGGAAGGGCCCGGCTTTTAGCCGGGCCGTCAGAACCCGCCTAAACACTGGGCTTTAGCCCCTGAACTCCATTGCCGCAAGAGGAGAAACTTGTATGAATTCGCTTGCGATAAAAACTCAAAAAGGATCAAGAGATTTTGTTCTGGGCGTCGCCTTGGTACTCGCTGGGGTGCTGCTCGCAGTTCGCACCGGCAACACTCAGCAATTGCAAAAAGGCGTCAGCGTCCAGATGCCCGTTACCAGCAACGCCGCGCTCATGCCTGAGGCGGACAATAACGACGCCTGGATCGTGGCAGTCACCCCTGACGGCGGCTTGTTCTTTGGGGTTGATAAAGTCACGCCCGAGGGCTTGGCCGACAAAATGAAGAGCATCCCACGCCGACGCGACCAAAAGCTCTACATCAAAGCGGATGCCCGCACGCCATTTGCCGATGTCCGCAGAGTCTTTACGGCTGCCCACGATCTGGCTTTCGATGCAGTGGTCCTGCTGACATCCCAAACAGAATCGGCGGCCCCAGGAACCGCCGTGCCCCCAAAAGGCCTGGAAGTACAAATTGCTCCGCACTCAAATGCGGCAACCATCGTTGTGCAAGTCAACGCGGGGCAGCCACCTACGTTCCAGGTAAACGATCAGAAGACTCTGGAGGCTGATCTGCCGAACGCACTGACGCGACTTCTCCAAAACCGGGGCGATACGCCAGTTTTGGTGAAGACCCATGGACCAGTCGAATTTGCTCCGGTCGTACGCGCAATCGATGCATGCCATTCGGTTGGAGCCAAGGTGATGCTGTCCACGCCGCAACTGTAAAACCGGGAACCAGGGCTGGTGCAAAGTGTCTTTCGCACCAGCCCCAGTGGTAACGGTTACGACGGACTACCCCAGGATTAAAGTCTTTGCAGCAACCTGCCGATAGCGGATACATGGACCCCTCCGCCATCGCTCTTCAAGGACTGCAGCAAGCCGAGGTTCAACTAGAAACAGCCGCAGCCAGGATCGCCAGCGCCGGCGCAAGCGACGGAAGCAACCTGGACGTGGTCGATCTCAGTACGGAGATGGTTGCGCTGATGTCCGCGCAAGCCTCGTTCTCCGCGAACGTCGCCACCCTCAAGACTGCCGACCAGATGCAAAAGAGCCTCGTCGATCTGAAAGCCTGAGCGTTACCACACATGGCAAGCGTTCTCCGCCACCATGGGCTGCCCCGCCTTGCATCCCCATGCCTTCTGGAACTCCGGCATATTCTGCACCACGCCATCCACGCGATACTTTCCCGGCGAGTGCGGATTTGTACTGACTTGCATCCGCAAATACTCCGGCCGCTGCTTCTCACACCAAACGCGCCCGAATCCCAGAAAGAAGCGCTGTTCCGGCGTGTAGCCATCAACGCTCTGCCCTTCCTTTCCTGTCTTATCGTCGGCAATCATGTGCTCGAGCGCCATCAGTGCGATGCGCGCTCCGCCGTTGTCGGCCGTGTTTTCGCCCAGCGTGAGACGCCCGTTCAATTTCATGGTGTCGACAGCAACAAAGTTCGAGTATTCATCGGCAACGCAGCTCACGCGCTTCTCGAATTCCTTGCCATCCTGCTCCGTCCACCAATCGCGCAAGTTGCCCGTGGGATCAAACTTACGCCCCTGATCGTCGAACCCATGCGTGAGTTCGTGCCCAATCACCAGCCCGATGCCGCCGAAGTTGACGGCGTCGTCCATGGCCTTGTCGAAGAAAGGAGGCTGCAGAATGCCCGCCGGGAACACAATCTCGTTAAACGACCCGCTGTAGTACGCGTTGACCTCCGGCGGAGTCATGCCCCACTCCTTGCGGTCCAGCGGCTTGTCGATCTTCGCCACCTGCCGTTTCGCTTCGAATTCGTCGGCCCGCTGCACGTTCCCCAGCAGATCGTCCCCCTTGATCGTCACCGCACCGTAATCGCGGTACACATCGGGATAGCCAATCTTGTTGCGGATTGCCGTCAGCTTCACCTTCGCCTGTTTCTTGGTGTCGTCGCTCATCCACGAAAGCCCCTGAATGTCCTCATCCAGCGACTTTTCCAACGCGTCCACCATCTTCAGCATGCGCTGCTTTCCTTCAGCCCCGAAGGTTGCCTCGACATAGCGTTGCCCCAGCGCCTCTCCCAGCGAGCCGTCCACCAGATCGACGCAGCGTTTCCAGCGATCCTGATTCTGCTTCTGCCCGGTGAGAGCCTGACGCATTTTGAAGTCGGCATCGACAAATGGCTGCGAGAGCCACGCCGCCGCCGCGCGCAATACCCGAAAGGTCACATAGGTCTTCAGCGACTCGAGTGGGAGCGATGCGATCACTCCGCTGACCTGCTTGAAATAGTCCGGGTTGCCGACGTTGAGGGCGGCAAAGTTGGGCGCGCCGACGCCGGTGAAGTAACGATTAAGCGAAAACTCCGGAGCCAGACCAAGGGCTTCGTCGCGCGTCATTTTGTGGTCGCGGTTCTTGGGATCGCGCCGCTTGGTGCGGTCCATCGAGTTGGCAGCAAGCAGCGTTTCGACGACGAGTACGGCTTGAGCCGAAGCGGCCGCCTGTTGCGGCGTCTGCCCGGCCAGGGTGAAGACTTCGGTCGCATAATCGACGAAGTGCTTGCGCATCTCGACCTTGTCGGAATCATCTTTAAGGTAGTAATCGCGGTCGGGCAGCGAGAGCCCGCCCTGGTCGATGTAGGCGATCACCCGGTCCGCATTGTGCAGGTCGGAATTCGAATAGAAGCTGAACAAGGCCGTCGTCCCCACCATGTGCAAGTGCGCAATCTCGTCGATCAGCGCGCCCTTGTCCTTCGCCGCGGCGATGCGTTCCAGTTCCGGCTTCAGCGGCGCGAATCCCTTGGCGTTCGCCGCCTTTTCGTCCATGCAGGAGCCGTACAGGTCGCCGATCTTCTGGTCAACGGCACTGCGGCCAGCGCCGCCCGCCGCCGCCTTTTCCAGAATTCCGCGCTCGACGGTGAGGTTGCGCTCATTGAGTTCAGAGAAGCTCTGCCAAGCCGGCCTGTCGGCGGGAATCTCAGAATTCTTGATCCAGTTTCCGCATGCGTACTGGTAGAAATCCACGCATGGATCGATGCTCTTGTCGATCGTGTCGAGACTGAATCCAGCGGCAGTCTTGGCGGAAGACGCAGATTGCGAGAAACTGCCGGCAGTCACAAGCAACAGGAAGGCCAGCAAAAGGCGGAACACGCGCATGAGAGAACTCTCCTTGAAATAGCGATGAGCGGCAACGGTTGGGATTCTATGCCCTGCTCTTCGCCATGATCAAGAACCGCGGTCCAGAGAGCGGAAGCGGTCCAAACAAACGCTTCAAGGATGTTCTGTTGCGGAACAATCTCCGACAGTCTGCCCAATTGAAAGACAAGGCCGCCATCGTTTATCCGCTCGAAGATTTCGACTACGGAATGCGCGAGTTCGCCATCCGCGACAACAACGGCTACATCCTGCAGGTCGGCCAGGAATTCTGAGCTGAGCGAGGTGCAGCCGCTCGAATCGTACTCTCTGCACAGGAATCTCTGTGTCCCCTGTGTCCTCTGTGGTTAATACGCTTTGCCTCAGTTCGTCAGTTCCCCGACCGCCGCGGCCCTCCCACCCTCTAACGCGGGTATAATCGATACTCACCGAATTCCTACAACCTGGGGTTCTCATGACTTCCACGAATGGCAATGGCAACAACAGCTACAACGTCCCCCAACCGCGCGCGGAGTGGCTGGCGCGGCGCAAGCAAGAAAACACGAGCGGCAACTTTTCCCAGATGCACTTCGCGCGCCAGGGCGTCGTCACCGAAGAAATGTCCTTCATCGCCCACAAAGAGAAGCTGGCGCCCGAGTTGGTGCGCGACGAAGTTGCCCGCGGACGCATGATCATCCCCGCCAACATCAACCATCCCGAACTCGAGCCCATGGCAATTGGCGTAGCGTCCCTCTGCAAGATCAACGCCAACATCGGCAACTCGGCCGTCACCTCAGAAGTGAACGAGGAATTGAAAAAGCTCCACACCGCCGTCCACTACGGCGCCGACACAGTGATGGATCTCTCCACCGGCGGTAACATTCACGAAATTCGCGAAGCCATCCTCCGCCACTCCCCGGTCCCCATCGGCACCGTCCCGATCTACGAAGCCATCGCGCGCGTCAAGCGCGTCGAAGACTTGAATGCCGAAGTGATGCTCGAAGTCATCGAGGAGCAAGCCGCACAAGGCGTCGACTACATGACAATCCATGCCGGCGTGCTCATCCAGTACTTGCCGCTGATCTCCAAGCGCATCACCGGCATCGTCAGCCGCGGCGGCGCCATCCTCGCCCAATGGATGGCCTACAACCACAAACAGAATTTCCTCTACGAGCGCTTCGACGACATCGTCAAAATTTTTAAGAAGTACGACGTCAGCTTCTCGCTCGGCGACGGCCTCCGCCCCGGCTGCGTTGCCGACGCCAGTGACGAAGCTCAGTTCGCCGAACTGAAAACTCTAGGCGAACTCACCAAGAAAGCCTGGGAGCACGACGTGCAGGTCATGATCGAAGGCCCCGGACACGTCTCCATGGACAAGATCAAGGAGCAGGTCGAAAAAGAAGTCGAGCTCTGCTACGAAGCTCCGTTCTACACGCTCGGCCCGCTCGTCACCGACATCGCTCCCGGCTACGACCACATCACCTCCGCCATCGGCGCGGCCATGATTGGATGGTACGGCGCCGCCATGCTCTGCTACGTCACGCCCAAGGAGCATCTAGGTCTACCAAACGAAAAAGACGTGAAAGATGGCATCATCGCCTACAAGATTTCCGCGCACGCTGCCGACATCGCCCGTGGACGCCCCGGCGCCCGCGACCGCGACGACGCCCTCAGCTACGCCCGCTACAAATTCGATTGGGAGAAGCAGTTCGCCCTCTCCCTCGATCCCGAAACCGCCCGCTCCATGCACGACGAAACTCTCCCCGACGACTTCTACAAAGAAGCCGCCTTCTGCTCCATGTGCGGCCCCAAGTTCTGCTCGATGAATTACTCGTCGAAGGTGGACGAATACAACAAGCAGGTCCACGGCATCGAGAAGAAGGATTACTCTGAGTTGGTAGAGAAGTTGGTCTCGCTGAAGTAACCGCGGCGGTGTGGGGACGGCCGCCCTCGGCTGTCCGGCAAAGCTGAGCACGGCTGAGCTAGAGGGGCAATCCTCTCGCAGACTCGCTGCGCAGAACCGCGTAGACCTTCGCGAGCAAAGATCGTTTGGTGAAGGGCTTCTCCAGGAATGAGTCCTTTTGCACCAGCACGCCGTGTCGGCCAATCTGATCGCCGGTGTATCCGGAAATGAACAGCGCACGAAGCTTGGGATGACTTGTCTCGGCCTCTCTCACCAGTTCAGCCCCGCTTTTCCCGGGCAGGATGACGTCGGTCAGGAGTAGATCGATTTCTTCTCCAGAAGCCGCCATGATTCCCAGCGCGGCTTCCGCATCTCTTGCTTCGACGACTCGGTAGCCGCCGTCATGCAGGAGTTTGGCCGTAAGTTCACGCAGATTCGCATCATCCTCGACCAGCAAGATCGTCTCCGAACCTGGCGGAGGCTCGGCTTCCTCCTGGGATGGCAAAAGTGCTTCGGCCTGCTCGCGCACGATCGGAAAATAGATCTTGAACGTTGTGCCCCTGCCGAGTTCACTGTACACAACGATATAGCCATCGCTCTGCTTCACGATTCCGTACACCGTCGACAGTCCAAGACCGGTTCCTTCCCCCACTCCCTTGGTGGTGAAGAAGGGTTCAAAGATTTGCGATTGGGTGCTCTCATCCATGCCACACCCCGTGTCGCTTACCGCCAGGACCACATGCGGTCCGGCGTGGGCACCCGGGTGGACCGAAACATAATGGTCGTCCATATCGGCGTGTGCCGTCCCGATGGAGATCCTGCCCCCGGTCGGCATCGCGTCTCGTGCGTTGACCACCAGATTCATCAGCACTTGTTCAATCTGGCCCTGGTCAGCCTTGATACTTCCGATCGGGATGGTTGGATGGAGATCAACCGCGATGTCCTCGCCGACTACTCTCAGCAGCATATCGGTCGCGTTGCGTATGACTTCATTCAGATCCAGGATCTTCGGGAACACAAGCTGCTTGCGGCTGAACGCCAGGAGTTGCTGGGTGAGCAATGCCGCCCGTTTGGCTGCTTTCTTGGTTTCCGACAGATATCGGTTCACCGGATTATCGGGGGCAATCAGCCCCAGAGAAATGTCGCTGTAGCCCATGATGATTCCCAGTATGTTATTGAAATCATGCGCTATCCCGCCAGCCAGACGCCCCACCGCTTCCATCTTCTGGGCTTGGCGCAACTGAGCCTCCAATTGCTGGATCTCGGTGACGTCGCGAGTGATTCCCAATAAGCAGAGTTGCCCGTCCAACTCGATCGATTCCACCCACACTTCCGCTTCTCGAACCACTCCCTTCGCGTTCCGGTATTTTGTATGGTGCTTGGCTACCTTGCCGTCTTCCTCCAGTTGCCGCACCATTTCCATGCGATCCAGAGGTTCGCTCCAGAAATGCAACTCGGCTGCGGTGCGGCCAATCACATCCTTGCGCTCGTACTCGAGCAGATTGAGGAAAGCGTCGTTCACGTCCAGATAGCGCCCCTCTGCCTTGGTCGAAATCGTGATCGCCAGTGGGTTGTTGCGAAATGCCTTACTGAACCTCTCTTCCGATTTGCGCAGCGCTTCTTCGGATCGCTTGCGCTCGGTGATGTCCTGCAAGACGCAGGCAATTCGATCGACGCCCGCAGAACCCTCGATCGGAAAGTACGACACCCACAGGTCCCGGGTGCCCAGGTTCGGAAAGCCATACGTCAGCTCGTATTCCACGACCTTGCCCAGAAAGCATTCGTCCATCTTTCCTTTGACTTGGGTTGCAAAAACGTCTTGGCCCACCACTTCCTCTGCAGTATGCCCAACGACTTCTTCGACAGACATGCCACGAAAGTTCAAGAACGCGCGATTGGCGAGCACGTAGCGATAGTTCCGGTCCACCACCAGGATCATTTCCTCCAGGCCTTCGACTACCCTCGCGTATTCCTTTAGTGTTTCCTCTGCCTGCTTGTTCGCCGTCACGTCCCGGACAGTACCGCGAATGTGACCAATTTCACCTGCGGGATCGCGCACTGCTTCGGTGCTGATACTGACCCAACGCCTGCTGCCATCGGGCCGTACTATTTCCAAATCAAGCTGGTGAGGTGAGCCCGTCTTCGAACCATCCTCCCTTGCGGCAAGCAGGCGGCTCCAACTGTCCGGAGTGAACAGCCGTGCTAATTCCTTTGACGCAGGCGCGGGCAACGTAGGATCAAGTCCGTGGATGTGGTAAAGCTCTTCCGACCACGTACACACATCATTTTTTGGATCCCACAACCAGCTTCCCAGTCGTGCGATACGCTGTGCTTCCGACAGTTCCTCGTCCTTGCGACGTAGGTCTTGCTCTGCCTGCACGCGCTCGGTGATGTTCTCTGTGAAGATTACGATGCCGCCGATTCCTCCCGTCCGGTCATACCAAGGCCGGATTTCCCAACTCTCCCACTGCACGGAACCGTCGGCCCTGGCGAAACGGTCCTCGTCTCCTCGCAGCACCTCGCCCGCCAGGCCGCGACGGTGGGCCTCCTTCCAGCGTTCGGGAACCTCGGGGAAGACCTCGTAGTGCGATGTGCCGCGCAGATCACGGTCGCCCAGGCCATAGTCAGTCCGCCAGCGGTGGCTCACGTGGAGGTAACGCATCTCGCGGTCAAACATTGCCAACGCCGCCGGAGCGTGCTCGACGAAAAGCCGGAACCGTTCCTCGCTCTCTCGCAGATCCTCTGCCGCCAGCTTGCGGGCAGTGATGTCGACCACGGCCGACTGAATCCACGATTCGTTCTTGCCCGTCGAGACGAGGACGCTATTAAGCAGGACCCAGAATGGCGTTCCGTCCTTTCGCCGCAGTTGCACTTCCTGGTTGGAAAAAGAACCGTTGCTCCTCAACTCGTCCAGCAACCTTTCCCGCTCGGCCGGGTCGGCGTAGTACCCCGCAATCTGGCAGCCGCGGCACGCCGCTCCGCTGTCGTATCCAAACACTCGCGCCCACGCGTCGTTGCAATCCATCACCTGCCCCTCCATGCTGATGATGGCCACTCCCGCCACGTTCTTCTCAAACAGCTTTCGATACCGCTGTTCCGAGCTGCGCAGCGCCGCTTCCGCTTGCTTCTTCTCCGTGACATCTCGCGCCATCCCGCGCACAATCGCCGTCTGCACACCCTCCGCACGAAGCGTGTTGTTGTATTCCCAGATTCTTCGTTCTCCAGTCCGCGTCATAACTGCCACGAATCCGTTGTCCGCACCGTGAGTCTTGATCCGAACCAGGTATTGGTCGAACTGCTCGCGCAACTCCGGAGCGACCATCTGCCGCATGGGGGTCCTCAGCAACTCGGTAACGTCACATCCCAAAACCTTAGCCGCGGCCGGATTCGCAGACAGCAGTTCCCCTTCCAGGTTGTGCGTACAGATCAAGTCCTGGCTGTGTTCCACCAAGTCCCGGTGCCGGTCTTCACTTTCCCGCAGCTCCTGTTCCGCCCGTTTGCGCTCGCTGATGTCGTGCGCAATGGTCGATGCACCGACAATCTGACCTTCGACATCTCGTACCGGGGAGATGACCAGCGACACGGAAACGAGGCTTCCATCCTTGCGCCGCCGCAAGGTATCCTCGCGAGTTACCGGATGCCCGCGCTCAATCTCCCGCAAAAACTGCCGAGCTTCTTCCTGCAGTTCCTCCGGAATCAACGTCGCTACCGGCTTACCGACGATCTCCACCGCTCTGTACCCGTAGAGCCGCTCCGCGCCCTGGTTCCAGCTCAGGATCGTGCCCGACAGATCCTTGCTGAGAATGGCATCGTTGGACGACTCCACAATCGCCGCCAGCCGAAACCTTTGACTCTGGCCTTCGCGGCGTTCCTGCTCAAGTTGATTGAGCCGCATGGCGCTCAGCCACAACAGCGGCACGAAGGTCACCACCTCCCCCAGCATCAGGAGGGCGATCCCAAATTCCGTCGAATACAATCCGGCAGCTTGGCCCCGCCATCGCAGCCAGCCCAGAAGCACTACGATCACGAGCAGGACCGGTAATACCCGTCGTACGAGGACGCCTCCTAGATACGGGTTGGTGACGACCGTCATCGCCCCGGAGGATGGACGCGCCGCGAGAGTTGCCAGTCCCATCAAGAAGAGAAGGATGGCCGTTTGCGGAGCCGTCGGTGAGAAGGCCGGAGCCTCGTAGAACGATTGGACGCCGAAAAGATAACCGACGCATGCAACAAATCCATCCAGGGAGGCGAGGAGGCCAAACACCTGGGCTAGATAAGCGCGGCCGGTCGTCGCTAACAGCAATCCGGCGCTCAAGAGCAGAAAGCCCAGTGCTGCAACTCCCGCCATACGCTCGGGCTGGGCAGCCCCGCTGGCCATTGCCGTCTTCGAAAAGAAATCCTCGCCTATCCCCAGATTGCGATGGAGAAGATATTCCGCAAGCGTCAGCAGGCCAACCAATCCAACGACACTGCTCAGACCTCGCGCCACAGTGATGCGTCGAACGCGCGGGCTGCTCAGTTCGCCGCGCCGCAGTTGAATCAGCCAAAGGGAAACCCCTGCCAATACGAAGCACAGCGCAGAATTGGGCTTCATCTTGGCCAGCTCTGGCAAGATACTTGTGAGCGCTGGAATGCCGAGCATCCATCCCACAAGTGTGAGACCGCCGACAAACGCAGCTGTAGCACTGACAGCATGCGAGAACAGCCTGCAGTTCCGAATGTCGCGGTTTTCCACTTCTGTAGTCACAAAAACCTTCCGGAAATCAGGTCGCATTCCGAGCTACAAATGCCGGAACAGCCGTTCCGAATTCCGAACAAGCGCTATTCTTTTGTCGAGGAAGGGTTTTCGAAATGAACACAGGGGGGATTTTGGCGTGTTGACTAGTTGGCACATCTCGCCCGGATAGGCAAGAAACGACGCCGCACCAGTTTACAATTTTCTGTTTTGGAACCAGGCCCGACCGACGAGCGTTCACTGCTCCACTCCGACGGAACGTTATACGAACTCAGCCCCACCTCTGGCCCAGAACCGCCAAGACATTGGCAAAATCCACTCGCGCGCAACCCCTGAACGAGAGCTGATTCGTGACACAGGCGAACCGTCAGTCAGGGTATCGGGGATTTCTTCTAGCATACGCCTCTCTGCGCCCCCCAAAGAAAGTATCTAATCGAAGTCTTTCCCTTGCGCCGGACCGATCGCCTAAACCTCGATTCATAGACCTCGCAGTCATGATCGAACGTCGAGACTTGTCGTCCGCCATCCGCTGCGGTCTGACGGTCCGGATGCAAAACCAAAATGAAATAGAAGTAACCAGATTTCGTGACCGGGATCGTTGTGACTCTGCCCGTCGAGGACTACAATTGCCAGTTCAAATCATGTCGCGCTCATCTCATGTCGAATTCAGTTATTGTCGAGAACGCAAATGCCTTCATACGTTGCCAAGCCGACTCCGCCCAATCAGGACAAGCGTTGGAAGCTGGTCGATGCCACAATCCGGCGTCAGGGCCAGCAGCAGCGCGGACTGATTGAGACGTTACACACCGTGCAAGAGGCGTTCGGATACCTGGACGCGCAAGCCCTCCGTTATGTTGCCATGTCGTTGCGCGTGCCCCTAAGCCGCGCTTACGGCGTCGCCACTTTCTACCATTTCTTCACTCTGAAGCCTGCAGGCGAGCACACGTGTGTCATCTGCATGGGTACCGCCTGCTACATCAAGGGATCGCAGCAATTGCTCGACGCCGTTCAGCGCGACCTCGGCATCGTGCCCGGCGAGACCACCGCCGACAAGAAAGTCTCACTGCTCACGGCTCGTTGCCTGGGATCCTGTGGCCTCGCTCCCGCTGTTGTCTACGATCAGGAAGTCGCCGGCAAGGTCGGCACTCCGGCCATCCGCGAGCACTTGAAGAAATGGACCCACGCATGACGCCTGAGGAACTCGACCAGATAGCCGAAACCGAACGCGAGGCGCAAAGCAAGTTCACCCAGCGCGTGAATGTCTGCGTCGCCGCCGGGTGCCTCTCCTGCCAGAGCCAGAGTGTGAAAGACGCGCTCGACCAGGAAGTCACCCGCCGCGGCACCAAAGATCACTGCCAAGTGAAAGGCGTGGGCTGCATGGGTCTCTGCTCTGAAGGCCCTCTCGTCTCGACCAACACGGGAGTGCTTTATAAGAAGGTCGAAGCTACGGACGGCGGCGCGATCCTTGACAGTCTCGACGGCGCACCCGTTTCGCGCCTCGTCTGCCCCACCGACGTTCCATTCTTCCAGCGCCAGAAAAAGATCGTGCTGGAGAACTCCGGCATCATCGATCCCGATCGTGTCGAGGACTACGTTGCCGCCAACGGCTACACCGCACTGATCAAAGCGCTCACCGAAATGACATCCCGCGAAGTCACTGAGCAGATCACAAGAAGCGGCTTGCGCGGCCGCGGTGGCGCCGGATATCCCACGGGCCTGAAGTGGAGCACCGTCTCAAAATCCGTGGGCACGCAAAAGTACGTCATCTGCAACGCGGACGAAGGCGATCCCGGCGCGTTCATGGATCGCAGCGTGCTCGAAAGCGATCCCCACCGTGTGCTCGAAGGCATGCTGATCGCCGCCTACGCCGTGGGTGCGTCGGAAGGCTATATCTATGTGCGCGCCGAATATCCGCTGGCCATCAAGCGCCTGCGTACTGCCATTCGTCAGGCCGAGCACATCGGCTTGCTGGGCTCGAACATCTGCGGCACCCGCTTCAGCTTTCGTGTCGACTTGCGCCTGGGCGCCGGGGCCTTCGTCTGCGGCGAAGAGACTGCTCTGATCGCTTCGGTGGAAGGCAAGCGCGGCACTCCGCGCCCGCGCCCACCGTATCCCGCCATGGAAGGCCTCTTCGGCGCGCCCACGCTGATCAACAATGTCGAGACCTTCGCCAACATTGCACCCATCATCCGCAATGGCGGCGAGTGGTATGCCGGCATCGGCACGGAGAAGAGCAAAGGCACGAAAGTCTTCGCCCTCGCCGGACGCGTGGAAAATACCGGCCTCGTCGAAGTCCCCATGGGAATTTCGCTTCGCGAGATGGTCTTCGATATCGGCGGCGGTATTCCTGACGGCCGCAAGTTCAAAGCTGTGCAAACCGGAGGCCCCTCCGGCGGTTGCCTGCCCTCCGACTGCCTCGACATGCCCGTCGACTACGAATCGCTGGCCCGCGCCGGGTCGATCATGGGTTCCGGTGGCATGATCGTCATGGACGAGAGTTCCTGCATGGTCGACGTCGCCAAGTACTTCATGGATTTCTGCATGACCGAGTCCTGCGGCAAGTGCATCCCCTGCCGCGTCGGCACCTACCAGATGCACCGCATTCTCACCGCCATCGGCAATATGACCGCCACGCCGCAGGACATGAAAATGCTTGAGGAACTTTGCGATCTGCTCAAGCACACCAGCCTGTGCGGATTAGGCCAATCGGCGCCGAATCCGGTGGTCAGCACCTTGCGCTCGTTCGCCGAGGAGTACCGGGCCCACATCGAAGATCACAAATGTCCAGCCGGAGTTTGCGGCGCGCAGCCCGCGGAAGAAAGAGAAACCGCATGAGACCGGTCGCACCCGTAAAAACGCTGAGAATCGATGGCCGCGATTTGAGCGGACGCCAGGAAGAAACCATCCTCGACGTCGCCCGCCAGAACGGCATCTTCATCCCACGCCTGTGCGAGATGGACGGTCTCACCGACGTAGGAGCCTGCCGCCTGTGCCTGGTCGAAATCAAAGGCCAGAACAAGCTGCTTCCTGCCTGCGTCACTTCAGTCGAAGAGGGCATGGAGGTTACCACCGACTCCGAGCGCTTGCAGGGCTATCGCAAGATGATCCTGGAGTTGCTCCTTACCGAGCGCAATCATGTGTGTTCGGTCTGCGTCTCCAACGGACACTGCGAGTTGCAGATGCTCGCGCAGCGCCTCGGCATCACGCACGTTCACTTCCCCTACCGCTTTCCCAAGGAAGAAGTCGACGCATCGCACGATCGCTTCGTCATCGACCACAACCGCTGCATCCTGTGCACGCGCTGCGTGCGTGTTTGCGACGAGATTGAGGGCGCGCATACTTGGGACATCATGGGCCGCGGCATTGACGCCAAGGTCATCACCGACTTGAACGAACCGTGGGGTACTTCCGAAACCTGCACCAGTTGCGGCAAGTGCGTGCATGTATGTCCTACGGGCGCCCTGTTCGAAAAGGGACGCTCGGTCGCGGAAATGCTCAAACGCCGGCAGTTTCTGCCCTACCTGACCATGATGCGGGAGGAGAACGAATGAAGGTTCATGTAGCCCCGGACGCCCCGTCCGGGGTTGCGCGCAAAGCGCGCAATGAGGGCATCACGTGTCGCTTCAGCGCGGAGCAGCGATGAATAAGAAGCGCATCGCCACCGTATGGCTGGACGGCTGCTCCGGCTGCCACATGTCTTTTCTTGATATGGACGAACGCCTGCTCACCGTCGCCGGCCTGGCCGATCTGGTCTACAGCCCGCTGGTCGACGCCAAGGAATTTCCCGAGGGTGTCGACGTGACGCTGGTCGAGGGCGCCGTCAGCAGCGAAGAAGACCTGCATAAGATCAAGATCGTGCGCGCACGTACGAAAATTCTGGTCTCGCTCGGCGACTGTGCCGTCACCGCCAACGTGCCCGGAATGCGTAATCCTTTCGGCACCAAGGCGGTCCTGGATCGTGCGTATCGCGAGAATGTCACCTTCGATCCCGGCATCCCGAACCAGGTCGTGCCCGCTCTGTTGGAGAATTCGCGCCCGATCCACGAATTCGTCAACGTCGATGTGTTCGTCCCGGGCTGTCCGCCATCGGCTGACACCATTTATTACGTGGTCGCCGAACTGCTCGAAGGCCGGAACCCGGATGTAAGCGCGAAAACTCGTTTCGGATCGTAACTGCGTGCGTCCAAATTGATAACGCATCAAATTGACCGAGTTAAGCAAAACAAGTTGAAGAGCTAAAAGCTAAGAGCTAGTAGCTAAGAGCTACCAAGGGAGACTTTGTGAAGCAGGGCAGCAGCATCGTCATCGATCCGGTTACGCGCATCGAAGGCCATTCCAAGATCACGCTCCATTTAGACGAAGACGGCCGGGTCGAGGAAGCCCGCTTTCACGTTACCCAGTTTCGCGGCTTCGAGAAGCTATGTGAAGGCCGTCCTTTTTACGAGATGCCCTCGCTGATGGCGCGCATCTGCGGCATCTGCCCCGTCAGCCACCTCATCGCCTCTGCCAAAGCCTGCGATTCCCTGCTCGCGGTAAGAATTCCGCCCACCGCCGACAAACTCCGCCGCATCTTCGGACTCGCCCAGGTCACCCAGTCGCACGCCCTCAGCCTATTTCACTTGTCGTCACCGGACCTGCTTCTCGGCATGGACGCCGATCCCGCGAAGAGCAACATCTTTGGCGTCGCGGAGAAGTTCCCTGAACTCGCGCTCGACGGCATTCGCCTGCGCCAGTTCGGACAGCGCATCATCGAGCGCCTGGGCGGCAAGCGCATTCATCCTGCATGGGTGGTCCCCGGCGGCGTGAGCGAGCCGCTGACTGAGGCCAATCGCGACGCCATCCTGTTTGCAATTCCCGACGCCCTCGCCATCGCCGAGCGCACGCTCGAATGGTTCAAGAGCACGATGGAGCGTTTCCGCGAAGAGATTTCCACCTTCGGCAACTTTCCCACGCTGTTCATGGGCATCGTCAAAAAGGACAACGGCCTCACCTTCTACGGCGGCAAGATCCGCATCGTCGACGCCTCGGGCCACGTCGTCGCCGACGATCTCGACCCCAACCAGTACTACGATTACATTGGCGAAAAGGTCGAGCCCTGGAGCTACCTCAAGTCCGCCTACTACAAACCCAAGGGATTCCCCGACGGCGTCTACCGCGTCGGACCCCTGGCCCGTCTGAACGTTGCCGACCGCTGCGGCACGCCGCGTGCCGATCAGGAACTCGCGGAATTTCACGAGTTGCAGCGCACCGCAGTCCTAAGTTCGTTCCACTACCACCACGCGCGCCTCATCGAGATCCTCTACTGCATCGAGCGCCTGGAACAGCTGCTGAACGACCCGGAGATTCTCTCCAAGCACGTGCGCGCCGTGGCGCGGCCCAACGCGCTCGAAGGTGTGGGCGCAGCGGAAGCCCCGCGCGGAACTTTATTTCATCACTACAAAATCGACGAGCAAGGCCTGATCCGGTGGGTGAACCTCATCATCGCCACCGGGCAGAATAACTTGGCCATGAACCGCAGCGTTCTGCAAGTGGCCAAACATTTCGTGCACGGCAACCGCCTGACCCCAGGCATGCTCAACCGCGTCGAAGCCGTGATCCGCTGCTACGATCCCTGCCTCAGTTGCTCCACCCACGCCTCCGGCCAAATGGACCTCCAAGTCCAACTCCTCAGCGCCACCGGCGAAGTGCTCGACGAAGTATCCCGTGCCTGACCCTTCTGCGCAGAGTTGCGGATTTGCGCCCGAAACGCGAGCCCTTGCCTTCTTTAGTCTCGCAACACTATGGCACAAACTGAAACGGGTTGAACGCTCCGACCTGGAACTGCCGGAAATCTCGCTCGTTCCGCGTGGCCACATCCAGGCCGTGGACCCGCGCTGTCGCGGCAATCATTGCATCTTCAATCAACCCCGGGGACTTTCCCACCATGGACCTTGCCCACTCCCGAAAGCAGGCAGAGTCCATGGGCAACGCCGTGAACGAAGCCTCCACTATCGTGAGCCAGGTTTCAATCTCGAGAGCTTTGGCGGCATCGTTTTTGCGCGTCCGTTCCACACCTGCCTGCAGTTCTCCGATGGTTACCGCCGAGAGGAACATCTGCTCAGGCCGCAGCGTCTTCATCCACGCCACTACCCCACCATGCGGCCTGGGCTTGCGCAACTCGGAGACGACATTCGTGTCGAGCAGATATCGAGTCACTGGAAGTCTGGATTACTTGAAATCGGGTTCACTTAGCGTCGGGTTCACGGAAGTCGATCGGCGAGCGCCTCTTCCACGCGCCCCGCTTGGGCACAATGTCCTCAAAGCGAGGGCCCGGGCCGAGGAGCAGTTCCTTGATATTCGGGCGACTTTCCCGTTGCAGGCGACGCCATTCTTCGATAGGAACAAGCACGGCAGCCTCCACTCCTCGGCGGGTTACAACCTGCGGACCTTTCTTCAGTGCTGCGTCAAGGAATTCGCTGAAGCGTGCCTTTGCCTCTTGCAACTGCCATGAACTCATACTGGTAGAAGGTCCTTTCTCCCCTATTATCTGACTAGTCATATAACTAGTCAATTACAATCCACCAAAGAATCTCTGTGCCATCTGACCTTGCCATCCACACGAGTAGAAGATGGTCAAGGCGACTTAGGCGCTCGATCACGCCTCGTCGTCAGAGCACTTTTCGCAGGGATTTCCACAAGCGAAGGGTTCCCGTAGCCTACGACGCGGGCGAGACCGCCGCGCCACATCACCCCTACTTCCCTTCCAGACTAATATCCCCCACGCCCACGTGCGCCCGCAGTTCGAACTTGCCTTCGCCGCGATACTTCAGCGTCTTGCCCAACCAGCCGCTGGTCTCGCCGTAGCCGTCGCCATTCACGTCGCCGATGCCAGCGCTCGCGTGCACTAGCCGATATCCCGAGTGTCCGCTGGACACGCGGATGTCACCGACACCGAGTTCCAGATCCTTGTCGCCTTCGACATTCTCCACCGTCAGGTCACCGACTTTTTGATGCACGTCGAGGTTCGTGCTCGCCGGAATTTCAAGCTCCACATCGAACTGCGTGTTGCCGCCCGAAGGCGAATGAAACTCGATGGTCGCATCGTTGCCGCGGACGTCGATGTCCACGCGTGCCTCTTTGACGTTCCTTTCGTGACGGGACTTCACGGTATAGCGCAGGTGAATCTTCTCGCCATCTCCGCGTCGGATGTGCAGGTCGCCCACGCTCAAGTGCACGTGCAGCCTTCCGCCGGCAACGAAGTCGCGCACATCGCTGCGCGTGTCTTCATAGTTCCAGTCGTTGGGTGCGACGGGAGCAGCCGCGCAGAACGGAATCAGCAATAGACAAGTCAGGAATGTTTTGTGAAGAGAAGACAGGTGAAGAAGAGACCTTCCGGACACGATCCGTTGGGACATGGAACACCTCGCAGGCGCAAGAGCGCCTGCATTTGATACGCAGAGGATCGGACCGCAGTTCCAGGGAAGTTCTGCCCGCCCACGTCGGGCGGGAACGTCACGACACGGTCAGTTCTTGAAATCGGCAACGCCATCCCACACGAGTTGAACGGCGATCGCGAGAATCAGGAAGCCGAAGATCTTGTTGATGGCGCCCACCGCGCTCGGCCCCAGTCGCCGCACCAGCGGCCCACCCATACAGAAGAAGAGAGCAACGCTGAGCGCTATGCCAGCGACGCCGATAACCATCCCCAGGTACGCTGCCGCGTTGTCCACATGAGCGGCCAGCGCCATCACCACACCAATCGCGCCCGGTCCTGACATTAACGGCATGGCCAGCGGTGTCAGAGAAATGTCCTCTTTGTCCCTTGCCTCGTGGCTCTCCTCCGGCGTGATCCGCGCATGAGACGTGACCATGCCCCAAGCCGTATTGGCGACGATCAATCCGCCAGCAATCTTCAGCACAGGCAGCGAGATGCCAAAGAAATACAGCACGAATCGGCCGAAGAAAAGAAACGTGACCAGGATGACGAAAACCCACAGCCCGGTCTTGTACGCGGTGCGACGCCGGTCCTGCGCGGTCCAGGTCGAGGTCATGGTGAAAAAAATCGGAATGCCTCCGAACGGATCGACAATCGGAAACAGCGCCAGGAACGTCGCCGCCGCCGAAGCCGGCAGTGTGCGCAGGAATTGTCCGAGAGCAGAAGCGGAAGTCATCGGCTAACGATATCCTTCCAGGGTTTTCGCCGCGCGCTCCAGCGCAGTCGCGAGCGCAGCCAACTGCTGGCGCGCGCGCTCGCTATCTCCCTTGTCGAGAGCTTCGTTCACTCCGGGAATCACCACCGCGGCATAGCCTGTATATTCGCCCGGCGCGTAAATGGCATGACGGAACCAGGGACGATGCGGCAGTCCCTGCGGCATCAGCAGCGCGCGCTCAGCCCCGCGCAAAGCCTGGTTCAAACGGGCAGCATTCCGAGGTGGATTCCTCTGCTTTGCCAGGATCTTCGCACCGGCAGATTGAAAGTGCCGTGCCGCATTGTTCACCGCTCCAAAGTCGAGCACGCGGGCGCCGAACTTGTCCTCTCCCCGCCGGTGAGCAGCGTCGAGATACGCCGCAATCTCTTTTCCATATTCCTCGTAGTCATAGGGGAGAACGTCGGCGTCGGCCATACGCACCGCCTCCAGTCCGAGGACGCGCGCCATCTGCTGTTCGTAAACAAAATCAGGATCGCCGAATTTCTTGAACCATGCGAAATCGTCGAACGTCGAGTGATACACACCGTAGGCACCGCTCGAACTCACGTCACTCGACGGCACTCCCAAATGCTGTAGGAACGCAGTGTAGTCGGACCCGCTGCCCAGGTCCCCGACCGGAACCTCGCCCTTCATTTGCGCTGCGGGAAGACGACGGCTCTCTCCAATCGCGTCCGTGGGCGATTGCGTCGAGGACGCATCCGGTTGCGCGGCCTTCAGCCAGGCGTCGTAAACGGTTCCACCTTTCGGACTGGGCACGACCTTGGTTACGTCGCGCAGAAACTGCTTGAGGCTTGGTACCGCCGACGCACCGAACTTCGGACCGGAGACGGCAACATCCACATTGAAATACGCGGCCGCATTCGCCAGTTCCGATTCGTGCTGTTCTACCCACTCGGTCGAACCTATCAAGCCTTCTTCTTCGCCATCCCAACTGCCGAAGATCACGGTTCGCTTGGGCTTCCAGCCGGACTTCAGCAATACGCCGACCCCGTGCACAGCCTCGAGCATCGCTGCGGTGCCGCTGTTGGGATCGACCGCGCCATACACCCACGCGTCGCGATGATTTCCCGCTACCACCCATTCGTCGGGCAGTTCGCTGCCACGAACCCGGCCGATGACATCCCACAGCGTGCGGAACTGGTAGTCCTGCTTGAGATGCATCTTCAGCTTCGCCGGCCCCGGACCAACGTGATACGTAAACGGCAGCGCGCCCTGCCACTCACGCGGAGAGGCAGGGCCGCTTAGGTGCTGCAGCACGGGCCACACATCGTGATACGACAAGGGAGTCACAGGAATCTTCGGCACCTGCGCCGATTTCTGGGCAGAGATACGCTGCGACTCGGGCAGCGTCGGGACCGACGCAACCCCGGGCGTGGTTGGATCTCCTGGGAACTCGAACATGTATCCCACCGACCCGCGCTGCACACCTGTGTCCGGACGCCACGGCCCATCCGGATATTTGTCGCCGCGCTTCCAGCCGTCGTCTGCGGGATCGGAGTAAATGATCACGCCCGCCGCGCCGTGTTCCTGCGCCACAAACACTTTCACACCGCGGAAATTCTGACCGTAGCGCACCAGCACGATCTTGCCGCGCACATCGACTTTCAGTTTGTCGAGTTTCTCGAAGTCCTCAGGTGTGCCGTAGTTGGCATAGACCACGTCCGCCTCGACGTCGCCCGAGGGCGACATCCCGTTGAAGGGCATGACCACGCGAGGATCGTCTTGAAAGGGATCCTTATCGACGTGCTCGCGCGTCGGGCCGTGCATTGCAACTCCAGTGGGCGCGGTCATATCGACACTGATCTCGGAGGGGTAGTTGATCCAAACTCTGTACTCGACGATCTCGGTCTCGAGCCCGGCGTCGCGGAATTTCTGCGCGACATAGTCGGCGGTTGCCTTGTCTTCAACAGTGCCCGCCATGTGCGGAGCCTGGGTGAGAATCCGCAGATGCTCCTCGGCCAGTTTGGGGTCAGGCACAGCGATGAAGCGCGCTTCCGTGGCGGATTCAGCGGCTGCGTCGCGAAAGCCAAAAATGGCCGGGGCCGAACTGGAAGATGCGGAAGCGTTACCCCCTGCTGTCGAAGACGATGCCAAGAATGATAGGGCGAACGACAGAACGGTGGCTGAGAGACGTTTCATCGGGCTCCTAAGACGAAGGTAGTAAGGTAGCATAAGTATTTGTCGTCGCAAGGCAGACGTGAGCCATCTCTATGTTCGTCTTTTGTTCGCTAAATGCACCAACTTCACCAAGTTCACCATATGGTGCTATGTGGTGATATACTACTTGTTATGAAGCGCGCCACAGTGACACTACCGGATGATCTTGCCGAGGCGATTGAGACGTACACGCTGGCTCAAAACATACCTCCGGCGCTGACGGCCATCGTTCAGGCAGCTCTGCGAGAGTATTTGCGGGAACGCGGATTTTTGCGAACTTATCGGCCGTTGAAACTTGAGCCTCTGGGCAACAGCGGCCGCAGCGATGTCAGCGTAAACCACGATCTTTACCTGACGGGCCTCAAGAAATGACCCGTGCTGTGCTGGCCGACGCCGGTCCCTTGTATGCCGCGGTCGACGAGGCGGACGAGCACCATCGCGAGGCCAGACAGCAACTGCAGACCTTGGACGCGGAGCGGCGCAATGTCGTGGTTGCATATCCCATACTCCTGGAGGGGTACTCGCTCGTGCTGTATCGCCTGGGGGCCGTTGCTGCCCAAAAATGGATCGCATCCCTCGCCGGAAACTCTCTGATCAATCCTGATTCCGAAGACTATAGGCGTGCTGTCTTCACCGTTCAGAATTTTCCCGATCAGAAGATTACGTTGGTCGACGCAACCGTTGCGGCATTGGCTCTCCGCCTGGGCCTTGAAGTCTGGACCTACGATCATCACTTTGATGTGATGCGCGTGCCCGTCTGGCGTTGAAGGAACCTACCTTACCTGCCCAGTCCCAATAATCTCGTACTTCGAGGATGTCAACTCCGCCAGCGCGAAGGGCCCGCGGCAGTGGAGTTTCTGCGTGCTGACGCCCATCTCGGCGCCGAAGCCGAATTCGCCGCCGTCGGTAAATCGGGTGGACGCGTTCCAATACACCACCGCCGAATCCACTCCACGCAGAAACTTGCGAGCGTGAGTCTCATCTCGCGTGATGATGGAATCCGAGTGCTTGGTCGAGTAGCGGTTGATGTGAGCAATGGCCTCGTCAACATTGGCGACTACAGCCACGGCTATGCACAACCGCAGATATTCTTCGTACCAGTCTGGCTCGGCAGTTGGCCCAACATGCAGGCCAGCGGCCAGCGTGCGGGCCTTGCCATCCCCGCGCACTTCGACCCCGGCGTCGATCAGTTTCTTGACGATCCGCGGCACATACTCCGCAGCGACGCGTTCATGCACCAATAACTTCTCCGCTGCGTTGCACACCGACGGGCGCTGCGTCTTGGCATTGATCACAATGCGATCGGCCATCTCGAAGTCCGCGGACTCATCGACGAAAATGTGACAATTCCCTGCCCCGGTCTCGATCACGGGCACCGCGGAATTCTCCGTGACGAAGGTGATCAGCCCGGCGCCACCGCGCGGAATGATCACGTCCACCAACCCGCGAGCCTTGATCAGTTCCTGCACCGACTGCCGCGTACTGGAATCGAGCAATTCAATCGCGCCTTCGGGAACCCCGGGCACCGCGCTCATAATATCGACCAGGCACTGGCTGCTTTGCGCCGCCTCTTTTCCCCCGCGCAGGACGATGGCGTTGCCAGTCTTCAGCGCGAGCACGGCGGTATCGACCGTCACATTCGGACGCGACTCGTAAATGATGCCGACCACCCCCAGCGGCACACGCATCTTACGGATGCGGAGGCCGTTCGACTTGGTCCACTCCGCCAGCGTCTCGCCAATGGGATCGGGTAGAGCAGCGACTTCGCGCACGCCCCGTGCCATGTCTTTGATCCGCTCCGCAGTAAGTAGCAGGCGGTCACGCATGGCGCCTTCGAGGCCTGAATTCTCCACGTCTTCGCGGTTCGCCGCGAGAATGTCTTTTCCCCGCGCCTCGATCGCGTCCGCAATCGCCAGCAGCAGCGCGTTCTTTTCCTGGGTGGAAAACAGCGCCAGCTTGGCCGACGCCGCACGGGCGCGCACCAACTTCTCCTGCGTGGTCGCTGCGCTGGTAAGGGTGGCTGCCATTAGTTTCCCTTTCGCGGCGGGAAATACGTCCCGATTTTGCGTTCCATGCCCAGAGCAATCGCTTGTGGATGCCGCCCGTTCACAATCGCCACGTGCACGCCGCCTTCGCTCGCCAATTTCGCCGCGCGCAGTTTTGAAATCATGCCGCCCCGTCCGAGCGAACTCTTGCCGTTGCATTGCGCTTCGAGCGCCGGAGTCAGCTTGCGCACCACGCGCTGCAGGCGCGGCTTCTTGCGCCCGCTGGGAATCAGAAATCCGTCGACGTTGGTCAATAGCAGTAACCAGTCCGCTTTAACGGCCGTGGCCAGCAAAGAACTCAACTCGTCGTTGTCGCCGAAGGCGCCTTCCAGTTCGCGGACCGACACGCTGTCGTTTTCGTTCACGATGGGCACCACTCCCAGCGCCAGCAACTCGGCCAGCGCGTTCTGCAAATTGCGATAGCGCACCGGAGAAGTGAAGTCGTCGCTCGAGAGCAGCAGTTGCGCTACGACTTTCTTGCCAAAGAACAGGCGCTCGTAGGTGTGCATCAGCTTGCTCTGGCCCACCGCGGCACACGCCTGCATTCCGGGGACATCGCCGGGGCGCTTCTGCAGCGACAATCCCGACATACCCGCGGCGATGGCGCCCGAGGTCACAATCAGATACTCGTTCTTCGAAAGGTCGAACTGATCGACCATGCCGCGCAGCAGGTTAATGTCAATCTGCCCGCCGGGAGCGATAAGGCTGGTGCCGACTTTGATCACGACTCGCATAGTTTGTGCTGGTTGCAGCCGGGTAATTCACATTTTCTTCGCTGCCGCGAAGGCCAGCCTGGAGAACCCGGCGGGCAAATTCTACAGCCCCAGCGGGGAGGGACAACATCTCTATCCTGCCGTTAGAATGGCTTTCTGGCAAGTCGAAAAAATCTTGCCGCGCGCTTCCCTATGCCCGCTTCCAACGCCACCAGCCGCTTTTCCGATCGCGTAGAAAACTACGTCCGTTACCGCCCGGGATATCCGCCGGAAGCATTGGAGGCTCTGAAGGTCGAATGTGGATTCGCTCCGCACCATATCGTCGCGGATATCGCCTCCGGCACCGGCATTTGGACGCGCATGCTACTGGAGAATGGCAACCAAGTCTACGGAGTCGAGCCCAACGCTGAGATGCGCCAGGCGGGCGAGCGACTGCTGGCCGGGTTTCCGAAGTTCACGAGTATCGCGGGCACAGCGGAAGCAACTACGCTGCCGGAGGAGAGCGTCGATTTTGTGAACGCGGCCCAGGCGGCACACTGGTTCGATCGCGAGCGGGCGCGTCGGGAATTTTCGCGAATCTTGAAGCCCGGCGGGTGGCTCGTACTCCTCTGGAACGAGCGCCTCACTGACGCGACACCGTTTTTGCGCGACTACGAACAATTGCTGCTCACCCACGGCACCGACTACGAACAAGTCCGCCACGAGCGCACCACCGACGCCGTGAACGAGTTCTTCGATCCAGCTCCGTTCCAGGAGCGCGTGTTCGACATGCATCAGGAGTTCGACCACGCGGGCCTTGAGGGACGATTGTTGTCGTCGTCCTACGCGCCAGGACCGGAGCATCCCAAACACGCGCCGATGCTGCAAGAGTTGCGACGCATCTTCGACGCGCATGCCGTCGGGGGAAGTGTGTCATTCGACTACAAGACGAAAGTCTATTTTGGACGCTTAAAGTGACGTGACCTGGAGACCGACTTGTCCGACGAAAAGTCCTTTCACATGACACCCGACGAATTCCGCCGCCACGGCCACGCCGTGGTCGACTGGATCGCCGACTACCAATCCCGCATCGAGTCATTTCCGGTGCTCTCGCAAGTGAAGCCGGGAGAGATTCGCGCTTCGCTTCCTGCGAAACCTCCGGCGCAGGGCGAGCCGTTTGACGCGCTGCTAAGAGACGTCGAGCGCCTGATTCTGCCCGGCGTCACCCACTGGCAGTCGCCGAACTATTTCGCGTACTTTCCGTGCAATACCTCGGGGCCCGGGATTCTAGGTGATCTTCTTTCTTCCGGTCTAGGCGTGCAGGGCATGCTGTGGTCGACGAGTCCGGCGTGCACGGAGCTCGAAACGCACGTGATGGATTGGCTGGTGGGAATGCTTGGTCTTCCCGAGAAATTCCGTTCGACGAGCACAGGCGGAGGCGTGATTCAGGACACCGCATCGACCGCAGTGCTGTGCGCTCTGCTCGCGGGGCGGGAGCGTGCGACGAACTATACGACCAACAAGAAGGGATGCAACGGGAAGCTGGTGGCCTACGCCTCAACCCAGACTCATTCTTCGCTGGAAAAAGCGGTGATGATCGCGGGCATGGGAGTAGAGAACCTGCGTCTGATCGAAGTTGACGAGAATTTTGCCATGCGTCCGGAGGCGCTGGCGCGGCAGGTTGAGCTCGACAAGCGAGCCGGGCTGACTCCGTGTTTTGTGTGCGCGACCGTCGGGACGACTTCCTCGAACGCGATAGATCCAGTCGCGGCGATTGGCGAGATCTGCCGCCAGGACAACCTGTGGCTGCATGTGGACGCCGCCATGTCAGGCACGGCGATGCTGTGTCCGGAGTTTCGTCATCTGCAAAACGGAGTCGAACTCGCCGACAGTTACAACTTCAACCCGCACAAATGGATGGCGGTCACCTTCGATTGCAGCTGCTTCTGGGTCGCGAACCGCAAAGCGCTCATCCAAACCCTAAGCATCCTGCCGGAATACTTGCGCAATCAGGCCACGGAATCCGGTGCCGTGATCGACTACCGCGACTGGCACATCCAACTCGGACGGCGCTTCCGGTCGCTGAAGCTCTGGTTCGTGATCCGCCACTACGGCATCGAAGGCCTGCAGCACCACGTTCGCCAGCACGTGAAACTGGCCCAGCAGTTCGCCGAATGGGTTCGCATCGACGACCGCTTCGAGCTAGCCGCACCCGCGCCTCTGAATCTGGTCTGCTTCCGCCACAAAGCTGGCGACGCCGCGAACCAAACCATCATGGACCGCCTGAACCGCAGCGGCGACTTGTTCCTCACGCATACCAAGCTGAACGGGAAGCTGACGCTGCGGCTGAGCGTGGGGCAGACCAACACGCAAGCACGCCATGTGGAGAACGCTTGGAGAAGAATCTGCGAGGAAGCGGAGAAAGTGGCTATTGGCGCGTGAATGATGTATCGGAGTCTTGCGGGTGCTGGCAGAAGTCTCAGCGTCAAGCTTCCCAAGGATTCAGAATCGACGCCTGGGTGTTAGCAAAGTCGCTGACGTTGCGCGAGACAATCGTAAGATTGTGGTGAAGAGCCGTCGCGGCCAGCAAACCATCGATGGCCGATAGCGTTCTGCCTTTGCGCTTCGCTTCCGCTGCGAGTAGTCCCCATCGGTCGGCAACAGCCGCGTCAATGGGAAGAACCCTCCCGGAAAAACGAGCTCGCAGTTCCAATTCCAGCCAGGTTTCCAGGTGCGTTCGCCGTCGGCCCTGCGGCAGGCCCGCAACACCTTTCCGAATTTCCCCCAGTGTGAGGACGCTCAGATAGAGCAAGCTCTCATCGGCGGCCTCCATCCACTCCAGCACGCTCGGCTCAGGCTTGCTGCGGACCAACTCAGAGATGCAATTCGTGTCCAGCAGGAATCCGCTCATAGCTGAATCCTATGTCAGATCCGTGTCGCGTTCCGGGGTGTGGTCCCGCTCCAGATCCAGGTCGACGCCTACAAGTGGCGACTGGCGGAAAAACTGCACAAGATTCTTCGGCTGGTGAGACTTGCCCACCAGTCGGTCGTACTGCTCCTCCGCAACCATCACCACACCTTCCTTGCCCTGCCGTGTGATGCGTTGGGGTCCTTCGGTTCGCGCCCGCCGAAACACCTCGCTGAAGCGAGCTTTGGCGCTCTGAATCTGCCAGGACTCTCCGGCAGCCTTCAGGCTGTTGGCCGGGGTAGCCGTGACTCCGCGATTTGGTTTTTTCAGGGATTTCCCCATTGCGACTCCCTTTCAAGCTAGACTAGTCTGACTAGACAGATTATTGCCTACCCGCACCCTTGTCAAGCTGCCTCGGTGAAGTCTCTAGGCACACCCACAAGCTCCAGGCTTGAGCGCGGGTAGAAGAACAACCTCGCATTGTGTTGGATAGGTGTCGGACTAAGGTGTCGCCGGCAGCGAAGATCTAATCCGCGGGCATGGGTGCGGTTCGCGGTGCCCCCCGGCGTTCTCTTGCCGGATAAGTCTCTTCCACCGGCGTCTCCAGCCACTTGCGCACTTCCGGCAGCGCCTTCCGCATAGCCACTTCGCCGGCGTGCATCAACTCGTCAGCGCGCTTGAAATCGTCATAGCCAAATCCTGCCACATCCGGCTCAACGACCAGGTCCGCGGCTTCCTTCCACACACTCGACATCGCATCCTGCGCAATCGCGAACGACTGTCCGATCACATCAAATAGATGCCGTGGCGGACCACCATTCGCCCACGTACCTTTCAAATGCACCGCCAGCACGCGATCCACACCCATTTCCCGCAAGGGCCGCGTGGGCACCGGATGCGACAGCATTCCATCCACCAGGTAGCGTCCTCGAATCTCGACCGGCAGGAACATCCCGGGATACGAACAACTGGCGCGCACCGGATCGACAATCGAGCCCGAGTGAAACACCACGCCTTCGCCCGAATTGAAGTCGGTCGCGGTCACACCCAGAGGAATGCGCAGTTCTTCAAAAGTCTTCACTTTCAAAGTACGGGTGAGGAACGCGGCCATGCGGTCGCTGGAAGCAAATCCATGGCGCGATACCGTCCAACGCGCAAAAGTCGTGAAGCGCGAGGTGTGCGCAACCTCTTCCATCTCCGGGATCGAGAGCCCGCTGCAGTAGCAGGCGCCAATCAGCGCGCCCACGCTGGTTCCGGCAATCGCGCGGACCGGAATGCCCTCTTGTTCGAGAACTTTCAGAACTCCGATGTGTGCAATGCCGCGGGCAAAGCCTCCGCCCAACGCGACGCCGATCGAGGGAACCCGGACAGACGTAGTCGGCACGTTCTTGCGGGAGAGTTCCCGCCCTAACGCCTGCACCGAGCGAATAATCTTCCCCAGTTTCACTGCCAACCCCACATCCGCAGCGCTCTGAACGACCGGAGCTGCTGCACCCCTATATATCACGTAAGATGCCACAATTGTAGGGAAGGCTGTAGGGCACAAGGGTGCCATGCGGCATTGCGTTGGCGCGACCGCCAGCCTACGCAGTAACCGGTTACCGTGAACCCAGCAGGCCCGTGACGAAACTCCTGTATTCCTGCTAACTTGCGAATATGGTGCGTGAGATTTCAGCCGGTGGCGTAGTCATTCGGAACAAGGACGGCGTCTGGTGGATGGCCGCCATTGAACTGCCCGTAGACAAACTAGCGACGGACAAACTAGCGACGGACAAACTAGCGACTGACAAACGATCAACGGACACCCTGCCCAAGAAGCCCGCTGCGGCGGCCGATCCGCCCAAGCGCGCCCGCTCGCGGGCAAAGCCCGCTCTCTGCCTGCCGAAAGGCCTGGTCGACCCAGGCGAGAAAGCCCTGGAAGCAGCCCTGCGCGAGGTGCGCGAGGAAACCGGGATCACCGCCATCCCCATCACAAAACTCGCCGACATCAAATATGTATACGTGCGCTCCTGGGGCGATGGCGAACAGGTCTTCAAGATCGTCAGCTTTTACCTGCTGCGCTACGAATCGGGACGCATCGACAATATCGCCGACGACATGCGCATCGAAGTCGCTCGCGCCAGGTGGGTGCGTCTCGAAGACGCCCCCAAGTTACTCGCCTACCGCGGAGAAAAACAGATGGCGCGCCTGGCGCTGCAATATGTCGAGGCCCATGCTGAGCTGTGACTGGGGCGCTAGATAAATTGTCCTCAATGCGATTACCATTGCCAGTTTGCAAGAAGTCGAACTTCTCTGCGTCCTCCGTGTCCTCTGTGGTTAAGACTCTTGTGGTTAAGACTCTTCATATCGAGGCCTAGTCATGAAGCGCATCAATAAAGTCGCAATTCTCGGCGCCGGAACCATGGGCGCCCGCATCGCCGCGCATTTTGCCAATGCCGGCGTTCCCAGCTACCTGTTCGATATCGTTCCTCCCGACGCCGACGCACCAGCGCGAAACAAGATCGCCGCCGCCGGCCTCGACGCCGCCAAGAAATCCAAGCCCGCCGCGTTCATGGAACCCTCCCTTGCCCGCTTCGTCACCGTCGGCAACTTCGATGACGACCTCAAGAAGCTCGCCGACGTCGACTGGATCATCGAAGCCGTAGTCGAGAACCTCGAAATCAAGCGCACTCTGTTGCGCAAGGTCGAAGCCATCCGCAAGCCCGGAACCATCGTCACCACCAACACCAGCGGCCTGCCCGTCGGCAAAATTGCCGAAGGATTCTCCGACGACTTCCGCTGGGCCTGGTTTGGCACGCACTTCTTCAATCCACCGCGCTACATGCGCCTGCTCGAAATCATCCCCACGCCCGAAGCCGACCGCGCCGCAATTGACGCCATCGCGCACTTCTGCGACGTGCGCCTGGGCAAGGGCGTCGTGATCGCCAAAGACACGCCCAACTTCATCGGAAACCGTATCGGTACATTCTCCGTTCTGAACGTCATTCGCCTGATGCAGGAAATGGACCTGACCATCGAAGACGTCGACGCGCTCACCGGACAAGCCGTCGGCTGGCCCAAGTCGGCCACCTTCCGCACCATCGACCTGGTCGGTCTCGACATTCTCGGCCACGTCGTCGGCAACATGACGACCAACGTCCACGACGAACGCAGCGACCTGCGCCTGCCAGAATTCTTCGGCCAGATGTTGCAGAAAAAATGGCTGGGCGACAAGACCAAAGGCGGCTTCTACAAGAAGGCGAAAGCAACTGAGGGTAAAGAAGACGAACGCCTCGCGCTCGACTGGAAAACCCTCGAATACCATCCTCGTCAGAAACCGAAATTCCCCGCCCTCGACATGGCGAAGACCATCGAAGACACCGGCGTGCGCCTGCGCACGCTGCTGGGCCTCGACGGCGCCCCCCCGCAGAAGAACGATAAAGCCGGAGCCTTCCTCTGGTCCGCTCTCTCCGATCTCTGGACGTATTCCGCCAACCGCGTCCCTGAAATCTCCGACTCTGTCGTCGCAATCGATCGCGCCATGCGCCTCGGCTTCAACTGGGAACTTGGCCCCTTCGAGCTGTGGGACGCCGCCGGCGTCGAAGCCACCGTCGCGCGCATGAAGAAAGAAGGCAAGCCGGTAGCGGCCAATGTCGAGAGGCTGCTCGCCTCCGGACAAAAGTCCTGGTACCTCGACGACCCAAAATCATCCTCAGGACGCAAGTACTGGGAAGCAGGAACCGAAAGCTGGGAATCGGTTCAAGTCGCGCCGGGCGTGTGGTCGGTCACGGTCGCGAAGAAATCGAATGGCGTGGTGAAGAAGAACTCCGGCGCCTCTCTCGTCGATCTCGGCGACGGCGTAGCCTGCCTCGAGTTTCACTCGAAGATGAACTCGCTGGGCTCCGACATCATCACCTTGATTACGCAATCCCTGAAGCCCGGTGGCCCGGGCGACGCCTTCGAAGCCTTCGTTATCACCAATGACGCCACGAATTTCTCCGTCGGCGCCAATCTCATGCTGCTCCTAATGAGTGTGCAGGAAGAAGAGTGGGACGACGTTGACCTCGCCATCCGCCAGTTTCAGGGCATGACGCAAGCCATCAAGTTCTCGCCCAAACCAGTCGTCTCCGCCCCGTTCGGCCTGTGCCTGGGCGGAGGCACAGAAATCTCGCTGCACGCCGCCGCGCGCCAACCGCACGCCGAACTCTACACCGGCCTGGTCGAAGTCGGCGTCGGCCTGTTGCCCGGCGGCGGAGGCTGTAAAGAAATGCTCCTCCGCGCCGTCGACACCGCGGCTTCCTCGCGCGGCAAAGTTTCGGGCGAAGCCCTTGCCGGCTCCGTCGAAATGATGGAAGCCATGAAGAAAGCTTTCGAAGCCATCGCCACTGCCAAGGTCGCCACCTCGGCGCACGAAGCCCGCGCCCTCGGATTCCTCTCCGACTCCGACCGCATCACCATGAACCGCGAGCGCGTCCTCTCCGACGCGAAAGCCCGCGCCCTGGAACTTGTGCGAGCCGGATACGAGCCGCCAGTCCCGCGCACGGATATTCCTGCGCCCGGAGAAAATCTTCTGGCCGCCCTCAAGATGGGAGTCCACCTCATGCGCCAGGGCGACTTCATCACCGACTACGAAGTAAAGCTGGGCGGAAAGATCGCCGAAGTCCTCTGCGGCGGCAACGTCACTCCGGGCACGCCCGTGAGCGAACAATACATCCTCGACCTGGAGCGCGAAGGCTTCAAGTCCCTCTGCGGCGAAAAGAAAACACAGGAAAGAATTCAGTTCACCCTGAAGACGGGGAAGACGCTGAGGAACTGAATGAGAACCAAGATTTTGAGCGGGATGGCGGTGGTCATGGCTGGGCTGTTGCTCTATCAAGTACTCTCGGGCCACGACGACGCTCCCCGTTGGGAAAACTTCTCTTCGGCAGAAGGCCGATTTGAAATTCTGATGCCGGGAAAACCGGTGACGGGGAGAGTAATGGAGCTTCAACTACCGAAGTTCACTGCGCAACTGCATCCCTTTTCAGCCCTGAGGCCCCCTTCCTTTGGACTACTGTGCGGCTACGCCGATTTCCCGTTTAGACCCACGAACACCGAAGAGGTTTTCGACCGGAGCAGGGATGGGTCGATCAGGGCCGTACAGGGGAAACTCATCTCGGAGGAAAGGCTAACTTCGGCCGGATATCCGGGGCGCCGATTCAGATCGGCCGCCCAAGGAAATTCCTTTATCGACGAGGAAATGTTTCTGGTGGGCCAGCGATTCTATCTGATTACAGTCTATTCAAAGAGCGAGAATCCTGATAAGGACATCAACAAGGTCTTTGATTCCTTTTGGTTCAAGCCCGACGGACCATACGCGGAAATCTTCTTGTATCAGGCAAACTCAGCCCGTTGACGAACTGCGCGGGTCCTGGGCTGCGTGGACACGCGCTCCGACATTTCTTCCTGCGCCGGGTGCCCCATGTCTCGCGTCCTTTGCGAGACGTGGGGCCTTTCCTCCCCCCAAACTCAGCGGATTGCGGCAACAACGATCAGCCCGCGGCAACGTGCGCAAATCTCCGCACCGATGGCTGCCGTTCTTGCCGCGCCCACCAGAGGTCGTACTGCGACTGCATGTTCATCCACAGTTCCGGCGTCGTACCTAGAGCGGCCGCCAGCCGGATCGCCATAGCCGCGGATTCCGGCCTTGGCGTTCAACCCGCGAGACAGGGTCACACGCGGGACCCGCCGATGAGCTGCCGCCGCCGATACGGCCAGATCTCCGAGATATTCTCGGAGAACCAGTCCGGGATGTGGTGGATTGCGCATGGATGGCCCTCCATCTGTCTGTATAGTGTGACGATACATACTACGAGCCTTTCCCAAAACGGGAGTCCCACCCACTTTCTCTCCCCTTACTTCTTGACTTCGCTTCCGCTTCCAGCTACTTCTGTTCCATAGTCCCTTTGCTCCTTGCCATCCGAATCGCCCCTAACTCCTACGGGCTCAATATTTTGCCCCTAAGTTGTTGCAGCCCATAGATTTTTCCCGCGTTTTCCCCTAAAGCAATGATTCCAATAGACCGGGGGGAGGGGGGTGTGGGAGTTACCAAATCGTAAACCCATCCCAAAATGGAACCCGCCCCGTTGACCGCTCCCCACATTTCTGCTGCGCTACAATCCCCTCATGCGAAGACTTCTGCTCGCTGCTGCCGCAGTCATCGGACTCGCCGTCCTCATTCCTGCAACCCCAATCGCAAACGCCCAAGCCAACGCGCAGAAGGATGCTCCGCAGAACGAATCTTCGCCTGACGTTCCCGACGCAATCACCGTTCCCGCCGGACTACAGCCCGTGCTGTTCGTGCACGCCAAGGGATCGCAGATCTACACCTGTCAGGCCGACGCAGACGGCAAGTTCAATTGGACGCTGAAAGGTCCCGAGGCCGAGTTGCACGATCGCAAAGACAAAGTCATTGGACAGCATTCCGCTGATCCAACCTCGAAACTGCCGACCTGGAAACTGAAAGACGGAAGCGAAGTCACCGGCAAAGCAGCCGCGCATGTCGACTCGCTCGATTCGGATTCGATCCCCTGGCTGCTCGTCAATGTCGTGACGAATTCAGGCAAAGGTCAACTCGCAAACGTGACAACGATTCAGCGCGTACACACGCACGGCGGAAAACCAGGCAACGACCCATGCGATGAGTCCCACAAAGCCACGGAAACGAAGAGCAGTTACACTGCCGACTACTACTTCTTCGCGCCCGCGAAGTGATCCCCGTGCCGCCGAAGCTGTCGCGGAGTAGCATGCATCTAATAACGAAGACGAGTCATCCCAGAATGTCCCAGCCGGAAATGATCCAACTGGAAATGGAGAATTCTTATGCGTGAAGTCATTATTGCTTCTTCCGTCCGCACGCCCGTGGGACGCGCCTACAAAGGCACGCTCCGCGCCACTCGTCCCGACGAGCTTGCCGCGATCGCGATCAAAGGCGCGCTGGAGCGCGTTCCGCAACTCGACGCCAAAGAGATTGAAGACGTCATCCTCGGCTGCGCCATGCCCGAAGCCGAGCAAGGGATGAACGTCGCCCGCATCGCCTCTCTGCGCGCGGGGTTGCCCGTAGAAGTGTCGGCGCTCACGATCAACCGCTTCTGTTCGTCCGGACTGCAGGCAATCGCCATGGCCGCCGAACGCATCATGAGCGGCGGCGCGGAAGTGATCGTCGCCGGAGGCACCGAATCGATGTCGATGATCCCGATGGGCGGTCACAAAATCTCGCCCAATCCGTGGCTCGTCGATCACTATCCGGACGCGTATCTTTCCATGGGACTCACCGCCGAGCGCGTCGCGCAGCGCGTCGGAATCACGCGCGAAGCGGCCGATGAGTTCTCGCTGCGCAGCCATCAGAAGGCGCTGGCAGCAATTCAGGCCCGGAGGTTCGCCGACGAAGTCGTGCCCGTGCCGGTAAGTTTCAGCACGCCGAACGGCTCCAAGCCGAAGCGTCAGGAGATCGTATTCAAGGTTGATGAAGGACCGCGCGCCGACACTTCGCTCGAAGCCCTGCTCGCGCTCAAGGCAGCGTTCCACATGAAGGGCACGGTGACTGCCGGGAATTCGTCTCAGATGTCCGACGGCGCAGCCGCAGCCGTGGTGATGTCCGCCGAGCGTGCGAAGGCGTTAGGCATCAAGCCGCTGGCCCGTTATGTCTCGTTTGCCACCGCTGGATACAAGCCGGAAGAAATGGGACTCGGTCCAGTCTTCGCCATCCCGAAAGCCCTGAAGATGGCTGGATTGAAGCTCGCTGACATCGACGTGATCGAGTTGAACGAGGCATTCGCAGCCCAATCGCTGGCGGTGATCAAAGAAGCAGGATTGGATCCAGACAAAGTGAATCCCAACGGCGGCGCGATCGCGCTGGGACATCCTTTGGGATGCACCGGAGCCAAGCTGACCGCGACCGTGATCCGCGAATTGAAACGCCGCAACGCGCGCTACGGAATGGTGACCATGTGCGTCGGCGGAGGCATGGGCGCAGCAGGAATCTTCGAAAACCAATAACAGCGAGGCTCGTCGTCACTTTAGGTTCCACTTGGGCCTAGGCTGGGAGGTAGCGGCGACACCCTCAGAGCCGTGGCGGCTCATTCCAAATCAACCAACGGACGCCAGTCCGGAAAAGAATCCTATGGACCGTCTTCGGATTGGCGATTACAAAGTTTTCCAATTCAAGGGTGATGGCCACGCGCGCATCCTGAACCCGGATCCCGATGCTGGAGTGTTTGTCTCCTCCTTGGGCGCGCCACTGGAAGGAGATACAACCTGCTACGCGATTCGCAGCTATGTCGTCGCGCGCGATGCCAAGGATTCGGATTCGACGCATCCAGCGGGCTATTCCACGTGCCGGCCGTCTGACCGCTACCGTGTGAAAAGCGCCGAGATAAGGGTAACTCCGGGTAACCAGTGAGCGGACTTGCGTAACACTTCTTTACCCAATTACTACGCCCTATTACACGGTTGAGGCGTATGCTTTTCTTGGACGGCGAAGCGTCCAAAGAAAATCGAGGCACCCCAGCCCCGGTTCGATGGGTAAGGTTCGGTTGGTATGAGGTGCTTTATGCGGCTCTCCAGCCTCTCTCTTGCAGCAATTCTGCTGTTATCTTCCGTCGTTTTTGCGCAGCACCACGAGCCAAGTGCTCCTAGCAGCCCTCCGCCAAGTCCACCCCCGAGCGCCGCTCCCAATCCCGCACCAAGTCCCGCGCCAAGCCCTGCGCCTGCACCGACTGCTGCGCCCAGCGCTTCGACGAACTCGGCAGCGAGCTCTTCGTCGAGTGCCAGGGTCTCGCACACCAGTGCGCCGAGCGCTCCGCCGCCGGTGACGAGCGCGCCACAGAGTTACATTGCCCCCAGCGCTGCTCCTGTCACAAGCCACGTGTCCACTTCGACATCAACGGAGTCAAACGTCAGCAGAGTTGCGCCGGTCGCGCACGCGCCCGCTTCGGACATGGAGCGGGTGATTCCGGATACGAAGATCGGCGGCGAGGGCAAGATCGCCCCGGCCCCACGCATCGGAGAGAATCCACCGGAGAAAGAACGCGAAGTGAAGCCAGGGCAGTCGGACCTGCGGCGGCCGATTTGTGCGGGCGGACCCTGCAAGGAACCTGCACCGCCAGAATCTGACCTGCGGCGTCCTATCTGCCTGAACGAAAATTGCAGGTGTCCTGCGGGACAAACGGCAAGTAAGGGAGGATGCGTTGCCGAGCCGGCCAACCCGCCAGCCGAACAGTGCCAGCCGGGCGCATGGTGGAATGGAGGGAGTTGCGTTCCTTCTCCCGCCGAGTGCTCTGGCATCAGCGGCAGGGCGGAGATATTGCTTAACGAGTTGAGAAGTCTCTCGGCACAAGTTCAGGATGCCTGCTCGCACGAGCCATCCGGATCGGAATGCGCGGATCTGAAGGCGCGTCGCGAGCAAGATCTGGAGCAGTATCGGATACTGCAGAATGAGGGGACCCCGGACTGCCGGGCACGTTTGCCTGAGCCTCCGTTATAACGTGAGACTAGAATCCGGGTTCCTCGGTTCGCGGGAGGTGCTTTATGGTGCGCATCGGCTTGGCGGTGGCGGCGATCCTGCTGTTCTCGGCGGCGAGCGTGGCACAACATTCGTCGGGGGGAAGCAGCGCGAGTTCCAGTAGCTCGAGTTCCAGCAGCTCGAGCGGCGGCGGATCTCACAGCAGTTCCTCGGGCGGATCCAGTTCTTCAGCGAGTCATTCGGGAGGCTCTTCCGGCAGTTCCGCGAGCAGCCACAGTTCGGGCGCAACGGCTTCGCATAGTTCGTCGCCGTCGCACAACTCGGTTTCGCCCGGGTCGTCCGTCTCGCACAGCTCCAATGTTCGTGGTCCGAGTGGGCACGGTTCGAGTTCGGGGCCGGCCTCTCCAGTCCCCGTCGTGCATGATTCTCGATCGAGTATTGTGCACTCCGTCCGTGAGCAAAATGCAGGGGCGACAACCAAGACCACGACGTCTGAGAAGAGGGGCTTCTTCTCGTTCCTGCGGCATCCCATCAGAAATCCCAGGATCCAGCCTGCACCTGTGCCCACCCCACCCAGCAAGTCCGTCGTTGATCTGCGGCGCCCGATCTGCTTGGGTGGCGCGTGCCGGATCTGTCCCACAGGTCAAGTCCACGCTGGAAGTGGATGTGTAACAAGAGTGGTCGTGAACCATACCAACAATTTCTGCTCGGCGGGGGAGTTTCGCAGTGGCGGCGCCTGCCTGCTGCGGATTCGTTTTCTGGATGACTGCGCTGGGCTGCGGCTGGCCATGGAACGGCAGGCACAGCGTATGGAAGCGGCTGAGTCGGCGCAACAGGGCGCGTGCGGCATGGGCCCGCGGCAGGAATGCTCAGACTTGACGAGCACCGCGCTAAGCGAAGCCAGCCTCTACCGGGAATTGCAAAACCGATACCGGCTGTGCCAGCAGCGGTCGCTGACGGCGTATCCATTCAGCGGCTTTGGCTTCGGGGGGTATACGTCGGGGCTGTTGTTTGATCCTTTGGGAATGGATTTGGATTACCCCTAGAGGATCATCAGTCGTAGAGTTCGGCTGCGGAATTCACTAAGAAAATCGAGAGCGGCGACAATTCCGGTAAGAAACACCCACAAACACCGGAGTTTCCGCCCTATCATTCCCATCCTTGCCGCATTAGAATTGAAACGATATTTTCCGCCGCGTCCCCGCGGGCTGGGCGGCTTCTTTGGCGTCTTCATCATTGAGGGAAAGACATGGCAACGACCACAGCAGTTCCCAAGACCAGGATTGCGGGCGGCGGCTTTCTGCTGGAATCGCGGCAACCGGAAGAGGTTTTCACGCCTGAGGATTTCACCGAACAGCACCAACTCATTGGGCAGACGGCGGAGGAATTTGCCGTCAACGAAATCTTGCCCAACGTCGAAAAAATTGAACACAAGGATTTCTCGGTTTCCCGCGCCCTTCTGAAGAAGGCCGGCGAACTCGGCCTGAGCGGAGTCGAGATTCCCGAGGCCTACGGCGGCCTCGAAATGGACAAGGTCACGGCCGCCGTCATCGCCGACCACATCGCCAAATACGCCGGGTTCGCCACCACCTGGGGCGCGCACAGCGGCATCGGCGTGTTGCCCATCGTGTACTTCGGCACCGAGGAACAGAAGAACAAGTACTTGCCGCGCCTTGCCTCCGGCGAGATTGTCGGCGCCTATGCCTTGTCGGAAGCCTCATCCGGCTCCGATGCGCTCAACTGCCGGGCGCGTGCTGAGCTTTCTTCAGACGGCAATCACTACGTTCTTAACGGCGAAAAGATGTGGATCACCAACGCCGGTTTCGCCGACTTGTTCACGGTGTTTGCCAAGGTCAATGGCGAAAAGTTCAGCGCGTTCCTGGTTGAGAGGGATTCTCCTGGGTTCTCCGTCGGCGCGGAAGAGCACAAGATGGGGATCCGCGGGTCTTCTACTTGCCCCATCATTCTCAACGACTGCAAAGTGCCAGTGGAAAACGTGCTGGGCGAAATCGGCAGAGGACACGTGATCGCCTTCAACATTTTGAACGTCGGCCGCTTCAAGTTGGGTGCGATGTGCGTGGGCGGAGGCCGGGTGTCGCTGGAAAACGCGATTGGCTATGCCAAGCAACGCAAGGCGTTCAACAAAGTCATCGCGGACTTCGGGTTGGTTCGGGAGAAGATCGCCAACATGGCGACTCTTCTCTATGTGGGCGAATCATTGGTCTACCGAACGGTCGGCATGATGGATACCGCGCTCGCCGAGGTCGACAAAACCGCGGCGGATGCGGCCAAGCAAACGCTTAAGGCGATTGAGGAGTATGCGGTCGAGTGTTCGATCATTAAGGTGTGGGGCTCGGAGATGATCGACTACGTGGTCGACGAGTCGCTGCAGATTTACGCGGGCTACGGGTTCGTGGAGGAGTATCCGGCGGAGCGCGCCTATCGCGACGCGCGCATCAATCGCATCTTCGAAGGCACCAATGAGATCAACCGGCTGATCATCACAGGCTTTCTGCTGAAGCGCGCGATGACAGGCCAACTGCCGCTGATGCCGGCGATCAAGAAGTTGATGGATGAGGTGCTCTCGGGTCCGTCGATGGCGGAAGAACTGGAAGGCGCGCTCCCCGAGGAACGCAGGCTGGTAGCGCAGGCCAAGAAGCTGGGGCTGTTTGCGGCTGGCGCGGCTACGCAAAAATACATGCAAGCGATTCAGGATGAGCAGGAGATTATGGGCACCATCGCCGACATGACGATTGAGACGTATGCGATGGAATCGGCCGTGCTGCGCGCGCAGAAGATCGTGGAGACCAAGGGAGAGGCTGGCGCGGCCTTGCCCATTGCCATGACGCGGGTGTATCTGTCGCAGGCTTTCGAGAAGATCGAATCGGCCGCGAAGAAAGTCATCGCTGCGGTCGCGGACGGCGATATGCTGCGGACGCAGCTTGCGATTCTGCGGCGACTGGGGAAGTACGAACCTTTCAATACCATTGAGTTGCGCCAGCTGATTGCGCAGAAAGTGATCGAGCGGGGGAAGTACACGCTCGCGTAAGGCAAAAGGCTTAACCACAGAGGACGCGGAGGACACAGAGGAATCTTCTGTGCTCTCCGTGTCCTCTGTGGTTTGTTTCGCTTCCGCCTGCCTCTCTGATACAAATGTCTCGATGAAAATCACACTGCTATACCTCATCGCCGTGATCGCGATTGCGCCGACATTGGCGGCACAGGCGAATCCAGCCGCGCAGCAGGATTCCGCCAGCTTTGACCCTGACGGCACCGCGCACATCACGCGCGTCGTTCCGATGCCGACGACCATCAGCCTGGAGGCGCAGAAGTGGCTGGACTCGCTCGACCAGCAGAAGGTGGGGCCGACGGAAACACTTGCTGAGCGCCGGACGCACACCGATGCCTGGCGCAAGATGGACTCGGCCGAAGCGCGCAAGCTCTATCCCGTGAACGTGGAGGAAACGAGCATGGCCGGCGTGCGCACAGACATCATCACGCCGCTGGCTACTCCGGAAAGCAAGCGTGTGCTCATCAATCTGCATGGTGGCGGATTCAATTCTGACTCGGGCTCGTTGATCGAGGGCGTTCCCATCGCGAACCTGGCCAAGATCAAAGTGGTTTCGGTTTACTACCGCCTTGCGCCGGAGAATCCGTTTCCTGCCGCGGTGGATGATGTAGTCGCGGTCTACAAAGAGCTGCTGAAGACTTACCTGCCGCACAGCATCGGGATTTTCGGTACGTCGGCGGGAGCGATTCTCACTTGCGAAGTGGCTGTGCGGCTCAAGCAGCTCGGGCTACCATTGCCGGCCGCGCTCGGAATCTTTTCCGGACTTGCCGACTTCAGCCGCCCCGGCGATTCGTGGCAACTGTTCACGCTCAATGGCTTTCCCGGTGAATTGCAGCCGACCTATCCAAATCATCCACACGACGATCAGTACGTTGGCAAGACGGATCGCAAGGATCCTGTGCTGTCGCCCTTTTTTGCTGACCTGCACGGGATGCCTCCGAGCCTGCTCGTGACCAGCACGCGCGACATCTTGCTGAGCGGCACCACGATTTTTCATCGCGCGCTGTTGAGCTCAGGAGATGACGCGCAACTTGTGGTGTTCGAGGCTCTGCCGCACGCTTTCTGGTATCACTTCCAGTTGCCGGAGACGAAAGAGGCGCTGGAGTTGATGGCGAAGTTCTTTGACGAGAAGCTGGCGCGATAGAGTCTGCCGTCCGCAGCGGATTACCTCTAGCAACGAAAACCCTTGCCTCCGGCCAAGTGAAATATCGCATTTCCTTGGGTCATCCGATCTTCGGGATCTCCGCCACGGTCGTATAGATTTTCAAGCCAAACGTTTGGCCGACACGCACCATTTCGTCGGCTCCGGCCGAAGCTCCCCCAACTCGAAGCACGGCATCGCACTTCTCCAGAAGGCGAACTGCGATCGGGTGGAAGACTTCATTGAACACTTCATCGCCCAACTTCCTGGACCCACCCAGCGCAACCAGCGGAAGCGCAAGCCACTCACCGAGAATGGGGATGTGCCCCGCACGGAAGATCGGGAGCGCATAGAACTCCATTTCCTCGACGTTCTTCTTGATCAGCGCTGGATCGTCGTTCGTGCCGGAGCGGTAGGGGCCGGCAATCAGGATCATCATCGCCTGGGATGGTTTCGATGACACAAATTCCTTTCGTTCAGCACAGATTATGAACTCTTTCGGAAGCTGAGCGGCTACCTTGCGCCAGTCCTGTCTCCTACGGCACCAGCAGATAGCTGACAAAAGCTAATTCCTTGCTATCGGGCGACCACGACGGCACATTGATCGTGCCTTGCCCGCCAAATAGTTTTGCCAGCACTGTGATCTTTTTATCGCTGAGCGACATCAGGCGCAGCATTACATCCTTGTTCTCGGGATGGCCGGCCACATCCACTTGATAGGTGAGGAACACCATCCACTGGCCGTCCGGGGAAATGTGCGGGAACCAGTTGTTGAGATCGTCGGAGAAGACCGGCTCCTGCTCGCTGCCGTCTGGCTTCATGCGCCAGATCTGCATGTGGCCTGTGCGTTCGGAGTTGAAGTAGATGTACTTTCCATCCGGTGAATATTCCGGGCCGTCGTCCAATCCCTTGGCTGTAGTTAGCCTCGTCTCTTCGCCGCCCGCCGCCGGGATCGCATAGATGTCGAAATCGCCATTGCGCTGTCCGACGAATGCCAGCGTCTTGCCGTCGGGCGACCAGCCGTGCCAGTACGAGGGAGATGTCTGAGTGATGCGGCGCGGCGCTCCGCCCCCGATCGGGACGATATACACCTGCGATTCCTTATCCCCCTGCGAATTGTCGCTGATGGCGAGTTGGGAGGCGTCGGGCGAGATGCCGTGGTCGTTGTTGCAGCGGTTCGCGAAACCGGTGTCAATGGTTACGGGCTTGTCGCTGCCGACGGCGAGGCGCTCGAGATGGCCGTCGCGATTGAAGAGGAATGCGCTGCCATCGCGCGTCCAGTTGGGGGCCTCGAAGCGTCCTTGCGACAGATAGGCGACACGGCGGTCAGCGGAATCGATGGCGATGGTTTCGAGCGTGCTGTAGAGGGTTGGCTGCCCTGAGGCCGCAGCGGGTTGGCTTAGCTCGACGTTCGAGAAAACTGCCTGCTCGACGACATCTTTATCATGGGAACACACGCCGATGCCGACGTAGAACGAGCCTTGCAGGGGAATGCGCAGCCATCCGCCGGCCACTTTGGGTTCGCCACCGTCTGCGGAGAGCGACATGTAGACATAGTCGCCGCGCTTGGCGATGCGCAGGCGCTTGGGACCCGAGAGATTCGATTGAACCTCGCGCGTGACGGCGCCCTTCTCGTCGCGGAATTGCAACGACGTCAGCCCGCTAGCGTGAAGGGCCACGTCGGCGTAGACGGAGTCGCCGTCCAAGGTCTGCCGCAGCATCAAGACAGCTTTCTTGTGTTCGTTCCCGGTCGTGGTCAGGAACCCGGCATCGGCAGTGAAGGTGACATCTCCGGAGACTTTCTTCCAGACAAACTGGAATGCATCCGCCGCCAACCACATGTTCTCGCCGCTGCCACTGATGTTGTACGTTCGCTTGGAGGCGTCGTAGTTTACTGAGCCCGCGTGCAGCACCGTGCCCACATCGCCGTGGGCCTCGAAGATTCCGACGGGAGCGCCCGCACTCTGCGCTGAGACACGGCTACTGCCAAGAGAGAAGCAAACCATCAGTACGATCAGAGAAAAGATGGTACGTTTGCGCATGATAAGGTCCTCCGTCGATTGCGACGCACATCAGGATAGGATCAACCCGGCATTGTAAATCGGATCGCCGAGTGTTGCGTCGTGATTTGGCCATACGTAGTTTGGCCATAACTTCTACCATTCTCCGGGCACTTCTGGTACAACGTGTGCATGAAAACCAACCGGTCTCTTTTTGCCATTCCCTTCTGTGTTTTGCTGTTCGTCGCCGGCCTGGCCGCGCAGGAGAAGACGACTCCGTCCGCGAACCTCGCGCTCACGCCGCCGATGGGATGGAATTCCTGGAACAAGTTTGCCTGCAACGTCAGCGAGGATCTGATCAAGGGCATGGCCGATGCCGTAGTGAAGTCGGGCATGAAAGACGCGGGATATGTGTACGTCAACATCGACGATTGCTGGCAGGTGAGCCGCGACGCAAGTGCCAACATCGTGGTCGACGCGAAACACTTTCCGCATGGAATGAAAGCCGTGGGTGACTACATTCATTCGCTCGGGCTGAAGTTCGGTGTCTATTCCGACGCGGGTTCGCACACTTGCGCAAAGCGGCCCGGTGGACTCGGGCACGAGTATCAGGATGCGATCCAGTACGCGGCATGGGGGGTCGACTATCTGAAATATGACTGGTGCGACGCGACCACGCAGGACGCCAAGGCATCGTACGCTAACATCCGCGCAGCTCTCGACGCTTCAGGGCGCGCCATCGTGCTGAGCATCTGCGAATGGGGCACGGCCAAGCCCTGGCTCTGGGGCAAAGAAGTCGGCGGCAACCTATGGCGAACGACCGGTGACATCAATGACCGGTGGGGAGGTCAGGAGAAATGGCCCGACGGCAGTTGCTGCTCGAACGGAGTGCTGGCGATTCTCGACCTGCAGGTTGGGCTGCAGTCCTACGCCGGGCCGGGGCATTGGAACGATCCTGACATGCTCGAAGTGGGCAACGGAGGAATGACCGACACCGAGTACCGTTCACACTTCAGCCTGTGGGCGATCCTGGCCGCACCGCTCATCGCGGGCAACGATTTGCAGAGCATGCGTCCGGAAATTCACGACATTCTCACGAATAAAGAAGTGATTGCGGTGGACCAGGACGCGCTGGGGCGCGAGGGTGAGAGAGTCGTGAAGAACGGCGACCTGGAAGTCTGGGCGAAGCAATTAAAGGACGGCAGTCGCGCGGTGCTATTGCTGAATCGCGGTGGGGCCGAACAGCAGATTTCCGTGAACTGGGAGGATCTTGGCTATCCCAGCAACTTCGGTGCTTCTGTGCGCGACTTGTGGCAGCACAAGGACTTGGGAAAGTTCACAGGGAAATTCGCGGCGGCGGTCGCGTCGCATGGCGTGGTGATGGTGACGGTGAAACCGTAAGAGCTTGAACCACAAAGGACACGAAGGAACTCCACCGGCCTTCGTGATCCTTCGTGTCCTTTGTGGTTAACGGTTTCCGTTCTACTCTTTCGGGAAGTTCGGGTCCGCCTTGACTTCTTCGATTTGCGCGGTGTGGCGGGCGCTGTGGGCGGAGATCAGTAGCAGCCACTGGTAGCCGTCCAGGGTTCCGAATGCCGGATGGTCGAAGAAGTGGTCCCGCAAGTCGTCATTCGTAGTTCGAATGTAGTCCATCGTCGACTTGCGGCTGTCTTCAAACGCCTTTGTCAACTCGGCTTGCGTAGCCCAGCGGCCCGTAGGACGCAACATCTCGGGCGCCTGCGCTTTGTGGCTGCGGTCCGGCACCCTCTCCATGATCATCTGATCTTTCCCCTTCACCTGTTCACGCTTCTCCGGAGCCGCGGGGGACTGCATTGTCTTCTGGACTAAACCGAAGATGGTCGATTCCGAAATCGCGATGTGTTCAGCCACCTCGGCCACCGACCAGCGGTCGGGGCCAGATTTGAATGTCCACTGCTTTTGCGAGAGTCCGGAGATCGCCTTGAGAAAATTGTCCTGCGTGGTTTGAAACCGCTTCAGCGCTGATTCGCGTTCCTCGGCGGTCAGGGGTGTGGGTGTAGGCGCAGTTGCGGTCTGAGCGGCCGCCGAGATCAGAGTCAGACAAAACATCACGAACGGCAGAATGAACGCAGTCTTCTTCACTCGCATGAAACATCCTCCTGGGAAATTGATCTAGAGATGCGACCCGTTGCGTAAAGATACAACAAATCTGGTCAGCGCCTGTCTTTCAGTTCGGCCATGACGCTCTGGATCAGTTCTTTCGCATCGGTGAGGCTCTTCATGATGATCTGGATGTCCATGACGGGTTTGCCGGGCCAACGCTGGCTCTGGCAATAGACGCCGTGCTGGCCGACCAGGGCCATGGCGTCAGTGATCATGTCCATGGTGACGGCGAGGCGTCCGCGGGGTACGCCCATCATGGTTTCGTAGTGCTCGAGTTCTTCCTGCTTGTCATCGAATACCGGCATCCGACGATTGTAACCGCCGGTGCGCGAGGAGCATAATGGGCTCCGCTGACATATTCCCTTCTCAAACGTCAAAAGCTCTTAACACTACGTAGTTCCTCAAAAGGAGAGACCATGCAAAAACGAATCGCCCTTCTCGTTTTCACGATTTTGACCCTCACCCTGTTTGCTTCGGCGCAGGCCAGTCCCCCAGCTTCGGCTTCCTGTGACCTTGGTGGCGGCAAGACCATCAAGACCGACTATTCCAGCCCACGCATGAAGGGACGCAAGATTTACGGCGGTCTGGTGCCCTTCGGCGACGTCTGGCGCACCGGAGCCAATTCCGCTACAACTTTTGTGACCAGCGCGGACTTGAATGTTGGCGGCAAGACCGTGCCCGCCGGCAGCTACACGATCTTCACCGTCCCCACGGCTGAGAAGTGGACCCTGATCGTCAACAAGAAGACGGGCGAATGGGGAATCCCGTACAAGTACGAAAGCGATGAACTCGTCCGCGTCGACATGAAGGTTTCGAAGTTGCCTTCGCCACTCGAGAATTTCACTATCGCCTACGACAAGTCGGGCAGCGGCTGCACCCTGCAGTTGGACTGGGAGACGACCCGCGCCTCAGTAGACATCGCAGCGAAGTAATCCTCGTTCCGTATGCCAGATTTTCGCGCTTCCCCGGCAAGTCAGAATTCGAGCTTGCCGGGGGCGCGGTTGTCTGCCGGGCCGAGCCACCCCGCGACCATTCCCAAAACGACTTTTCCACACCCGCACGTGATGATCGTCACAAGAATCCAGCCTACCCCTCCTCTATTCTCCAAACGGCTGTCGTCAACTACAGGCCAGAATGAGTTGATCCGTCCGCCAGCAATATGCGCATCCATTCGTTGCAGGGATTACGGGCCGTCTGCATCACGTTCGTGGTGCTGGCACACCTCTCGGGGACACAACACTGTTTTCACTCGCTGGTAGTCGAGCGCTACGGCAATCTTGGCGTGCGCATTTTTCTCGTCCTTTCCGGTTACCTCATTACTTCGCAGCTGGCAAAGGAGCGCAGCACAACCGGCACCATTTCGCTGAAGAGGTTCTACGCGCGGCGGGCGTACCGCATTTTCCCTGCCGCGTATGTCTTCATGGTGGTGGCTATCGCGACGCACTGGAGAGTTCTCCCATTAGCGAACATCGCGACCGCCCTCACCTACACGGTGAATTACTGTCAGCATGGGAACCACGTGCTCGGGCATTTGTGGTCGCTGGGTGTGGAGGAGCAGTACTACCTGGTATGGCCGCTATGTCTGTTGCTGTTCTTTCGCAATCGGCTGTGGATCGTGACGGCGGTGGTCGCCGCCGGACCGCCATTCCGTCTATTGTTCTGGCTGCTCTGGGGACGAGCCGGCCTCGAACATCCCTTCCCTGTTTTCATGGACGCATTGGCGATGGGCGCTGCCGTGGCGATGCTTGAGCCCAAGCTCCGGGCGTATCAGGCGGTGCTGGCCAGCCGTTGGTTTCTTTTCGTGCCTGGACTGACTTTTCTGCTGCCGCTGATCCAGTTCTGGAACAGCCGCGTGTACCAGACCGTGGGGCTCAGTGCGCTTCATTTGGGGATCGCCTTGTCACTCCGGCACGTGATGGAACGACGGTATGCGCTGCTGAACTCAACGCCGGTGATGTGGCTGGGAGCAATCAGTTACAGCCTGTATCTGTGGCAGCAACCGTTCCTGGATCGTTGGTCGTCCGCACCGTGGGCGGCGTTTCCGTTGAACATCGTGGTGGCGTTGATGCTCGCGGCGGCGTCGTACCACCTGGTGGAGCAACCGGGACTCAAACTCCGCGAACGGTTCAGCCCACGGCGGCTTCCGTTTGTAGTCACTGAACAAGCCGGTCGTCCGGCAGGACCGAGTGACCGCGAATCAATCGCGGTTGCGAAGCCCGGTTCTGCTGCGGCAGTCGGAGGCTAAGACCAAGTGCGGAGGATCTAGCGCGTCTGCCGGAGAGCGGCGGCGGCTTGCTGCGCCTCTAGGAAATCGGGAGAGATTTGCAGCGCCCGCTGATAGGCGTCGAGCGCTTCGGGGATACGCCCGGCCTGCGCCAGCGTGCGGCCCAGTTCGAAGTAAGCCTGAGCGGTGGGCTGCAGCTCCAGCGACCGAGAAAGATCGTTGATGGATTCCGCGAGTTGGCCTCGTTTGTGCGCCAGCAGCCCCAGTCCAAGCCACGCATTGGACTGATTAGGATTGAGTCGGAGCGCCTGCTCGAAGTTGTTGTGCGCCTGCTCATCTTCTCCCATTCCGCGATAGGCTGCACCCAGGTTGGCATAGGTTTGGGCTAGCAGACCCGCATCGGAAGTCAGCCGGATCGCGGCCGCATACTCGGCCACGGCTTCGTGCAACTGATTGTGGGTCTGAAAGTAGGTTCCGAGGTTGCTACGGCTCATCGGATCGTTCGGATTGATGCGCGCTGCGGCTTCGAAATGAGGACGCGCTTCTTCCTCCTTCCCCTCCAGGATCAGCGCGCCCCCGAGGTTGTCTTCGGCGATGAAGTTGTTCTCGGTTACGGCGAGCGCGTGCGACCACAAATCTGTGTTGCGCTGCCAGTAGCCGATCTGGTGGTGTGTGGCGATTGCGAGAGAGACGAGGATCACTAAGGCTGGAACGCCCGACCACAGGCTAAAGTTCTTTTGTTCGGCTCGATCGGCGGTGCCGAAAGCAATCATCACGAAGATGCCGATTAGCGGGATATAGGCGTAGCGATCCGCCATGGCGGCATCTCCTACCTGGACGAGGCCGATCACCGGGACCAGCGTTCCAAGAAACCACAACCAGCCGACCAGCAAGTAGTGGAGCGCTCGGAGTTTCAGAACAATGGCGGTGATTGCGATCAAAACAAGAGTCGCGATCAAGACCTGCCACGCCGCGAGCGAATCCCCGGGATGCGGGTACAACGGCGCAAGGTGGGTGGGCCAAACCATCTTCCACAGGTACAAGGCGTAGGCGTAGATGGCGTTGGCAATCCGCACTCCGAAGGAGAACTGAGCGGTCGTCCGCATGGCTCCGCCGGCTCGCTGGGCCTGCATCGTGATCAATGCGCTGGCAGCGGAGAGTACCAGCAAAGGCAGTTTCTCCAGTGCAAGGCGTGACCACGGAAAAGTGAGCGGCACGTCTGAATCGGCACTCGCGCCAGCGACTCTCTTCAGCGGCCAGTAGTCGACCAGCAACAGTACGAAAGGAAGCGTGATCACCATCGGTTTCGACGCGAGTCCGGCGGCAAACAGCGCAGCCACCGCCAGGTACCGCTTCCAATCTGGCTTGCGCGCATACCAGCCGTACGCCCAGAGCGTGAGGAGGAAGAACGTCGTGCACAGTACGTTCTTGCGCTCTGCCACCCAGGCCACCGACTCCACATTGATGGGATGCAATGCGAACAGTGCAGCCACGAACAGGCTGGGGCCCATCCGCCCCGTGGCCCACATCAGCAGCAGGAAGAGCAAGATCACATTCACCGTGTGCAGCAGCACGCTGGTGAAGTGATGCCCGGCGGGATTCAGGCGAAAGAGCGAACAATCGAGGGCATGCGACATCCAGGTCAGCGGATGCCAGTTCGCTTGCTCGGTCGCGGTCAGCGCCCAGACGAAGGTATTTGCTGTCAACCCCTGGCGTACGTGCAGATTCTCGGTGACGTAACGGTCGTCGTCATAGTTCACAAACGGATGGCGGGTGACCGGGTTGTAGAGCGCGAGCGTGACCACGGCCAGCAGCAGGCACGCGATGGCATTGCGCTTCTCCGGAGAAGCGAACAAGCCCGGGAACTCCGTCCCTGCCGCAGTTTTTTTTGTGGGAGGCAATAGAAGGATTTAACCACAGAGGAGACAGTGGAACACAGGGGAGGAAACACAGAAGGCACGGTGCACGATCATTGTCCATGCATGATCACACCGTAGGCTTCCACCGCAAAACAGGCTTCCTAGCGGCGGCAGTCTCGTCCAGCCGCGAAACCCGCGTAGAATGCGGCGCATCGAGCACCATCTGTGGATCTTCTTCTACTTCTTCCGCGATCGACTTCATGGCCTCGATGAACAGATCCATTTCTTCCTTGGACTCGCTCTCGGTCGGCTCGATCATCAGCGCGCCCGGCACAATCAGAGGGAAGGCAGTGGTGTAGGGATGGAATCCGTAGTCGATGAGCCGCTTCGCGATGTCCATCGTGCGCACGCCCTTCTTCGCCTGCAACTTGTCGCTGAAAACGACCTCGTGCATGGTGGGCGTGGAATAGGGCAGGTCGTAAGTGCCTTCGAGGCCTTTGCGAATGTAGTTGGCGTTGAGCACGGCGTCTTCGGTAGTCTGGCGCAGGCCGTCGGGACCATTCGCCTGGATGTAGGCCAGCGCGCGCACAAACATTCCGAAGTTGCCGTAGAACGCGCGTACGCGTCCGACGGACTGCGGACGATTGTATTCAAAGGCGAGCGTCCCATCGGATTTCGTAAGCACCACCGGCGTCGGAAGAAAGGGCTCCAGCGCCTTCTTGATCGCAACCGGGCCTGAGCCCGGGCCGCCACCGCCGTGCGGCGTCGAGAAAGTCTTGTGCAGGTTCAGGTGCATGACGTCAACACCGAAGTCGCCGGGGCGCACTTTGCCGACCAGCGCGTTCATGTTGGCGCCGTCCATGTAGAGCAGGCCGCCCTTGGCATGCAGGATGTCGGCAATCTTATGAATGTCCTGCTCGAACACACCCAGCGTGTTGGGATTCGTCAGCATCAGCGCCGCGACATCTTCATTCATCTGCGCTGCGAGGGCTGCGATGTCGACCATGCCGCGCGAGTCGGACTTTAAATTCTCGACGGCATAGTTCACCATTGCGGCCGTGGCCGGATTGGTTCCGTGAGCCGAGTCGGGAATCAGAATCTTCTTGCGCGCATTGCCCTTGGACTGATGGTAGGCGCGGACCATAAGCAGCCCGGTCATCTCGCCATGCGCGCCCGCCGCGGGCTGCAGCGTGATCGCTTCCATGCCAGTGATTTCGATCAGTTGTTCGCTGAGCGTCTTAATAATGTGCAGCGCGCCCTGCGAAATCTTCTCCGGCTGGTAAGGATGTCCGTTGGCAATTCCCTCTACGCGCGCCACTGCTTCGTTCACGCGCGGGTTGTACTTCATGGTGCAGGAGCCGAGCGGATACATGCCAAGATCGATGGCGTAATTCCAGGTAGACATACGGGTAAAGTGGCGGATGATTTCGATCTCGCTCACTTCGGGGAGGTTGCCGAGATCTTTTCTTTCGGACGCACCCAGAAGCGCAGCGGTGTCCACTTCGGGCACGTCGAGGGGCGGCAACTTCCACGCCGCCTTCCCCGGCGAGGACTTCTCGAAGATCAGCCCCTCGTTCTGGTTGACATGGCGGGTGGCTTTGCGAGTCAGGTGCTTCATCGCACCACCTCTTCCGCTTCCTCTTTGGCTGATCGCACGGAACGCTCGCTCTCGGCCACCAATCCGACTGCGGTATCGATCGCGCTGCGCGTCGTCAATTCCGTGCAGCACCACAGAGCAGCGTTGCCCAGTTCCGGATAGAACTTCTTCAGGGGCAAGCCGCCGACCATCTTGTGTCCCAACAGGCGGCTGTTGATGGCGTAAGGATCTTCGCTGGTCTGCACGACAAATTCGTTAAAACGAGGCGTGCCGGCAAATAAGACCTTCCCATGCTTCGCGAACTGGCCGCCTGCGTAGGCTGCTTTCGCCAGATTCTGTTTCGCCAACTCTTTCAGACCCACCTTCCCGTACACGGTCATGAAGATGTTGACCATGAGGGCGACCAGTGCCTGATTAGTACAGATGTTCGACGTGGCCTTTTCGCGGCGGATGTGCTGCTCGCGCGTCGCCAGCGTCAGGACGAAGCCGCGCTTGCCCTGCTTGTCGGTCGTTTGCCCCACCAGACGGCCAGGCATCTGCCGGACGTATTTCTCGCGTGTGGCAATGACGCCACAGTAAGGACCACCGAATCCCAGCGGCACTCCGAATGATTGCGCCTCCATGGCGATCACGTCGGCCTGCCGCGGAGGTTCCACGATTCCCAGCGACACAGCTTCTGCAATCGAAACCACCAGCATCGCGCCGTGCTTGTGCGCGATCTCGGCAATCGCCGCGACGTCTTCAATCGCGCCAAAGAAATTCGGCGACTGCACCAACACGCATGCGGTCTCGGGCGTGATCGACTTCTCGAGTTCTTTGAGGTTCACGCGGCCATCGTCGCTGAAACCTGCGATCGACAGTGGCATCCCTTGATGCGTAGCGTAGGTCGCCAGAACCTCGCGATACTCCGGATGCAAGCTGCGCGCCACTAACACCGACCGCCGGCCGGTCAGGCGGACCGCCATCATCACACCTTCCGCCGCAGCCGTTGATCCGTCGTACATGGAGGCGTTGGCGACTTCCATGCCGGTCAACTCGCAGATCATGGTCTGGAACTCGAAGATCGATTGCAGGGTGCCCTGCGATATCTCCGCCTGGTAAGGCGTATAAGCCGTGAGAAATTCGCCGCGCGAGATCAGCGAATCAATAATGACGGGGCGGTAGTGAGAGTACGCGCCCGCCCCCAGAAAACTGGTGTAGCCGTCGCCATTCTCACGCGAACGTTGACGGAAGAAATCGACAATTTCTGACTCGGCCATCTGGCGCGGGATTTTGAGGTCGCGGGTCAACCGGTACTCAGCGGGGATCGGCGCAAACAGGTCGTCGACCGAGCGCAAGCCAATTGCCTTCAGCATGGCTTCGCGGTCGGCGGGAGATTTGGGTAAATAGCGCATAGGGATGAAGTCGCTCGGCTATAAAGTTCCGTCACTCATCGAGTGGTTCGTGTTGATATTGGTTGCCGGTCCAGAAGTACACGTCCGCTTCGTACTCGGTATCGGCAGCATCCACAAATAGAATACCGTCGCGGGCCTTCGCGTGCAGCTTTCGTACCCACTCAGAGCTAAACGCGCGGCTGATGCGGATCTTGTGTACGAAGTAATTGGAGGCGCCCGCTTTGTCCCACTGCTCGACGACGCGGAATTCATTGGCAGACGCACTCGAACCCGGAGTAAAGACTACGAATCGATAGGCCGAATCAGGATTGCCTATTGGCACAAGCACTAAGGCGTATGAGGTCGTGTCGTTGCTCTCGAACGATCCTACAGCCACACCCGGACAATCCAAGCTCTTTTCCTCCCTCCATCTCCCTTTAGCCCGTGAGCCTAGGTTCGAAACCTCTTGGATTTTCCAGGTGGCAAAATCCCTCTTGAGATGATCCTGCAGTTGCCCAGGTAATGTATAGGGCTTACATAAGGGAGATTCGTCGGCGCCGCTTGAAGGGACAACGAAAGCTGCAATGAGCAATCCGATCACGGCTAAGGGTGTAACGCCTCGATACGGCCTGCGCAAGTTGCGAATCCTCAATGACCGCTCTCTTCGGCCACGAACTTCTCGTAGTCCGCCGCCGAGAGCAGGCCATCCACTTCACTCGGATTCTTCAGCGTGAGTTTCACCATCCACGAGCCGTGCGCATCTTTGTTCACTTTCTCCGGCGAGGTGGCCAATTCCGCGTTCACTTCGGTTACCGTCCCTGACGCGGGAGCGAACAAGTCCGACACCGCCTTCACCGACTCGACCGTGCCAAAGGTCTTGCCCGCGGTGAGTTCCGCGCCGACTTTGGGGACTTCGACAAAAACGATGTCGCCCAGCGACTCCTGTGCGTAGTGCGTGATCCCGACGGTGGCGGAACTACCGTTCACTTGAATCCATTCGTGCTCTTTTGTGTACTTGCGGTCTGTGGGGTAAGACATAAAAGCTTCTAGCTCCTAGTTGCTAGCTCCTAGCGAAACCCTCTGTGTGCTCTGTGTCCTCTGTGGTTATGCGGTTTTCTTCGGGCGCTTGTAGAACGGAGTCGGCACGACCACTGCTCCCACACCCTGGCCTCGGATGTCCACCTTTACCGCCGTGCCTATCCCGGCCAATTCCACGGGCACGTAGGCCAGTGCGATGCTCTTCTTCAGGAACGGCGCGG